>CAKZYZ010000377.1 GCA_937885075.1 uncultured bacterium | reverse complement strand
TTATCCTTTATTCCGTGTTTGTCCAGATCTTGATCTATTGCTTCAAGAATCTCAGGGGAAAATTGAATAAATTCATCGATTTGTAGCAGGTAATCGTGGAATTCCGTATCAGGAACCGGTAAAAATAAGTTGCCGACCAGGGTGTAAGGTGGTAGATTATGATGTGCCGCACATGCTTTCATTAGTAGCCTCCTGATTGATGTTAGTTGGCTTACTATAGCATGTTGCGGCACTTTTACAAGTATTTTCTAAACTTTTTCTCCTTCTTTTTTTCCAATATCGTGATATTGTTAACTTTTGCTTGTTACCTTTTCGAGTAAGGTCTAGCTGGTCGGGGTCCAGAAACTATGGGAGCAAGAGCACGGTTACTACGATCAAATCTTTACCCAGGACTTTGATTTCCGGGAACTGTACCTGGAATACAACGCTCCCGGTAAAATCGGTAGGATTATCGGGGGGCGGAAGCAATACAGGAAAAACCCCTCCATGGACGGGGATTCTCATCTGGGAGTCGGTCTCACCTTCACTCCGTTAGAAAACGCGAAGTTCTACTTTTCCGTCATCAACAAATGGATTGATAATGACCGCACTGCTTTTAACGCCTGGGGAGTATCCGGTTGGGTTGATGTCAACGAAGCAAATGAGGGAGCAGGAGATGTATTTTTTGCGCTGGCCGGGGATATAAAACCGGTAAAAGCATTAAAGATCCTCCCGTATTTTGAATACCTGGAAAATGTGATGGCGGTGGGCGGGTGCGAAGTAATTACTGAGATCCCGATCACGGAGGGATTTACGGGGGTTATCACCGGGATTTATGCCTATCACGCCAACCAGGTTCCCCGGTCGGTTAAACCGGAGTACGAGGACGTACAATCGGCTCTCTTTCACCTGGGGGTTAACAGCGACTTCATTTCTCTCGGGGGCGGGATCTACTGGCTGAGCGACGATCAGGGAAATATCATGGCCGGAATATTCGATACATTCGACCCTATGGAGAAAGATACTTATTACCCTTTTTATGACCGGAACCACGCCACGCTTTACTATCTCGATGCCACACTCAGCCTTGAACCTGTCACAGTGGAGACTGCCTTCGGGATGGGGAAGAACCGGGCCCACAATGTAGAAACCCGGGAGTTAGACCTCTGGATATACTGGGATATCCCCCCCTCGCTGGAGTTAGGAGGATATCTGACCTGGAACGACTTCTCGGGAGATGAAGCCTTCCCTGATTTTATCCAGTCCGGAAGTAGTTTGTTACTGAAGTTTTAAGTGCCATTTGAAAAAAGGTGAAAGTGCCTTTTGAAAGAAGTTGAAAGTGCCTAAAGTGCGCTTAAGTGCCTTCCTCCGTCGCTAAAGCTATGGCGGATAAAAAAGTTGTTCGCCTCACCTCGGTTTCCGAAAAATCCAGGCAAAAGCGACAACTTTCAACTTTAGGCACTTAAGGCACTTTCAACTTCTTTCAATCTCCTCCCGAACCGCGCGGCCCAGTCTATGCCGGTCCACCGGTTTATCTACACATCTGATGATCCCCAGGGATGAGGCTCTTTTACAGTCAAGGGGATTTAAGAAACCGCTGACAATAATAGCCTTCTGATCGGGGTTGAATTCGATAATTTTACTATAGAGATCGAGTCCGCTGGTGAACTCAAGCATAAGATCGAGTACAACCAGGGCCACCCCATGATCTTTGAGATATTCCAGAGCTTCTTCACCTGAAAACGATACTACCTCATATCCCAGTAGATCGAGGACCCGGCAGGTATCTTTTCTGTCATCTTCATTATCATCCACAACCATAATCCTCTCCACTCCGGTCAGATCCAGCTCCAGGCCGCTATCCTTCTCGGAGAAAGTTGGTAAATAGATATAAAAGTTGGTTCCCCGGCCAAGCTCAGACCGGAGATCAATATATCCACCCATGTCATCTATAACACCAGACACCACTACCAGGCCCAGGCCGGATCCTGACTTGCCCATCTTTTTCCCCGAGGCGAAAGGAGTAAATATAGCGCGAATATCTTCCGGCTTGATCCCCTTCCCGGAATCAGAGATCTGCAGAACCACATACTCCCCCCTGGGGATCTGCTGCCATCCCTTATGAGGAGAATCCAGCTTCCGGCAGGATGTGGTTACCCGCAGTTCTCCCTCCGACTCAATCGCCTCACATCCGTTCCGGACCAGATTCATAATAACGCTCAAAAGCTGAGGAGCTAATCCCATGACCGGAGGCAGAGTATCGGAGAGATGAACCGTTATGGCCACCGCGGGAAATCTGCTCTCCATGGTTTTAAATCCCATGGATTCGTGATAGGACGTAACCACATCGTTAATATTAATTGGCTGAAGTTCGAGCCGGCCGCGGCGGGCCAGGGAGAGAAAATTAAGAATTAATTCCGCCGCGCGGGAAGCCGCGCTTTTGATCCGCGTAACCTGCACCGCCATGGGACTATCGGGAGGGAGATCCCGTAGAATAATATCAGGGTAGGCCAGAACAGGATTAAATAGATTCTTCAGATCATGCGCGATTCCACCGGCCATAATACCGAGTGTCTCCATCCGGGCGGACAGAGCCAGCTTCTGCTTGAGTTCCCCTTCCTGAAGCTCAAACTGCCGGAGCGGGGTGACATCAATACCGGAGATGAGAATTCCTGACGGAACAAAATCATGAACAATGGTCAGATGCTGCTCTCCAAATAATATCCGGCGGACGCCCTGCTTTCCCGTGAACTCAAATTCCTGGTTCGAGGTGTATTTATCCTCCTGATGCCGTTTTATGTAGGAGGCGCATTCTTCTCTCTGATCCGGGGCAACCAGTTCAATAACATCTCTTCCGACCAGTTCTTCTTTCTCCACCCCAAAGATATTAAGAAGCGCGCGGTTCAGATCAATGATCCGGCCATCCATTCCAATGATAATATTGAATGATTGGGACTCCTCGAAAAAGAAGTTGGATCGAGCTTTTTCTCCCCGAAGAGCCTCCTCCAATTCCTGCATTGTCTTCGGTCCGTCAGGAGAGGGATTCGATTCCGGCTCTTTTTCGGTGAATGATCTAAGGCGGAACCTGATCTTCTTTAGCTTGACCAGAAGAATAACCAACCAGATTACCAGGATACCGGATACCGCCGCCAGACCCCGGGATATCATTTCCCACATATTATCCATAGAACATAGCTTCGCAACTAATTAAACCGCGAATCTCGCGAATCTTCACGAATTAAAAGAAAAAATGAACTACGAATTTCGCGAATTACACGAATTTTACTGTATCAGGGAGAACATAATCCGCTTAATCCTCGGTTTATTGTCCCGATACTTAATATTAAACAACTCGGGATCCCGAAGTATTTCGGTGAAATTCCGATACAGGAACATACTTCAAGTCGTTTACTAATTTAGTTTCGCAACAAGACTGATATAAATATTTCTCAGCTTTAAAAATATATTATCCATTATTCTCCCCTGTAGTCAAATATTTAAATATTGGTAAGTTATCGCCTTCGGCGATAACTTAGTACTCCATTTTCAAATTTTTGAACCGGATTACTCAGTTGACATTGATAATTATTTGCTAAAACTTCAGAAACCCGGTAAGATATACCAGAATTAATTGTCCCGGAAGAGGAACTTTTTTGCTGGAAGTATGTCTATATGGATAAGACTGACAATAATACTGAAGAAGATTTTAGACTGATAAGGTCCTTCCTGGCCGGTGAGGGGCGGTCTTTTGATGAACTGGTTATTAATTATCGGAACCGGGTATTTAATACCTGTTACCGGATCCTGGGGAATTACGAAGATGCTAATGACAGCGCTCAGGATGTTTTTGTCAAAGTTTTCCGCTCCTTGAAAAAATTCCGGTTCCGGTCTTCCTTCTCAACCTGGATCTACCGGATCGCGATCAATACCTGCCGGAATAAACTCCGTTCGGCGGGATACCGCCGCCGCATGAAAACTCTGCGACTCGATCAGACGGTTGATCAGGAAGACGGGAGCTATTCATTGGAGATAGGAGACGAGAGAAGAACTCCGGAAAAAGAACTGACCCGAAAAGAGAGATGGATTTTGATCCAGCAGGCAATAGACTCTCTCCCTGAAAGCCAGAAAACCGTAGTTATCCTCCGGGATATTGATGGTTTTACTTATGAGGAGATCGCGTCTATAGCCGGCCTGAACCCCGGCACGGTAAAATCAAAACTCGCCCGGGCACGGCAAAAACTGAGAGTAAAATTATCATCTGTTTATTCTGAATAAAAGTACTACTATTTTAAACAAGATGATTTTGACAAGACGATTTTGGGACAGGACGATTTTCAAAAAACATTTTGACAGGACGATTTTGGGACAGGACAATTAAAGACAGAACAATTCGAGGCTGAATAATTGAATGAATTTATATGGGCCGAGATGGAGGGGCAATCGTCTTGTCCCATAATCGTCTTGTCAAAAAGAAGGGGCCGAAGTTAGGGGATAATTATTCTGTGTGTAAAAAGATATTAAAATAATTTCTACGATGAACTGTGAAGAAATAAAAATTCTACTCTCCGAGTATCTCGATGGAGAACTGGGTGAACGGGAGTGTACACTGGTGGAAGAACATCTTTCGGATTGCTCTGACTGCGCGAAAGAACTATCCGGCCTGAAGAATTGTCTTAATGATCTCGGTTCGCTGAAAAACATTGAACCGCCCCCGGACTTCTTAAGTCAGGTCCACGCTCGACTGGAAGAGAAATCCACTTTTAAGACCGCGATGAAGAGAATAATATTCCCCATCCGATTCAAAATACCTCTGGAAGTAGCCGGCCTGGCAGCGGCGGCGATGCTGATTGTCTACATCCTGAATATATCTCCCGAGAAACAATCGGTTACATCACTCCAGATGGCGGAATCCAAAATAGGCAGAGCGGAGACCGACAAGTCACTTAGAATAACTGGTGCGGCTATATCTCTTTCTCGTTCTGAAGAACCGATGATGGTTGCCAAAAAAAGAAGAATGAACCCGGCTTCCCCGCCCGCGGAAGTACTGCTGCTCCACGAAGAGACTGCTCCGCAAAGAGTGGATAATGATGAAACCGGGGGCGGAGGGATGGGAGCAATCGACCTGGTGATTCTGATCGAACCGGAAGCGCGTGACACCACGGAGGAGTCCAGACATAGTACGGCTCTTCTTAGTATGCGGACACGCGGAAGCCGAAAAGATAAAGCCATCTCTTCAGGAGTAAAGGTGGAGGGGGACCGCGAAGCGCCGCCGCTTACCCGACTGGAAGATCTCATCGCCCGGGAAGGCGGAGAGATAATCTCGACGGAAGAGATGACCGATCTTGCCCAACAAATGTCCATCAAGCTTCCGGCGGATCACTACCATTCGTTTCTGGAAGAACTTTCCGAAATCAGCAATCTCCAACTGGACCAGATGGTCCCTCCCGAAGAATCCGAACAGACCATCCGGATCCGGTTAATCCGGATCATGAAAATGAAAAATTTTCATGATTAATCCTGGCGTGTAAGGTTTCAGTGAACCCCGTTCTCTCGTAGCGGCTGCCTTTAGGCTGCCACACGATGGCCCCGCCGCCGGCGGGGCCTCTCCGAACACGGGGCAACGGGGTTCACTGAAACCTTACCCTGGCGTTTATCAATTATCGTTCGATACTATCCCGATTTACCGCGGTTGCGCCTGATTCTGCGGTCAAAATATAGAACTTCGGCCTTGTCTTCCGCGGTCAGCAACCGCGGCTACAACCGCGCTTGGTTTGGACCCCTGTAGTCGAGGTCGATGACCCCGGCAAGCAAAGTTATCGGTTAGAACGTTAACTTCACGCCCGAATTTCTCCAACCCGATACAGTAGACAACTCGCGCTCGATCGAGCGCGGGTTGTCTACTACATCGGGATGGATTACGAGAGAACTGGTTCTCTGGAAACTTACGCTGCATTCCGAGCAAAGATATGCTGATAAGAGCGCAACACCTCTCCCGGAGAGAGAGGTGTTGCGCGCTGCCGGCTATAGTCCGCCGCGAACCGCGCGGAGGCAGGCATCACTGTCCGTACTTATTAATTTATAGGTTACCGAGCCATTGATAAATGATACCACCCAGCCCAGGTTACTGGTTCCCGCCATATAGTTGCTAGTTGAACTCCAGTAAAAGGTCTGCTTGGTGAGAGGAAAGTCCGTGGTATTGATGCACGGAGTTCCCGTACTGGTCTCATAATCCACAATGGATTGCAGTTCCTTTACATGTGAAAGCCGGGGAGGGATATTTCTCCGGAAAATATTTTTTTGGGAACTTTTCCGTAACTTTCTTGTCGGTATTAACGAAAACTTATTTTTTCTTCCCCGATTACAACATCGGGACAGGGCGAAAAAATAAGAGCTTGCAAGCATTGAACCAGCATTGCAGACATATTTTAAGTTAATTCGTGTAATTCGCGTCCCCGCTTTCTTCGGGACAAGAATTCGTAGTTCATTCTTTTCTATTCGCGAACTTCGCGGTTAAATATGCTGCCTGACTAAGTTAAGGAGAATTGAAATGAAAGATAGAAGATATTTTGGTCTCATGGTTGTAATCTCACTGATCCTAACCTGGTCCACTGTCCAGGCTGATATTGCAAAGGATAGCGGTGATTCAAACCTATCACCGTACTTTTTTGTTCAGGGGGATCTCGAAGTCGAAAGTTTTCCCCTCCTCAAAACCGGGGCGGAGGTCGATATCGCCGGGGTTATCGCTGAAGTGGCGCTTACCCAGGTCTATAAGAATGACGGGGATAAGACGATCGAAGCCGTCTATATCTTCCCCCTGGGGACGAAGTCCGCCATTCACGCCATGAAGATGACAATCGGCGAACGGGTGATCGAGGCAAATATCGAAGAGAAGATCCGGGCGCAGAAGATCTACCAGGAGGCCCTCAATAATGGCAAAACGGCCTCGTTACTGGAGCAGGAGCGGCCTAATCTCTTTCAGATGAAGGTGGCCAACATAATGCCGGGGGATGTGGTGGAGGTGGAGGTCCGCTATACCGAGCTTCTTGTTCCCGAGGAGGGAGTTTACCAGTACCTGTTCCCCACCGTGGTCGGCCCCCGCTTCACCGGGGAACAGAAGACAGAGAAACCGACGAAAAAGGATAACTGGACCGCGTCTCCCTATCTCCACGAAGGGAAAGACGCGCCTTATCAATTTGATATAAAGATAAATTTAAACGCCGGTCTCCCCATTACCGACTTTTCCGTGCCGTCCCACCAGGTTACGGTAACAAGACCGACACCGGATAGAGCAACTATCTCACTCGCAGCCGCGGAGAAGAACGGCGGGAACCGGGACTTTATCCTCAAATACAGCCTGGAAGGCGATTCCATCCAGTCGGGACTGCTCCTCTACCCGGGGGAGGAAGAAAACTTCTTCCTCCTGATGATGGAACCGCCGGAGAAGGTAACCCCGATGATGATCCCTCCCCGGGAATACCTCTTCATTGTCGATGTCTCCGGCTCCATGCATGGCTTCCCTCTCGATGTCTCCAAGACCCTGATCGATAAGCTCCTCAAAAACCTCCGTCCCGAAGATTACTTTAATATTCTCTTCTTCGCCGGCGGATCGGAGGTCCTCTCCCCCGCCCCGCTTCCGGCAACGGAGGATAACCGGGAGAGAGCGATAAAGATGCTCCTCTCTCAACGGGGGGGCGGAGGAACCAGGATTCTCAACGCTCTTAAGAAAGCCATCGCTCTAAAAAAACGGGAAGGGTTATCCCGTATCATTGTGATGGCCACCGACGGCTATGTTTCGGTGGAGAAAGAGACTTTCGACCTGATCCGGGATAACCTGGGAGAGGCCAACTTCTTCGCCTTCGGGATCGGTTCGAGCGTAAACCGTTACATCATCGAAGGGATGGCCAGAGTCGGCCGGGGCGAACCATTCGTGGCCACCAACCGGGAAGAGGCGGAAGAGATCGCTCAGAGATTTATGCGCTACATCGAGTCGCCTCTTCTCACTGATATCAAAGTCCAGTTCGAAGGGTTCGATACTTACGAAGTGGAGCCCCCTTCCCTTCCCGATCTCTTTGCCGAACGCCCTCTGATCCTCTTCGGGAAGTATCGCAACCCCGACGGGCAGATTATTGTAACCGGCCGGACGGCGCGGGGAATATACGAGCAGGCCTTTGCCGTAACCCCGGAACTGGAGAACCGGAATAACACCGCCTTAAAATATCTCTGGGGCCGGGAGAAGATCGCCCGGCTGACCGATTACGGGAGAACCGGTTCAGACATAAAAGATGAAGTGACCGGATTAGGCCTGAAATACCATCTGATGACCGACTACACCTCTTTTGTGGCCGTGGACACCATTATCCGGGAGACCGGCGAGGTGGTCACCGTCAAGCAGCCCCTCCCCCTCCCTCAGGGAGTAAGCGATTACGCGGTGGGTGGCGGTTTCGCGGGAAGACGGTTGTTGAAATGCTCCTCATACGCTCCCGCGCCCATGTCACTGCTCTGTGAAGAAGACAAAATAACCACCGGCCAGGGGGAGACTGAGCTCCGGATTTATCTCACCGGGGCCACGCTTCCGCCGGAGATAACCCTGGCGCAGATAGAGAAGATCATGCTCAATCGGATTGAAGATGATCTGGTCAAAATCGCGCGGAAGTGGGAATTAAAAAGCCTCTCCATCAGTCTGAAAGTGGAGAAGGGAAAAGTCATGACGGTGAGCATCAAATCCTACCGGGGCAAAACCTGCCGGGATGAGCTGCTGGAGAAGCTCTTTAAAAAGCTCACCTTCAATAAACCTCTCACTGGAAAAATGGAGATAAACCTCAGCTTCGGGATTTAACCCTGAAAAAAAAGTCGGAACAATCCTGACATTTCTCTCCGATCGGAGAACATCGTCAGGATTGTTCCGGATTTTATTCTTCTGGATACGATAATCTGATCCGTGCTGATTCAGGTCCTATCAGAAATCTTTTTCCTTATTTCACTTTCAGCAATTTTAATCCCTTCTTTTTGAGAGCGCGATCAAATGAGTAGACCCCATCAAGTCCATGCTTTTTTGACCAGGCTAAAATGTACGCGTCCACAATATCAAGATTCTCAGTTTGAAGCATCTCCAGACAGGCCAGAACAATATCTTTCTTCGACATACACAACCCTTTAAACCTTACCAACCTCTGTAGCTTCTCGGCAGCTTCCGGGCGAGGGACTTTATAAAAACTTATAAGGACAAAGTAGGCCTGAAACAGCACAATTTCCAGAAGTTCAACTAAAATCAAACCTTTCTCAATCTTCGAAAAAAAAGAATATACCCCCTCAAATTCAGGGTTAATCTCAGACGGGTCTTCCACCAAATACCGTAGTATTACATTTGTATCTACCGCTTTACGTTTCACTCCCCATCCCCTTCCGCAGAACTTCATTCATCGTCCGTCGGGAAGGAAATGCTCTATCTCTCCCGTACTTTGCCAATGAACCAGCCAATGTTTCCGCTTCGTATATCTCTACTTTCCTGAGTTCTATCGCTTTCTCTCCAGCATCAAAGCGGACATCAAGCATATCCCCGACATCAATGCCTAAAGCGTGTCGAATCGCGGCGGGAATTACCACCTGCCCTTTATTGAATACCTTCATAATCATGAGAAACCTCCAATGTTATACCACTATGTATAACATTGGGAGGGCATGTTGTCAAGAAAGAAAATATTACATTCTGTGAATATTCTCATGGCATTGCCCCAACCAAAATTTGTTAGTCATTGTTCAAAACTAGTCTAACGCCGCTGGCGTTAAACTAATCCATACCTGACGATTCCGGGGTCCGTCAAACTCACAGAAGAATATTCCCTGCCAGGTTCCAAGCTGTAACCGCCCACCTTCAACTATCACCAGAATCGATGAACCCATCAAAGATGCCTTCGCGTGGGAATCGGCATTTCCTTCCAGATGAGAGTATCCGGCCCCGGCTGGGACCAGGCGGGAGAGCACCGACAGGATATCCGATTGAACGCTGGGATCGGCATTCTCGTTGATGGTGATGCCGGCGGTGGTATGCGGAACAAATACCATACAGATACCATCCTTCATATCCATCGCCAGGATCTCCCGTTCCACCAGAGTGGTAATATCGACCATCTCCGAACGGTGGTTCGTTCTAAAATTAATCGTCCTCATTAACACGCTCCTTTCTTTCCTTTTATGGTCTTCTTATCCCATGCTCAATGGTGAATAGTGGTGCCCTCGGCACCACCGTGTCGCAATTCGAGGAATAGCAGATAGTTATAACCGCGGTATGCAGAATCGCCTATATGCTGATCGGAGGATCTCAGACCCCGGCCGGCCCCGATATGCATCGGGATGCAAGCATTTATCCGGCCGGTGAATCAGTTCAAAAGCTAACCACCGGCAGCCTACCCCCCGAGAGACAACTCAGCCCAATTTTCCATCTTTAAACCCGGAACACGCTTGAACTCACGCTCGTTATTTGTCACCAAAACCAAACCCCGCGCCAGAGCGTGAGCGGCAATCATCATATCAAGCGCTCCGATCGGCATACCATTCTTCTCCAGATAAGATCGAATTTTGCCATACTGAACGGAGGCCAGATCATCATAAGCAATAACCTCAATCGGAGCAAAAAATTTAGCCAGCGCGATCTTGTTCCGATCTCTTTGCTCACTCTTCTCCACTCCATATTCGAGCTCGCTCAGAGTTATTGAGGATACGCACATGTCAGACAGACTTAATTCCTGGAGACGGCGAATTACCTTCTCCGGTTTCTTTTTGATGATGTATATGCATATATTTGTATCGAGCATATATTTCATCAGAGACCACCCCTCCTCTGCTGTTCGGGCTGGTTTCTTTCACTCATATAATCATCAGAGAACATATCCAGACTATTTATCAGAGACTCCCAGGGATGCTCCCGGGGGATAAGCATAACCATCCCCTCGAAGCTCCTGATATGCACATCCGAACCGGAGAACCGGAATTCTTTCGGGAGACGCACAGCCTGGCTTCTTCCATTAGTGAATAGTTTGGCGGTTTTCATAATAATCCTCCCTTTTATAGTATATACCATAATATATACCATCTGACGCCAAAGTCAAATAAATATTTATCGGACTGGAGAGAAAAATAGTATTCTATAACCAATCCGATAAACAGATAACCAGGAGTTATAATCATGGAAACAAAGGCAGCAAACCCGGAAGCACGAGTAATGATCGTAATTTCCAGCGGGGAGAGGGAAAAAGCGTGGACGGGTCTTCTCTACGCCAACTGGGCGGCAGGAAGCGGTTACATGGACGCAGCCAAAATCTTTCTCTGGGGACCGGCGGCGGAACTCGTAACCAGGGATAGGGAATTACAAGCGATGGTAAAAGAAATCATAAACCTTGGTAAAACAATTTATGTCTGCAAGGCCTGCTCCGACAAATACGGCATAAGCAAAGAGTTGGAGAAGATGGGTTGCAGGGTGGAATATGTGGGGCCGGTCTCAACTGAATTTATCCGGCAGGGTTACACGGTCTTTAACTGGTGACTGTCAGCTTACGGCCTGTGGAAGATATAGTAATCGGCCATCGGAAAATATCCGCTGTCGGATGACGGAGATATCTCCCCGTGTACCAGTGAGTTCACTTTAAACTTGATAATGCTTGATGACAATCCGCTCTCCGAATGCTATATTATTTGAATGAAAAAAGTTTATCTTGAAACGTCGATGAACTCTGTCGTCGACTTAATGAGCGTGACAGGAAAATAACCGCTCCCGTGGTGGACCTATCTCTCAAAGATCGGCAGGTAGTCGTGGACACTAACTGATGATAAAAGAACTGATGAACCCATTGGCATAGCCAGGGACGGAGTAAGCTTTCAGTGAACCCCTGCTAAACCCCATTCTTCCCTACTACTCCCTCTTTCTCCATGCACTTTCCTACTCTTCCCTGCTTCTCCCTCCTACTCCCTACTTCACCGCGTCACCGGTATATCACCAGTGCTGCCGAAATACACCCTGGTAACACCGCTCACCGCCCAGATAAAAGATAGTAATCAGTAAGCTGTGATCAGTAATCAGTGATCCACCGGTCGGTTCGGCTACTGATTACCGATTACTGATAACTGATTACTTCTCCTTCTATCGCGTCACCGGGATATCGCCAGCACTCCCGAAATACACCCTGGTAACACCACTCACCGCCCATAAGCCGGAAGTGGAACGGAAGATACCAATTGAGTCAGCACCGCTTCCCGCGTAATCTGCCGGGACCGGAAGGTCGGAACCACTTCCGAAATAAGCCCGGGTCACACCCCGGATCGCCCAGAGGCCGGATGAGGAACGGAAAATGGCCGGGGACCAGGTCCCGTCACCGGAATAGTCTCCGGGGACAGGCATATCGGAAGATGATCCGAAGTAAATCCGGCTGATCTTTCTGAGAGCCCACAGCCCCGAGCTTTTGCGGAATATCCCTATCTCTCCCAAACCGTCCCCATCGTAATCTCCGGGGACGGGGATGTCAGACTCCCGGCCAAAATAAACCCGGGTGATATCCTTAACCGCCCAGAGGCCGGAACTTTCCCGATATATTGCAATATTACAGGCACTGGATTGATTGAGGAGGAGAAGAACCGGGGTATCGGATGAAGTTCCAAAATAAGCCCGGGTCTTTCCTCTTATCGCCCAGAGGCCGGAAGCCGGCCGGAAGATGCCGATCTCGGTGGTCCCGTTACCGTCGTAATCTCCGGGAACGGGATCATCTGTTGATCCTCCGAAATAAACCCGGGAAATCCCCCGAATGGCCCAGAGGCCGGAACCGGGACGAAAGATGGCGATATCAGCGGTCCCGTCGCCATTATAATCACCGGAATCGATATTGGAGACGGAGCCGGACTCAATAATATCCGCCAGTTCAGCCCGGGCGGCTTCCCACACATCCGGATCGGTCGGCCAGCTGATATCGGTCCGGATCCAGGTCGGGTCACCCGGATCATCAACTCCGTACTCCCAGAGAATTTTCGGGATCATCCCCCCGACAATCTCCGCCACCCTCCCCGGGGCAATCTCCGCCGCCAGGGTCAGGTAGTCGACATCCTGGATGCCGCGCCGCCAGTGCTTGAGGCGGAGGCTGGCAAAAGGGCCCTTCACGCCGTAGGAGTCAGAGGGGAAGGTGAGGTCGGTCCCGGGATAGAAGAGGACCCCATCCCCGTTACCGTAGTTCCAGCCGGTCTCACCCATAACATTGTCATAGCCGCTATGCCCCCCGAAGGTGAAGGCTGACTGGAATACGTTGGTCTGCCCGGTCCCTCCCTGAAAGTTATCGTAGTAGGTTGACTCCCAGTAAAACCAGCGCTCAACCTCTTTCTTGAACTGCGCCCAGGCCGTCACCCGAGGACTGACCCCGTCATCCTCGATCGCCATTGAGCCCACATTGGGACGGTAGGCCGCGTACATCCAGAGATGACGGCCGGGCGAAGCAAGCAAAGTGTCAGCCGCGGATTGAAAAGCGGCCGTGGGACCGGTAGCCGTTCCGGAGTCCGGGATATCGAGGGCGGGGGTCTGGTTAACTCCATCCACCAGGGAGACGGTAGCCATCGAAAGAACCTGACTGCCGGGACCGGGGTTATTGTTTATCCATTGAGACCACTGCTCGATCCGCGGGAGGTCGCTTGACTCATCGATCAGGTAGAGAAAGTAATCAACCGGCGAAGAAAAAGTCTGCGCGTTGAACCAGTTCGCCCAATCATCGGTATTGGTCCGCATCGCCGCCTCTCCCTCACCCTGCCAGGGCCAACCGCCATAGGTGCCGATCGAGTAAACATTATTTCCGACATCCATCCCGAGACCGCGATAACCATGAGCGGAAGTGAAAAGATCTCCGCTCAGACGGGCGGTCCAGGCCTCGGCCAGGCGGTCTATCGGCTGGTACTCATCTATCAGAGAAATTTTATGTCGGTGGGCCAGCTGAAAATGGCGGTCTGCTATCTCAAGTGACTGCTGATAAAGGGGGGTGCCCTGATCAGGGTAGGTGACCCCCAGATAACGGAGACTGATATTATCGGGACTGATATAGAGCATCGTCCGGGCGGAAGGAAGATCGGGAAGAGAAAAAGCACGCACCGTCAATTCCACCGGAACCTGATATTCCGTAATTCCCTCTTCCGCGATCGTGACCGTCCCGTTATAGAGTCCGTCAGGGATATCTTGGGGGATGTAAATATCCGCCCAGACACTCTGGTTGCGCCCGGTCTGAATATTGAAACTCGAGACCAGCTCAAGCGGAACAGCAATATCGGGATAGAACTTATTATGATCGGGCCGGTCGAGCCAGGTACCGCTCCCTCTTCCATCTTCCGTCCACTGACGGCGGAGACGCTCCGGGATATGCCGTTCATCATAAGATTCGTAGGAGAGTCGGCTCAACCCCTTGATCTCCAGGTAGCGGATATAGAAGAGTTCAATATCCCGTCCGGTCCAGTTGAAGATCTCATCCCCGGTGGCGGCCGAGGACTCGATTACGGATCCCCCAGATCCCTCCAGCTTATTGAAGGTGACCGTAACTCCGTGCGCAGCCTGAGAGGCCGCTTCCAGACAGAGATTGAAGGCCACCACCTCATTCTTTGCTCCAAAGATACTGATCGTGGTCCCATCCCAGAGAGAGTTGACAACACCCGATGGGTTAGATGACGCCCGCAGCTCATCCCGGGTTATCTTATCCTCCCCGTTATTGGCCCAGACCGCCGAGATCCCGGGAGGGACCGGCGTGGGAGTCTGGGACCATACCGATACTGAAAAGATTAGAATAGAAGATCGGAAGAGCACACGTCTGAACTCCAGTCACACTGATATATCTCGTATGCCGTCTTCTGCTTGAAAAAAAAAATAAAATAAATTATAAAAAAGAACGCTTAACCCAACCATTATTTTACCCTCCAACATGACGTCACCCACCTT
>CAKZYZ010000376.1 GCA_937885075.1 uncultured bacterium | reverse complement strand
ATTCTGAGTGTTTAGTGGATACACTCACTAGTATTTTATGATATATTGTTTTATTTTTATTTTTTATTTTTTTATTTTAGTTTTTTTTTTCAAGCAGAAGACGGCATACGAGATATATCAGTGTGACTGGAGTTCAGACGTGTGCTCTTCCGATCTTCTCTCCCGGGTCGATCCCTCCGTCCAGAGAGCCATCCAGCCGGGTGAAGGTTACTCCGTGGTTCCGGACCAGGTAGTTGAGAGGGCGGGTTACGGAGTTATGTTCGAAAGGAGAGATGATGATATGATCTCCCTCACGGAGGGTGCCCAGGAGGATTGTATTAAGAGAATCCGTGGCCCCCGATGTGAGGATAATTTCTTCCGGCCGGGAACCGATCAGCCCGGCGATGCCGGTGCGAGTCTCCCGGTAGATCCGGCTGACCTCCCTGCTCTCTCGATAGAATCCCCGGCCGCTCCCGATCCCGACCGTCCGGGAGAACTCGTCCACAGCCTGGTAGACCGACTCCGGTTTGGGAAAAGAGGTGGCCGCTTGATCCAGATAAACCTTACTTCTTTTCTTCATCTCCCCTGTCATCCCCCATCAATGACCGAAGCCACCTTCTCTCTTTTTTGGTCGGCTTGGCGATGGATCCGACCGTAACATTCACCTCTTTGAGGTCCAGTCCGGAAAATTGCTCTATATTCTCCAGGATGAAGAGCTGGAGACCATGAATCCTCCCGGAGATCTTCATCCCGAATGGTACCCTGAGAATAACTTCGAGTTTATAGGATCCCCCTTCCTGAGCAACCACGATCTTCATGATTTTAAGCTCGGGGTTATACTCGTTCACGCAATGAATTACCATCTGGCTCAACGCGCTCTCGGATATTTTGACCGTCCCCTTGTTGCTGTATTCCGGGCGGACCAGAGTCTTCTCGAAAGTGCTTTTTTCTTTCCAGAAGAAGAGACTCCGCTTTAAAAACACCTGAACCGAATTTATAAAGATATGGGAATGCTCTCTTTTGACCTCAATCGCCGGGACCGGTATTATATGCTTTCCGGAGATCTTACGCGAACGGGAGGCCGCGTCAATCTCATCCTCGGTGGCGATATCCTCAATCCTGATTATCCGGCTTGGTTCCGGCAGCCCGAGCCGGTAGGCAATTATCCGGGCCATCTTTTCAGAGGTCCCGACAATCAAGACCTTCTTAAAATCCAGAATCTTGAGACTGTCAATTACTTCCTGGGCGTGATTATCTTCATAAAAAAGCGCGGTCTTGGTCGCGGTGAATGAACTTTTCTCTTTCTTGGCTGATTTTCCCGACAGGATCCGCTGGTCTACAATCGCCAATCCATCGTCGATGATGATATCGATGCCGAACCTCTGGGCAACCAGCTGGGCCCTAAAACTCTTCCCGGTTCCGCTCTTCCCCACCAGGGCAAAAACCTTGATCCCCTGGAAGAAAAGGGCAACATGCCGGAAGAATGATTTTGCGTTGAGAAAGTACTTATTCATATAAAATTAACGGCTTCGCCGTTACTTTTATGTTTTGAAAAATGACTGGAACATTTTTATTTGATTTAAAAGGATAAACTTAATATAGAAGTGAGAGATGTGTTTTGTTTGGAACAATCAATTAACTTCAAGAAATATGGCTGAGGTTTTGCTGCAGTCTTGCCCGATCTTATTTTTACGGAGTAAAAATAAGATGTTGGACCTCGCCGGATATTATTTCTTCTGTTGTACCATCTCCGCTTTTAATTAAGAGACCGCCGGTTTCAGTGATGTCAATAGCTTCAACCGTCAACTTTCCGTCTGGTCCGGGAATTAAGACCTGATTACCGATTGTAACGGACATCTTGCGATAATCTAATAAAATACTATCACAATCTTTCTTCCGGGTGAAGTCAAGATATTGTCGTTCCAGTTCGAGTAATAGGGAGAGCAGAATCTTCAGCCGGGATATTTGTTGGCCCGAAGATAGGCTCAGAGAAGTTGCTTGATCGCGGATCTCTTCCGGAAAATATTCAGTATTCACATTGATCCCGATTCCGACGATGATGTATCTGATAGATGCCTGGTCGGTGGATATTTCGGTCAGGATTCCGGCAGCCTTCTTGCCTCTGATAAGAATGTCATTAGGCCACTTAATCCCGGACGGCAACCCTGTCACCTCGCGGATAGACCTGTTCAAGGCTACGGCAACCAGAGGTGTAATAAGAGCGGCCCGGGGTGGAGAAATATTCGGGCGGAGGATCACGGAGATCCAGATCCCGGTCCCGGGCGGCGAGATCCAGGAGCGCCCCATTCTTCCCCGTCCCGCGGTCTGCTCTTCGCTGATAACCAGGGTCCCTTCCGGAGCTCCCTCTTCCGCCAGTATCCGGGCATAGTTATTGGTAGAGTCGATAGTCAGGAAGAAATATATCTTTTTAATAAGAGAGCAGGCTTTAAGGGTAGATACTAATTGATCTTTCGAAAAAGCGGTCACGGACCGGTTATAAAGGATGGTTCTCAGTCATATCAATAATTGATGTCTATGCTTGTAAGAATAACCGAGATCCCTAATGTTTACCCGTCAGAGGCGCGTAAAATATTCCGGATCTCGTTGTCGATGATGTTCTTTGTGGCCTTCGTGGTGAATATATAGTTTTGTAAGTACCAAAAATCATAAAATACTTTTTCGAGTAAGTACTATTTAAACAGGGCCAAGAAGACTCCGGCCGCGACCGCCGATCCGATCACCCCGGCGACATTAGGCCCCATCGCGTGCATCAGGAGAAAGTTGGAGGGATCCGCCTTCTGTCCCATCTTCTGGGAGACCCGGGCAGCCATCGGAACGGCGGAGACCCCGGCGGAACCGATCAGAGGATTGATCTTCCCGCCGGTCAGCTTGTTCATCAGTTTGGCTAACAGCACCCCGGTAGCGGTTCCAATCGCGAAAGCCAGTACCCCCAGCACCATGATCTGGATGGTCTGAAGATTCAAGAAATTTTCCGCGGTAGCGGATGCTCCGACGGATATACCGAGAAAGATTGTCACGATGTTTATCAGGGAATTGGAGACAGTATCCTTGAGCCGATTCACGACCAGGCATTCCTTGAAGAGGTTGCCTAACATCAGCATTCCGATCAGCGGCGCGGCCGGTGGCAGCATCAGGACAACAATAAGGGTGACAATGATCGGAAACAATATCTTCTCGGTCCGGGATACCGGACGGAGCTGCGCCATCCGGATTTTCCGTTCTTTCTCGGTAGTCAGAAGCCGCATGATGGGCGGCTGGATGATCGGGACCAGGGCCATATAGGAATATGCCGCTACCGCGATCGGGCCCAATAGTTTCGGGGCCAATCGGGAGGCAAGGTAGATGGCCGTCGGTCCGTCGGCACCTCCGATAATTCCAATCGACCCGGCCTCTCTTCCGGTGAATCCGAGCATGATCGCGCCGAAAAAGGTGGCGAAGATCCCAAACTGGGCGGCTGCTCCCAGAAGGAGCGATTTGGGGTTGGCGATCAGGGGTCCGAAGTCGGTCATCGCGCCGACACCCATGAAGATGATGGGGGGAAAGATCCCCAGTTCATCCCCCTGGTAGAAATACCATAAGAGTCCTCCGGGGCTGCCGTGAATGGCTGGATCATTCATCAGTCCACCCAGGGGAAGATTGGTGAGAAACATTCCGAAAGCGATCGGGACCAGCAGGAGTGGTTCAAACTGCTTCTTGATCCCCAGGTACAGAAGTACGAATGAAACCAGGATCATCAATACCTGGCCCAATTCCAGGTTGACAATACCCATGCTCTCAATAAATTGACTCAGGATATGACCCATATTTTTCTACCTTACTATTTCGGAATTTTCCGTCTAAAGCCGGATCTTCGACAATAAATTTGCCACAAAGGCACAAAGACACTAAGAAAAACATAACATAAGAAGAGACATAGGTTATTAAACCTTTAATTTTTCCCTTTGTGTCTTAGTGTCTTTGTGGCAAAAAAGTTGCGAAGCTAAGTTCCTGCTTCGGAATTTCAATAAGTTCGTAGTGCAGGACTTCAGTCCTGCCTTCGTTGGGCAGGACTGAAGTCCTGCACTACGAGGTTGCGCCATAGGCGCTAAGTTCTAAAAGGCCTAGTTAAACTGCACCACCAGCAGTATATCTCCGGCGCTGACCGTGGCTCCTTTGGTTACATTGACTGAAGTGACCGTCCCGTCTCCGGCCGCCATAATCTCATTCTCCATCTTCATCGCTTCCAGGATAAGCAGGACCTCTCCTTTGGTTACGGAATCTCCTGCCCGGACATTGACGGAGAGAATGTTTCCCGGCATCGGGGAGGGGATAGGTGTCCCGCTTCCATCTGCTGCCGGATTATCCGGAGAAGCCGCCTTTGGTTTCGCTTTTGGTGCTGGCGCCGCCGCGGCTGGTCTCGGTGGCGGGGCCGATGAGGCGGGGGCCGGTCGCGTTACTGTGGGTGTCGAGGCGGATCCGCCGATCTCTTCTATCTCCACTTCGTATCTCTTCCCGTTGACGGTAACTTTATAATTTTTCATCTCTATCTTCCTCTGAATTTATCAGTTCTTAGTCGTCCGGGTTAGCTGTTCGATCCTCCCGACCCTTCCCCACTGGGGGGTCCGGTCGGCGGTCGGGATAATGGATTTTACTTTGAAAGAATGGATGGGCGCGTTCCCTGTCGCGGCAATGGCCGCGACTATGACAGAGATGATTTCTCCATCATCACCCCCCATCTCATCCGGTGCCGCCAAAGTTACTTTCGGGCTCTCCTGCGAGACTGTCTTTTTCTTCTTTCCGGGCTTAAAGATGGCGGAGAGCAGCGAGACCGATCCCCAGAGAACGCAGAGCGCGACAAAGGTAATGGACATCCCCATAATGGTAATGTAGAAGGATGCTAGTGCCTTGTCTCCGGTGGTGAGCCCCCGGATCAACTCTGAGTGAACAAATTGCTGAAGTAAGTCCATTTTGGATGCCCTAATAAGGGATAAAAATATGAATAAATAGATATGTTAATTGTGTTCTATTATGAAATTGTATTTATTCCCGTTATCAAAACCAAATAGGTTGGAATAGGCAAGAGTATTATTGAATTATAGTTGTTAATCTGTCCCAGGCCCTAAACGGGAATATTGCCATGTTTCTTCGGCGGCAGCATCTCGCGTTTTGATGCCAGCATATTAAAGGCGTCAATCACCCGCTGACGGGTGATCGCGGGTTCAATAACATCATCGACATATCCCAGTTCGGCCGCCTTATAAGGCGTGGCGAATTCCGCGTTATACTCATCAATCATCTTTTTCTTAGCCACCGCCGGATCATCGGCTGCGTCGATCTCTTTCTTAAATACCACATTGGCCGCCCCGGCCGGACCCATTACCGCTATCTCCGCGGTCGGCCAGGCCAGAACCATATCGCCGCCCAGATGCTTCGAGCACATGGCGATATAGGCTCCCCCGTAGGCTTTTCGGGTGATAACAGTGACCAGCGGCACCGTCGCTTCGCTGTAAGCATAAAGAAGTTTCGCGCCATGCCTGATAATCCCCCCGTATTCCTGAGCTGTTCCCGGCAGGAATCCCGGGACATCAACCAGTGTCAGGAGCGGGACATTGAAGGCATCGCAGGTTCGGACGAAACGGGCCGCTTTATCCGAGGCATTGATATCCAGGCATCCTGCCAGCACTTTGGGCTGGTTAGCCAGGATCCCGACTGACCGCCCCCCCATTCTCGCGAAACAGGTTATCATGTTGGCCGCGTAGTATGGCTGATATTCCATAAAATCTCCATTGTCAACAATCATGGAGATGAGTTCATGCATGTTGTAAGGTTTATTAGGGTTATCCGGGATGAAAGTATTCAGTTCCGGGATAACTCTATTGGGATCATCACCGGTTTCACAGCCGGGAGCGGTTTCGGTATTATTGGAAGGAAGAAAACTCAGCAGCCTCCTGGTCTCCGCGATTGCCGCTTGATCGTTATCGGCGATGAAGGTAGCCACTCCGCTGATCTGGTTATGGGCCATAGCCCCTCCCAATGCTTCGCCCGACACTTTCTCCCCGGTAACGGTCTCAATCACCTTTGGTCCGGTAATGAACATCTTGCTGGTCTTATCGACCATCATGATAAAGTCGTTCAGGGCCGGGGAATAGACCGCTCCCCCCGCGCATGGTCCCATGATTACCGAGATCTGCGGAATGACACCGGAAGCCATGGTGTTCCGATAGAAGATACCTCCGTAACCGTAGAGTGAATTTACTCCCTCCTGGATCCGAGCCCCTCCGGAATCATTTATTCCTACCACGGGAGCGCCGACCTTCAGAGCGTTATCAAGTACCTTCCATATCTTTTGGGCGTGCATCTCTCCCAATGACCCGCCGATGACGGTGAAATCCTGGGCATAGGCATAAACCAGCCGTCCCTCTACCTGCCCGTATCCGGTTACCACACCTTCGGCCGGCGCCTCCTTCTTCTCCATCCCGAAGTAAGTGCATCGGTGTTTGATGAAGGCGTCGATCTCGACAAAGGTATCCTGATCAAATAAGAGCTGGAGCCGTTCCCGGGCGGTCAGCTTACCCTTGTCATGTTGTTTCTGGATCCGGGCTTCCCCACCCCCCAGTTCAATCTTCTGCTTGCGATCGAGGAGATCCTGTAACTTGTTCGTGGTCATAAATTAGCTCCCACTGGCCGCGATTTTATCTTCTCAAGAAAGATAATCGCGATATTTTTCGGAAATACATAAATTTTTAAACAGTAAATTAGCAATCAAGACAAGATAGAAAATATGGGACAGAAATACAATCTTATTTTTTCGAAGAAAAAATAAGACGGGAGAACCATATCGCTATCAGGATTATAGCCCCTCCGGCTATCAGCCGGAGAAGGTTAGCGCCCTCCCCGAAGACCAGCAGGGAGACGGCTACCGCCAGCGGGATCTTCAGGTTATTGAATACCGCCAGTGTCCCGGCATTGGTCAGAACCGCTCCTTTATTCCACCAGAAGAAGCAGAGGCCGGAGGCCAGGAGACCGAGATAGAGCAGGGTTCCGATCTGCCTCAGATCAAGCGCGGCGATGCTTCCCCATCCCCCGGTCAGAGTCGTGGCCGCCGCTGTCACCACCGCTGCCCCCAGGTAGAGGAGTCCATAGACCTGATGATCCTTGAGGTGAGAGAAAGAAGGCCGGAGGCGCTTGTATTCAATCTGCCCGTAAGCGAAGCAGAGGTTCGAGAGTTGCATCAGGCAGAACCCGATCAATATCCCTTTCATTGATGTATTCTGATAGGTGATGACCGCGGCTCCAATGACCGCCAGCCCGGCGCCCCCCAGTCTCCCCGGCCGGAACCGTCGGGTATGGATATCGTTGATCAGCGTTACATAGAGGGGAGTGAAGATAGTAAAGAGCGCGACCTGATAAGCCTCCAGGTACCGGTAGGCCTGGAGATAGCTGATATACATCACCCCGTACTGAACCACTCCGATCAGGACCAATCTTATCGCGATCGGCCCCGGTAATCTCCTCCATCGGAGAAATGGCAAAAATATCGGCAGAGCGATAACCATACGGGCCCAGGCCACAAAAGTAGGATCAACCCCCGACAAGCTCCCAATCAAGCAGGTCTTGATCAGCCCAAACGAAAACGCCCAGATCAAAGAAACAGCAATCAGATATTTCATAGTAGGGGACGGTCTTTCAAAGTAAGCTTTTTGTTATTAATGTATATCCCTCCCCTTTTCGCCGCATTCAACACCGAGGAAAGACTGATATTACAGAATTTGGATATACTGGTCGCGCTGTAACCCAATTCTTCTATGGCCCACCAGGCAAATAATGACCTGGCTTTACTGGTTTTATGATCTCGATTTTTTCCAATAATATTTTTACAACGCACACCACTGATCTCTTCGACATACTCCATCAAGCTATCCAGAGCCCAACCATGGGATTTCCACATCTCCTTCCTGGTTAATTGTTCTTCCGCAATAGCCAGGGCATTCTCTACGAAATCACTATCCCCAAGGATTCTTTCATCTCCGCGCCATCGTTTTCCCTTGCTCTTTAACTCCAGCACTCCTTCCCACCCGCCAAAACTGCGCAGTAGACCTCCTCCTGTCAGGTCATCTCTTTTCCCTTCAGTGACTCCTTTTGCGACAAACTCCAGATATTTCTTCCTGGCATCACCAACTCTTTTTCCAAAAGAGCGAAGTATTGACTCGGTATCTTGCCAATCAACAGGCTGAATTCCTAAAATAGTGGCATGTCCGGACCAGGGGTAAGTATTTAATGTGAAAATATCAGGAACCAACCCGGCCCGCAGCGGATTAAGATGGATATACCTGACTAATTGGAGCAAGTAAATTTTCTGATCAACCAGGATCGATTTGTAGCGATTTTGGAAGAGATATCCAACCCGTCGATGTCGTTTGTTGAAATAAAGAGCGTAACCAGTAAGTAAACTCCTCATGAGTTTGGAGAGTGGCTGGGGCCCGGTTTGGAGAAGCAGGTGAACGTGGTTGGGTATCAGGGCCCAGGCTAGGCAAGAAGCTTTTGTTTTATCTATTCCTCGGGAGAGACGGCTAATGAATGCTCGGTGATCATCTTAATCCTTAAATATACGGGAACGGTTGAGGCCTCTGATAATCACGTGATGGAGGGCACCTGAAAAATCGATTCTTCCTTTTCTCGGCATGCGTCTAATGTAGCAAATAATTATGGCGATGCAAATAAAAAGTTTAGTTTGAAAGACCGTCCCTTACTTTTTTTATTTGCGGTGTAGATGGTGGGATGTTAGTATTTTTCAGGGTATAACGTTATTTCAATATGAGGAGCCGGAACAAAATGAAAAAGGTGGAACTTAATCGAGATAATCCGGATATTTTGAGGTCGGTGGCTGATCTGGTGGATATTGCCGGGCATCTGCCGCCTTCTTCCGTTATTGTGCCAGGCGGTGATCGGGTCGAGGATCTTCAACTGGTCGAGGCGGCCCGGGACCATGGGATTGTTGACCGGATCATCCTGGTCGGCAATCGAGATGAGATTCGCCGGGGGATATCTGAAGTAGGTATAGAACTCGGGCAGAAAAATATTGTCGCGACTAACTCCGCGGAGGAGACTGCCGCGGCTACCGTGGAATTGATCAAATCCGGGGAAGCCGATATTGTGCTCAAGGGGAATATCTCCACTCCGATCATCAATAGGGCACTCCGGCCGCTGGCGGTCCGTTCGACCGTCAGCCTGGCGACCATCTTCGATGCCGCGCCGATATCTTCCGGTCGTCCGATCATCCTTACCGACGCCGGATTTACTACTATCTGTAACTTCGGCCGGATGGTCGATCTGATCAAGAATGCCGTCGATCTGGCCCGGATAGTAATGGGGATCAAGATCCCCCGGGTGGCGATTCTCTCCGCCAATGAGAAACAGATCACCTCTCTTCCCTCCACCCGGCTGGGCGCCCAGCTTACCCGGCGAAACTGGTCTGACGCGATTGTTTACGGTCCACTCTCTTTCGATCTGGCCACCGATCCTGAATCAGTGGCAATGAAAGGGGTGCCGTCAAACGCTGCCGCCCGTGAGGTGGCCGGACAGGCGGATATCCTGGTCTGCCCCTCCATTGATACCGCTAATGTTCTCTATAAGACCATCAGCGCTCTCAATAAGTACGGCCAGGCTTCTCTGGCCGGGATTACGGTGGGCTTTCCCTTCCCTTACATTATCCTCTCCCGCTCCGATACGCTGGAGACCCGGTTGGAATCGATCGCTCTCTGCAGTGTCTTTGCCCAGAGGGTCAGCAACTGGCGGGCGGAGCAGCCAATTAAAGCGAAGAAACCGACCCGGCAGGGGCCGCGGATATTGGTCTATAACCCCGGGTCCACCTCGATCAAGATGGCCCTTTTTGAGGGGGGCAGCCAGATTCATTCCACCGAAGTCGTCTGTTCTATTGCCACATCAGGAAGCCGGGAGGGAAAGGAAGAGCTGGCTGCCGAGTTGGTCAGGCAGGCGGGTGATATTATTACGGGGTGGGGGATTCGCAAGATTGACGCTATATCAGCCCGGGGCGGATTATTGCCCCGGCCCGCGAAGAAATTATCCGACGGGGTATATATTATAGCGTCCCGGAAGAAGGACGGAATTGCCGTGAACCGGAAGCTTGTCTCGGCGGTGCTGGCCCACCCGGAGAAGAATCATGCCGGTAATTTCGGTATCCCGGTCGCGGCGGCCCTGGCCCGGAAGTTCAAGGTTCCGGCCTACACCGTGGATCCGGTGGTGGTGGATGAGTTCTCTCCGGAAGCGGAAGTATCCGGCTATGCCGGCATCGTCCGTCGGAGCACCGCCCACGTTCTGAGCATTAAGGCGGCGGCCCGGAAGGCGGCCGGAGAGATCGGACGTCCTCTGGAAGATATTAATCTGGTAGTAGCCCACCTGGGCGGCGGAATCACGATTGCCGCGGTCAAGGGCGGGAAGATAACCGATGATACCATCGCGTTGCTGGGGGAAGGGCCTTTTACTCCCGTCCGGGTCGGGCGGCTGCCGATGGCGGAATTAATTGATCTCTGTTACTCGGGCCGGTTCTCCCGCGAAGAACTGATTGAGGAGTTAACCGAGCGGGGTGGTCTCCGATCATATTTTGGAGAAGACAGGATGGAGGTGATCTCTGAAAGGATCGATGATGGCGATAAAGACGCGAAAAGTATAGTGGCGGCAATGATCTACCAGATCGCCAAGGATATCGGCGCGATGTTTGTGGCCGCGGGGTGTGACGTGGAGGCGATCGTATTGACCGGAGGTTTGACCAGAAGCCAGATGGTGCGGACGGGAATCCGGAAGCAGGTAAATTACCTGGCCCCGGTGATGACTTTCCAGGGGTCGCTTGAGATGGAGGCCCTGGCCGCGGGCGCCGCCGCCGTTCTTTCTGGAGAGATACATGCCAGGAAATTTCCGCTCAGGTAGGAGGCGGGGAAAAGCTGAACATCGAACCAGCCTTCGCTAAAGCTACGGCGGGCAGGGCGTCGAACGCTGAACTTCGAACGAGGCATCGGCAGAAGGCAACGTAAAAGCTCAACGCTCAACGTTCAACGGCTGAAAAGATGAACGTCGAACTTCGAACGACGCATTCG
>CAKZYZ010000375.1 GCA_937885075.1 uncultured bacterium | reverse complement strand
TTTTTAATGCTACGGCGGCCACCCAGATCTTCACTCTTTCCCTTACCGACGGTCTTCCGATCTTGGAAGATCGTGCGATTCAATCCGGGATATTCTGGGGCTGCGCCGCGATGACCGGTCTCTATGCCCTGCCCTGGGGGTTGGTTCCCCTGGGATACTATATCTTCAGAGGAGGGCGAAATAGAAATCCGCTCAGGTTTATTTCCGGATTTCTGATTATTTTCGGGGGAGTTAACGCTCTCTGTATAATATTATTCGGAGATGGATATATTACCCCGGTCTATATTTATCACTTTCTCAAACCCCGGGGTACCGAACTGATTTCGGATATCTATATTCGGGTAATGCGGAGAAATCTCCTGATATTTTTTCTGCCGTTTCTCTATCTCTGGGGCCCCTGGACCGGAAAGCGTACCGCGGTTCTGGCGGCAGTAATTATATACCTGATCTTTCTGGGGGCGCTCAATCCATTATTTACTCAATATTTTATGCTTCCCCTGCCTTTTCTCTCCTTCCTCGGCGCGGTTGGTATGACCGCGATTATTGAGCGCTTCAATTCACGCCGGCAGAGGGTCACTGCTCTGGCAGCCGCGGTAATTCTCCTGGCCGGGTTCAGCGGTGATGATATCTTCCGATATTTGAAACATGAGGCCGGGACCGGATTTGAGACCGCGGAGCAGTGCCGGAAATATATCATGGATAATTCTGAGGAGGGTGATCTTATATTCGGGCACGTGACGACGACTCCACTATTGGCCTTGATGACCAATCGGGAGATAGCTCTGGATATGGTGGATACCAACCACATGAGGTTTAAAGCGGGGTTGTTGGATATTGAGGAAGTGCTGGAAAGGCTGAAAGGAGAAGAGCGGCTGAAATTATTTATTATCCAGGAGAGTCGTTTCTGGCTTGACCCCCACTTCCAGAGTTACCTCTCCCGGTATGGACCGGGGACTGTCTTCGATGAACCCCGGGAGCGAATTATCATCTATGACTTATCCCGGCAGAACGATCCGAATTAAAATATTAGTGGAAATAATTCCATTTATTATTTATGGTGAACAAAGTTCCCTTCTAACTCGTAATAGATATAAGAACATAGCGCCTTCGGCGCAATCTCGTAGTGCAGGACTTCAGTCCTGCCCAACGAAGGCAGGACTGAAGTCCTGCACTACGAACTTATTGAAATTCCGAAGCAGGAACATAGCGCCTTCGGCGCGATGTTCTAAAGTGCCTTAAGTGCCTAAAGTGCGCTTAAGTGCCTTCCTCCGTCGCTAAAGCTATGGCGGATGAAAAAAGTTAAAAGATTCGCCTCGCTAACGGAGCGGGGCATTAAATTATTCAAAATGGCGTTAATTTAGTCTGTTTGCACTGAGTTAACTCCGAGGGCGCTAACTTATGAAATACCGATATCTTGTTCTTCTGACTGTATTATCCGTGGGCTTGTTTTCCTGCCAGACACCGCCGAAACCGCAAATCTACAATGTCCAGCTTCATACCATGGATAATCAGCAGATTAATCTCTGCAATTTTAAGATCTATGAGAAGAATTTTCATGTTGAGAGCGCTGCTTTCCGTGCCCGCTGGCGGCAGAGTCTGGAACTGGTAACCCTTCCCTTTGATGAGATTCTTTCCGCGCGGAAGATCGGTCGATTCATCACCCGGGTCAAATTCAAGGATGGCAGCGAAGATGATTTTACCGAATTCTTTGTTGATGCGTATAACCTGAAAGGGTGGTCCGAGTACGGCTCATTCGATATTAATGCCACTCTGGTGCGGGGATTGGTTTTTGTGGATAAGGACGGAAATCCACTCGGAGGGAAGGAAGACTCGTATGTTCCTCCAATTATTAATCCACCGGATATTGAAGACCGATTTATTACCTTTGATGGAGATATCATCTCCGGTGAGCTCCAGTCTAAGCAGTTCAAGATAAGAACCGCGTATGGGACTCTAATCCTGGCCGGAGATTTAATCCAGGAAATTCTTATCGATCGGGAAGCGGAAGTACTCCAGCAGGTAGTCAAGATGAAGAATGGCGATATTGTCAGCGGGTTTCTGGAACCGCCTCAGGTCAAGATGATAATCTCCGATGACCAGGTGGTTACCCTGGATGTGGATCAGTTGAGCCGGATCCGTTTCGGACGCCCGGTTACTCATGAGGAGGATGAGGAGAGGTAGATATTTAAATGACGAAATCCGAATGAGGAATGACGAAAGAATAACGAAACCCGAATGACGAGGGGGCACAGACGCAGGTGGCTTTTTCGTATCTTATCGAAGATTCTGAGTTTATCGAAGTTGTGGCTTAAAAGGGGCCGAGGTAGGGTAATTAGTCATTTGTTATTCGGATTTCTTTCGTCATTCCTCATTCGGATTTCGTCATTTAAAAGCATCGATCGTTCCTTTTATTATTGTCAACAATTCCACGAAGCTTATAAGTGATATATAATGTGATAAGATGACCTGTCTTTTCTGCGAAATTATAGATAGAAATATTCCGGCGGATATTGTCTTTGAGGATGATGAGATATTGGCATTCCGGGATGTCGATCCCCGGGCCCCGGTTCATATACTGATTATCCCGAAGAAGCATATATCCGGTCTGTCGGAGGCGAATGAATCGGATAGAGAATTGATGGGCAGAATCTGTATTGCCGCCTCCCGGATTGCCGGGCAGGAGGGGATCGATCAGAGCGGGTATCGCCTGGTAGTAAATTCCGGACCCGATGCCGGTCAGGCGGTTGATCACCTCCACTTCCACCTCCTGGGAGGAAGACCCCTCGGCTGGCCGCCGGGATAAAAAAAGTAATCAGTGATCGGTAAACAGTAATCAGCGTGGAATCGATCTCTGTAAATCTGTATTCAGTATTCTGTTTTCTGTCTTCTGTCTTCTGTCTTCTGTCTTCTGTCTTCTGTTTTCTGTAGTCTGACCGGTATACTATGATCAATATCAAAGTTAAAAAGAAGGCTGGATTTGAAGATCTGGAACTTCCTCGTTATATGAGTCCGGGTGCGGCTGGAATGGATATTCTTGCCGCGATAGATGAAGAAGTCATACTTCAGCCGGGAGAGATCAGATTTATTCCTTCCGGGATATATATAGCGCTCCCGAACGGATACGAAGCCCAGTTAAGGCCCCGGAGCGGTCTGGCCTTGCGGAAAGGTTTAAGCATCGTTAATTCGCCGGGAACCGTTGACTCCGATTACCGGGGTGAGATAGGTGTGATTCTAGTTAACCTGGGAAAAGCTCCGGTAGAGATCTCCCGGGGGATGCGGATCGCCCAGATGGTAATTCAGGAAGTGGTGATAGGGGAATGGGAGACGGTTGAGGAGTTAGAGCAGACCTCCCGTGACTCCGGCGGATTCGGTCATACCGGGCATTAAAAAAGTTAAAAGTGCCTAAAGTGTGAAGTGCCTAAAGTTGTCACTTTCGACGGGGCATTATATATATCATTACGAATCATTGAATTATCGGAAGGAACCATTTTATCATTATACGCGAACTCAATAAACGCCAAGTAAAAGCGAGTATAGCGGGGCTAAGTGACAACTTTCAACTTTAGGCACTTTTCCGCCAGAGGCGGATCAGCCTCTGGCTGAAGCGCATTTTAAACTTTAGGCACTCTCTTTCACTTTAGGCACTTCAGAACATAGCCCGCGCCGAAGGCGATGGCTATGTTCTAAAGGAGACTTGTAAATGGCGGAAGCAAAGATTGGAATTATCGGCGGGAGCGGTCTCTATGATATGGAGGAGCTTCAGGAGCGGCGGGAAGTCAATATTGAGACCCCTTTCGGTGAACCCTCTGACGCTTATCTTCTCGGCAGTATCGGAGGTAGGCCCGTTGCTTTTCTCTCACGTCACAGCCGGGGGCATCGGCTTCTGCCCAGTGAGATCAACTATCGGGCTAATATCTGGGGATTCAAGAAACTGGGGGTGGAATGGATAGTGGCTGTCAGCGCGGTGGGGAGCCTGAAGGAAGAGCTGAAACCGTTGGATATAGTTCTCCCCGATCAATTTGTTGACCGGACCAATCAGGCCCGGAAGAGCACTTTCTTCGGAGATGGAGTTGCGGCCCATATCGCGTTCGCCGATCCGATGTCGAGTACTCTTCGGGAGATCATCTATCAGGTAGCTCTCAAAGAGGGTGCGACGGTTCATATGGGAGGGACTTACCTTAACATGGAGGGCCCGGCTTTCTCTACCCGGGCGGAATCAAATCTCTACCGGCAGTGGGGGATGGATATTATCGGGATGACCAACCTTCCCGAGGCGAAGCTTTCCCGGGAAGCCGGTATAGCCTATCAGACTATGGCGATGGTGACCGATTATGATTGCTGGAGGCATGATGAGGGGGTAGAGGATGTCTCGGTCAGTACCGTGGTGGAGACTTTAGGAAAGAATGTATCTCTGGCCCGGAAGATTCTTGAGAATGTGGTAGCACTGATCCCGGAAGAACCCGATCCTGAATGCTCCAATGCCCTCGAATACGCCATCATGACAGCCCCGGAGGCAATTCCCCCTCAGGTTAGAGAGCGTCTTGACCTGATAATCGGGAAATATATTAGAACATAGCCCCGCCGACGGCGGGGCTATGTTCTAAAGTGCCTAAAGTGCGCTAAAGTGCCTAAAGTTGAATGTTGTAACAGAGGTAGCCGTCCTGCATTTTGCTGGACATTTCTGCGCACCCTAAAGGGTGCGGCTACCATAAGTTAGCGAGCGACGCTAAATCTAGGTTACGTTTAATATTATTCATAATAAAGCAATATTTCAACGCATTTCACCAACACAACCAGGCCGACCAAGTCGAAGCGACAACTTTCAACTTTAGGCACTTTAGCGCACTTTAGGCACTTTCTTTTACTTTAGGCACTTCGTAACTTTGCCCGAGCCGAAGGAGAGGGCTCTATTCTATAGGAGGAAAACGGAGATGAAGAAGATACTGATTGTCCTTATAATCGCGGCCGGATATTGTCCTTTTCTGGCTATGACTCAAGATGCCGAAACGCTTAAGGAAGCTCTTCCGGATGGTTTTACCATTATATCAGTCAACCAGAAAGCGACACCCCTCAGCGCTGAGGTCAGAGGTTCGGATGGAAAGGTATCCACCGTATATCTGATCAAATCAGAGAGTGGGGAATGGAGAGCATCATCCAATCCTGACTATTATCGTCCCCCGGGGGATGTCTTTGCCCAGTCGGAACAGCAGGATGAAAGTCAGATCAAGAATGATCAGACGCGTGAGAAGAAGCGGGATGAAGAGCAGCAGAGATATCAGAATGTCGCCGATGATGTAGTGGATGATCTCTAATAATCCCGGAGGGGTTATTAGAAATCCATTATAATCCGTTTCCGAAATGCGCCGCGCCGAATCGCCTTTTCCCGTCGCAGTTCCTCGATATCTTCTGGCTTCAGGCCTGCTTCTCTCGCCAGGTGATGGATTACCTCCAGGATGTCGGCCAGTTCGACCGGTTCCCGGCTCTCCAGGAACTCATTTACTTCCTCGGTAAGTTTTTTTGAGAGGAAATCGGAATAGTCAGCCTGATCGGCAATCCGGTATGCCACTTCTCCGCCTTTCTCTCTCTCTATAATCTCGGGTATCCTGTCTCTAACCAGTTTCTCCATTATTTTTTCCCTCCGGAAAAAAATATTTTTGAAAAATGTCGATGATTAATTCAGTAGTATTGTAAAAATACGTTGATCGTCGGGTAACCGCACTGCTTCGGGATTTCAATAACCTCGTAGTGCAGGACTTCAGTCCTGCCTTCGTTGGGCAGGACTGAAGTCCTGCACTACGAGGTTGCGCCACAGGCGCTAAGTTCTTTCAACTATGATTATATTTTCTCTGTGAAAAATAATATGTAAGCATTTAACTAATATTGCAGGCTGATTTTAAATAAAATTCGTGTAATTCGCGAAATTCGTAGTTCATTTAGTCGCCCGAACGAAGTGAAAGTTAAGTTCTTAGGTTAAGTTGAGAACGGATTTTCTTAGTTCCGTTTAGTTTCGGTTGGAGCTCAAGCGCCAGAAAGAAATTCTTTTTTGATTTTTCGATCTCACCGAGCTGATAGTAGCATTCCGCGATTTTTTTAAAGAAGAACGCGCGGTCCTTTCTGGGGAAGGTATAGTTGTCCAGGAGAATCCGGTAATAACCGATGGCCCTTGCGGGATCTACTGCTTTTGCCAGTCTCCGGCAGTAGATCTCCCGGATCCGTTGCTGGATCTCATGGCGGAAAAGCCGGAAGTAATTCCACTTGAGATCTTCCTGGAATACCGCCTCATAATGCCTGACAGCCTCTTTGTAACGGCTTGTCTTTTGATATCCCTCCGCCAGGAGGAAGATACAGTCGAGGTAATCGGCGAAGCCGAGCAGGGTCAGGAGATCCACTCCATCCGGATTTTCTTCTATTAACCGCTCATAATTAAATATTGCTGTTTTCGTACTTCCCTTGAGAAGATCATATAAGATTAAAAGTCCCCGGGAGTAGGGATCATCTTTGCGTCTTTCCAGTGACTCGCGGTATGAGAGCCCTTCTTTGCTTCTGCGAGGTTTAAAGCGGAGGTCATAGATCGCTCGCTTTTCAGCATCCATCAGGATCCGGTAAGCCTCGAGCAGCATCCGCATCCGCGCGGCGGCGGTCTCAGAATCGAGTTCACTGGTATCGGGATGATATTTCATAGCCAGCCGGCGGAAGGAAGAGCGTATGCTTTTTCCCGACGCATGTGGTCCGATATTTAAGACGCGGTAATAATTTTTAATCGCCCTCATAAATTTACTCGCTTCGCTCGCAACTTTACCCAACTCCGATTGGATCAATCGGAGGAAGAATGTTTCCTTCGTAAAAATTCTTATGTTTGAATCCTATGTTATTGTCTGGTCAAAAAAATGAAGAAATAAACTGAGTTAAGATAGATTCCTGTTTTTGCTTTTAAATTAGCATATAATGTAAGCTCGAAATTATAAAACATAATATTTTTTCGGAGAAAAAATATTATTTACATGTTCGGGGGTTATGTTATCTTTTTGACTGACAATGACGGTAGCCTTTCTATTACTATTATTATTCTTGGCGATCCTGCTGGGGTTTTCCGCCTTCTTCTCCGGTTCGGAGACTGCTCTCTTCTCTCTCAATCGTCTGACGGTGGAAAAGTTGAAGCACACCCATCCTGAGCGTGGGTCCATCATCTCCCGCCTGCTCGGTAATCCCCGGCGTCTCCTTATTTCCATTGGGGTAGGGAATATGCTTGTTAATATCTTATCCTCTACCCTGGCCGAGCGCCTCTCCTTCGGAATACTATCTTCCGGTCCACTCAGTTCCCTGTCCTGGATCTTCTCCACTATCGTAATGACATTTATTATTCTGATCTTCGGTGAGGTCGCCCCGAAGGTTCTGGCTATCAATCGGGCGGAGAGAGTTTCTCTGGCTATCGCCCCGGCTATCTCGATCCTGGAAAAAGTGGTTACACCGCTCAGGATAGTTGTTCATTTCTTCAGCGACTTGATTATCTCCATCTTTCAAAGGCAGCCCCTGGGCGGTGATACACCATTGACCAGAGAAGAACTGACCACCGCTCTCCAGCTTGGTACCCGAGAAGGGACTCTAAATGGGGATGAGGAAGAGATGATCTCGGAGATATTTAAACTGGGCAATAATACCGTTCGCCAGTTGATGACCCCCCGTAATGAGATAGTTTCGTTCGAGGTGGATATCCCCCTGGAAGATATTGCCGGGATAATTAAAGAAAAAGAGTATTCCCGGATACCGATCTACTCCGGCAAGGTTGAGAATGTCATCGGGATCCTCTATCCGAAGGATCTGGTGATGGCTCGTGCCCGGCAAGATGAACCCCTGGAACTGGGTAACTTCCTCCGCAAGCCGTATTTTGTCCCCGAAATTATGAGGGCATCCCGTCTTCTCAAAGAATTTCTGGACCGCAAGATTCATATCGCCCTGGTGGTAGACGAGTATGGGGGGATCTCCGGGCTGATCACTCTGGATGACCTGATCGAAGAGATTGTGGGAGAGATCAGAGAGCGGGGAGAAGTACCGCCCGTATATGCCGTAATTGATGAAGATACTATCCGGCTCAAGGGTCGGCTGGAGCTTGATTATATTAATGAGGAGTTTGGACTCAATCTGACCGGGGATAAAAATGTGACCCTGGGTGGAGTTCTCTGTGAGCGGCTCGGACATATTCCTCAACCAGGCGAAGTATACCAGGAAGGTGACCTCAAGTTCACCATAGTGGACTTAAAAGCACGCCGGATCGGAGAGGTATTGATCCATAAGAAAGGAATCGGGCATCAATCGAATAATCGGGTTGAGTAATAAAATACTTCGGGACAATAACTTCTAAGGAATGCAGGAAGGCAGGAGGAGCAGTATTTAATTTTCCTGCTTTCATGCTTTCCTTAGAGGTAAAGTTGTCCGAGCGAAACGAAGGCTAAGTTCTATGTCCATCATACTCTGTTTAATAATTATAATCGGTTGTTTAATTCTGCAGGCATTCTTCTGCGCTTCGGAGATGGCCCTGGTATCCGCTAACCGTCTCCGGATCCGGCACCTGGCTGACTCCGGGGATCCGCGGGCTCGGGTGATTCATAAGTTGCTGGAATATCCGGAGAAGTTCCTCTCTACCACCCTGGTCGGGATCAATCTTTTTCTGGTGTTAGGGGCGACCGTGGCTTCATATCTATTCTCCCGCCAGCTTGGTTTAGGTGAGCAGGGGCCATTTATCGCTACCATCATTATGCTCCCGCTTATTCTGATCTTTGCCGAAATAATTCCTAAGAATGTAGTGCGTCCCCGGGCTACCCGGGTCAGCCTGCTTTTATGTACTCCCCTCCGGATATCATATTATTTTATGTATCCTCTGGTAAAAATTGTTTCATGGATCTCTATCCACCTCCTGGGACTCTTCGGGGTAGACTCTGAGGCGAGCAAGCTCTTCTCTTCAGTGGATGATATTCGTCTTTTAATGGAAGAAGGGAAGAGACAGGGGGCATTGACCGAAGTTGAGGAGAAGATGATCGCCCGGGTCTTCGAGTTTGGAGAAAATGATATCTCAGAAGTCATGGTCCCTCTAATCGATGTTACCCTTGCTCCGGAAGATTCGACGGTGAAGCAGATCCGGCGGATAATCAGTGAGACCGGTCACACCCGGATCCCGATCTACCGGGAACGGGTGGACAAGATAATAGGTACCGTTCAGGTCTCCGACCTGGTAATGGCGGCGGACGAAGAGGAGATTGCCTCCATAATCCGGGAGCCGTATATTGTCCCGGAGAGTAAGACCTTAGAAGATCTTCTGGATGAGTTGCGAAATAACGATATGAATATGGCGATTGTAGTAGATGAATACGGCGGTGTTGCCGGTATCGCGACTCTGGAGAATATACTTGAGGAGATTGTGGGGGAGATCCGTGATGAGTATGATCTGGATGAGGTTTCCCTCTTCAGAATGAAGGAGAACGCGGCTGAGGTATCCGGGAGGATGCGGCTTGATGAACTTAACGATATTCTGGGGTTAGATCTGCCTGAAGATAAAGAAGAGGAGACCATAGCCGGTTTCCTGATAGATCTGGAAGGGAAGATCCCGCCAGCCGGAGATGAGATTGAGTTTCAGGGCCATCTCTTTAAGATTACCCAGGCCACCGACCGCCGGATTGTCCGGCTGGAGATAACCGGACCGGCGGTGGATGAAAGGCAAAAGAAGGACGGTATGAGTGAAGAATAATCAAAGGTGATGCTGTCGCCAATGAGTGAGCGGGTGCTATTACAGACCGATCGGTCTGATCCGCCGGATCTGTCCGATCAAAAAAATCAAGGGTTTGTTGCCCACGAAGAAGGAGGATCAATATGAAAAATATCTGTATTATAATAGCGATAGTTATATTCGGACTCACCGGTTCATTCACTTACGCCGGAGTCATCGAGGATGTCGAGATGGAAGCCGGTCTGGAGGTCGGTGATTTTCACTACCGGGAGTCGCATATTATGCGGGAAGATGGAGTTCAGGGCGGTGTTTACGGTTCAATCGCGATCCTGGCCGCTCGACCCTGGTACTTTCAGTTCTATATGTCGATGGTCGGGGGAGATGTGGAGTATGATGGAGGATATTCATCAGGCGGCTCCCTTAAGGGAGATACATCGAATTATATATATAATTTTCGAGGGATTGCAGGCTATATGATCGGCGAAGATGGGTTCTGTATGATGCCGTATAGTGGAATTGGGTATCGATATCTTAATAATGATCTGAGGGATTTGGGTTTTGGCGGTTATGAGAGAGAACAAGCCTATCTGTATCTGCCTCTGGGCATTGATATTTCAACCTCTATTGCAAGTAGTGGACAATGGACGATCGGGTTAAAGAGTGAGTTTGACTGGATGTTTCATGGAGAAAACAAGAGTGGGGATATCGAATTTACCGGGCAAGACGGCTGGGGGATTCGATTCACACCGTATATCCGTTATGATATTAATGACAAGATAGGTTTGAAGCTGGAGGCATTTGGCGAATACTGGAAGATCAACGACTCCGATGTCAACGAAGGTTTTATCGAGCCGGAGAATGCCAGCAATTACTACGGCGGTAAATTCGGAGTAGTATTTTAAGGGAAGAGAGTAATCAGTGATCAGTTGTCGGTATTCAGAAAGTGTTCGCCTGGCAGCCAAGCCAACTGATAACTGGTTACTGATTACTCTCTTTTTATTGACCATTGATTAACTGTCTTGTTGCCGATCAAGATGGCTTATAGATGAGAATAGAAGATAAAATAGCCCTGGCCCGTGGAGAAGGTAAGGTTGACCTTCTTCTCTCTAACTGCCGGATGGTCAATGTCTTCTCCGGCCGGGTGGAGAAGGCCTCGGTGGCCATCGCCGGAGATATCATTATCGGGATCGGTGATTACCGGGCGAAAAAAACTATCGATCTGAAGGGCGCTCACCTCGCCCCCGGCTTCATGGACGCCCATGTCCATATTGAATCGAGCATGGTTACCGTACCCGAATACGCCCGGGCGGTTGTCCCCCATGGAACGACTACAGTCATTATCGATCCTCATGAGATCGCCAATATCTTTGGTGTGAACGGGATCCGGTATATGATCAACTCCTCCAGAGGTTGTCCCCTCAATGTCTTCATTTTGCTATCTTCCTGTGTGCCGGCTACGGAATTTGAGACATCGGGGGCCGATCTGACCAGTCAGGATCTTGCCTTCCTCTGGGGAGAGGAGCAGGTTATAGGGTTGGCCGAGGTTATGAACTACCCCGGAGTTCTATCCCGTGATCCGGAAGTAATGGCGAAACTTAAGGCGGCGGGAACCCGGCCGATCGACGGCCACGCTCCCGGCCTTTCCGGCAAGGATCTCAATGCCTATATTGTGGCGGGAATCCGATCCGACCATGAATGTTCTACACTCTCCGAGGCACGGGAGAAGCTGGCCCGGGGGATGTTTATCATGCTCCGGGAAGGGACCGCGGCCAAGAATCTGGAGGCGCTGCTCCCCCTCTGTACTCCCCGGACCTGTCCGCGGTGCCTGCTTGCTACTGATGATCGCCATCCCGATGATCTTATAACGGAAGGTCATATTGATTTTATGATCCGTACCGCGATTCGGGCCGGGATTGATCCGGTTGACGCTATCCGGATGGGGACACTCAATACGGCCCTTTATTTTGGTCTCTCCCGTCTTGGAGCAATCGCTCCCGGATATCAGGCCGACCTGGTGGTATTCGATAATTTTAAGAATTTCAAAGTAGAGCGTGTGTTTAAGGCAGGCCGCCCGGTTGCCCGAAAGGGAAAATTAACGCTGAAAGGCTGGGAGCCAAAGCTCCCTCATCTCAGGGGTTCGGTTAATGTGGACTGGCTCGGACTGGGAGAATTCTCCATTAAAGCGAAGAATGAGAAAGCGAAGGTGATCGGTGTGGTCCCGGGGGAGCTTATCACAAAAAAGCTGATGCTCTCAATGAAGACGAAAGACGGATTTGCTATCTCTGATACCCGGCGCGACATCTTAAAGATCGCGGTAATTGAGAGGCATACTGCTTCCGGGAAAGTGGGATTGGGTTTTGTGCGCGGGTTTGGTCTCCGCTCCGGCGCGCTCGCGTCATCGGTCGCCCATGACTCCCACAATATTATTATCGTTGGTACTAATGATGGAGATATGATGACCGCGGCTATTGAGGTAGTCCGGATGAGCGGAGGACAGGTGGTAGTCGATCATGATGAGGTAAAAGCGGCGCTCCCTCTTCCCATCGCCGGCCTTATCTCTCCCCGGCCCCTTACTGATGTTCGCCGCGCGATTACCCGATTAAATCAAGCCGCCCATGATCTGGGATCTCCCCTGAAAGACCCATTTATGACCCTCTCTTTTATGGCCCTGCCCCCTATACCCGCCCTAAAGATAACCGATAAGGGGTTGGTAGATGCCGTTGAGTTTAAGATCGTTCCTCTCTATGGGGAAGGATGATGTTGATGGGTAATAGGCAGTGGGGATTGGCGTAAGAACCGAACTTCGAACACCGAACATTCAACTACCTTACATCCGATCAGAAAAAAATGAGCGCTATATTTCTGGCATTAATTTCAATTGTCGGATTCTTATTGGCCTACTTCATCTACGCCCGTTTCCTCCAGGAGAAGATATTCCGTCTTATGCCGGACGAGAAGCTTCCCTCCCGGGAGCGGGAAGACGGGATTGATTTTGTTCCCACCCGGAGGGGTATCTTATTCAGCCATCATTTTGTCTCTATTGCCGGTCTGGGGCCGATTATGGGACCGGCGATCGGAGTGATCTGGGGATGGCTTCCGGCTTTTCTCTGGGTCTTCTTCGGGTCGATATTCCTCGGAGCGGCCCATGATTTTGGAGCTCTGGTTATCTCGCTCCGAAATGAGGGGAGGTCGATAGGGGAGGTGGTCCGGGATCTGATCGGTTTTCGTGCCGGCACCCTATTCATGCTGGTTATCTTCTTCCTCCTGGCCCTGGCGATGGGGGTCTTCGCCATGGTGGTCGCGGTCCTCTTTACCGATTTTCACCCCATGGCGATAATCCCGGTCTTTGCCCTGATTCCGATCGCCATGCTGGTCGGTTATATGATGTATAAAAAGAATGTCGCCCCGGTCATCGCGACTATCATCGGTGTTCTTCTGATGTTCGGGATGATTGAAGTCGGACTTCAGCACCCGGTTCCCATCTATCAGATATTTCTCCCCTCAGAACTTCGGAGTCAAATCAGCGGATTGGAAAAGTCCGGTATTATTCCTGATACTATCCGCCCCGGTCCGGTCGCCCAATACTTCAGCGGAGCCGGGGAAGAAGAATCGGCCGGGCTGATAAATACCGCCCGTATCCGGTCGGTTGATCTCTGGATCTATATTCTCCTGATATACGCCTTCTTTGCCTCGGTTCTCCCGGTCTGGTTTCTTCTCCAACCCCGCGATTACCTTAATTCATTCAAGCTATATATCGGTCTGATCTTGATCTATGGAGGATTATTCATCAGCAATCCGAAGGTAATGGCACCGCCTCTTCACCTTGGAGCGGAAGGCTCGCCTCCACTCTTCCCCTTCCTCTTCATAATAATCGCCTGCGGAGCGATCTCCGGGTTTCATAATCTGGTCTCCTCCGGGACCACCTCCCGCCAACTGGGCCGAATCCGGGACGCGAAATTTATCAGTTATGGAGGAATGCTGACCGAGGGGTTGCTGGCGGTGGTGGTGATTATTGCCTGTACGGCCACCTTCGGGACTAAAGCCGCCTGGCTCAGCCAATATGGGAATTTTGAAGCGATGAATAAACTGGGTCCGAAACTCAATACATTTATTGAAGGATCGGGATATCTTATCTCCCAACTGGGTATACCGAAAGAGTTCGCGATCGGCCTGATATCGGTGGTGGTGGTGGCCTTCGCCATGACTACTCTGGATTCCGGGACCCGCCTGATGCGCTATAATATTGAGGCATTGGGGGCAACCTTTAAGATCAAGCCGTTGAAGAACCGGTACTTATCCAGTCTGATCGGTATTGTCGCTATAGGGTATTTTGCCCTGATGAAGATCGGCGGCGTGCCGGCCGGCATGACTCTCTGGGAACTCTTCGGGACTACCAATCAGCTTCTGGCCGCGCTGGGTCTGCTGGCGATCTCGGTCTATCTCTTCGAGATCAGGAGGAGATCAATCTACTTCACCATCCCGATGGGTTTTATGCTGGTGATCACTCTCACCGCCATGGTCTTGAAGCTGATAGATTTCTGGAATGCGAAGAGCCTCCCTCTGCTGATCACCGGGGGCGCTATCCTCATACTCGCGGTCTGGCTCCTGGTCGAAGCCTTTATTTTATTCCGCCTCTTTCGTTCCGCCCGTAAGGAGGCAGTGAAGGAGAGTGCTGGGCTGGGTACAACCGAAAACAATTCTTGATATCTTCCCATTTTTAGACATTTTCCTTGTGTTCACTACGGGCATAAGTAATACTGGTATTACTATTACTTGATCCCAGATTGTGTAGTTCGCTGTGCCAATTATATAATTTGGGTTGAATTTAAATTTTTTGGAGAAATATTATGCTTATAACGACAAAAGGTCAGGTTACGATCCCTCTGGAGATACGGGAGAAGATGGGTTTTCTCCCCCATACGGAGGTGCAATTCCTGATAAAAGGCAATGTGGTTCTCCTGGAGAAGAAAGGAGATATGCCATCCCGGGGAAAGAAGTTGATTGATCATATGCGGGGAAGGGCAACGGTTAAGATGACGACCGATGAGATTATGGCTCTGACCAGAGGGGAGTAATGATCACCGGAAAAGTAATGGTGGATAGCAATATCATACTGGATATCCTGGAGGAGGATTCCACCTGGTTCGACTGGTCTCGCCGGCAACTGGAAACGCTGTCGGATACCTGTCAACTGGTTATCAATCCGGTTATTTATGCTGAGGTCTCTGTTGGATTTAAACAGATAGAAGAGGTTGAAGCAGCCCTGCCGCATTCTTTTTTCATCCGGGAACCTATCCCCTGGGAAGCGGCTTTCCTGGCCGGGAAATGTTTTCTCCGGTATCGAAAAGCGGGGGGTATCCGTAAATTAACTCTGCCTGATTTCTTTATCGGAGCACATGCTCTTATCGGTGGAATGGTATTGGTCAGCAGAGATATGCGGAGATATCAATCGTATTTCCCCGCTCTTTCGTTAATTGCTCCCCGGAAAAGCGGATAACGAACCATGGAATAATCTTATTTTTCCGCAAAAAATAATATCTAAAAAATTTGAATAAGTAAAATTAGTTTATTTTAACCTTTTATTTATTATCTACCTCTTATCATTGGAGAAAAAATTACTGCTCTCCGATTGAATCAATCGGAGAGCCGGATAAAGTAGCGAACGAAGTGAGCTAATTTATGAATGAGAAAGAGTATATGGTTATCCTCAACTTGATTCAGGGGTTGGGGACGGTCCGGATCCGTAATCTGATGGAGCATTTCGGTTCGGCGGCCGAGATTATGAACCAGCCATCATACGCCCTGCAGCGGGTACCCGGGATTGGTTCACACCTGGCGGGGGCGATTAGAAGATGGGAGGAGCTGGAATATGAGGAAGAGTTCCGGTTGATCAAGAAGCTCGGGGTCACGATTACGACCATCTTCGATCCGGACTATCCCGCGAATTTGAAAGAGATTTACGATCCCCCCGTCGTCCTCTATCTCAAAGGCAGCGTGATCCCGGAGGATAAACCGGCCCTGGCCGTGGTCGGTTCCCGCCGGCCCTCACATTACGGACTTCAGACCGCTCAAAAGATATCCCATCAGTTAGCCGCCCGCGGCTTTACTGTGGTATCCGGCATGGCCCGGGGGATAGACACCAGGGCCCATCGGGGAGCATTGCAGGCCGGGGGGAGAACGATCGCGGTTCTGGGGAGCGGGTTGGGAAATATCTATCCTCCGGAGAATGGGGAACTGGCGGCGGAGATCTCCAGATCCGGAGCGGTTATCTCCGAGTTTCCCATCCGGGCGATACCGGATCGGCAGAACTTTCCCCTGAGAAACCGGGTGGTAAGCGGGCTCTCTCTCGGGGTCCTGGTAGTGGAAGCGGCGCAGCGGAGCGGCGCCCTGATCACCGCCCGGCTGGCAATGGAGCAGGGAAGGATGGTTATGGCGGTTCCGGGACGGATCGACAGTTTTTCCGCCCGGGGAACCAACTCGCTGATTCAGGATGGCGCCAAGATGGTAGGCGGGATCGATGACATCCTGGAAGAGTTTGAATATCTATTTCCCGCTAAAACAGTCGCCCATCCCGACCATCCGGATCCGGAAGCCGTATTAAAGAATCTATCCGAGAATGAGCGGCTGGTCTTTAAGGAGCTTTCGGAGGAGGAGACCGGGATCGATCGGATATTTTCGGAGACCGGCCTCTCATCGCCGGCCATCTCCGCGGCCCTGATCTCCCTGGAACTAAAACGGCTCATCAAGCGCCTGCCGGGGAAGTTGTTTATCAGAACATAGGTGGGGAATGGGGAGTGGGGAGTGGTCGGCTTCAGCCGGATCAGTCGGATCCGACCGATCCGTCCGATCAAATTATTTTCATGCCGCTGCTCGGCGCCTTTTGCGTATTTTTGCGACTAGTAAACAAGGGATTTAGCGGAGTTAAATCATAATGCCGGCCAAGTTTGAATCATACATAGATGCCTTCATGCGGTATCTCCGTCTGGAGAGGAATGCGTCGGAGCATACTCTCCGGAATTATCGCTCGGATCTCAATCAATTCCTGAAGTTTCTTAATTCTCAGGAGATGCCCGGCGCGGTCAGAGTAAAGAAGATCGATCGTCTTACTCTGCGAAGGTATATGGCATTCTTACAGCAGATTGGAAACGGGAAGCGTTCTCTGGCCAGAAAAATTTCCACCCTTCGCTCATTCTTCCGGTTTTTGCGGAGGGAAGGGGTACTGGAGAGTAACCCCGCCCGGCAGGTCTGGACCCCCCGGCAGGATAAGAAGCTTCCATCCTTTCTCGGAGCGGATGAGATAAAGGCACTTCTCGATGCCCCGGACTGCACCACTTTCCTGGGGTTGAGAGACCGGGCTATCCTTGAGACACTCTATAGCACCGGAATTCGGGTCGGTGCCCTGGTGGGGATAAATCAGGGAGATGTGGATCTGATCGGGGATATAGTAAAGGTGAGAGAGAAGGGGAAGAAGGAGCGCCTCTGCCCACTGGGAAGCTACGCGGTCCAGGCTCTCCGGGAGTATATGAAAAAACTCCCCATGAAAGGCGCCGCCGCGACATTATTCATTAACCGCTCGAAAGGACGGCTCACCGCCAAATCGGTTAGAGCGCTGATGAATAAGTATATCAAGCAGACCGCGATCAAAAAACATATAACTCCCCATGCCATCCGACATTCTTTCGCCACCCATCTCCTCGACGCCGGCGCCGACCTCCGTGCCGTCCAGGAGCTCCTCGGCCATGAGAACCTATCCTCCACCCAGATCTACACCCATCTATCCCGGGAGCACCTGAAAAAAGTCTACGACCGCACCCACCCCCGCGCCTGAAAAGTATAGATATAATGAGACACATAACGTCGAACCTTATATGTCTCATTAAAATAAATGAAAATGAAAAATAATCAAAAGATTCTTATTAAGACCGGGGGCATTAAACGTTCTTTTCATCCTCGCAAGAAGCTTAGTTTTCCTGGTCTAATCTCTCATGTTACACAGAGAGCTACAGGCAGAGAGCCATTGTTCTTAGAGGATAGTGATTATCTGTATATGCTCAAACTAATAAAGAGAACAGCCGAGGAATTTAACCTGGATGTGCTTGCGTTTGCCCTGATGACCAATCACCTACATATATTATTTTTTCAAAACGAAGATAATCTCACCATGGCGATGCATAACTTATTTACCCGTTACGGGATAAACTTTAATTCTAAATATGAACGAAAGGGGCATGTCTTCGGTAGCATATTTCGGCAAACCAGTTGCTTTGATAAACATTACTTATTAGGGATATCCACATATATTCATCTTAACCCGGTGCGGGCAGGCATTGTCCGGAATTACTCTGATTATAGATGGACAACCTGGAGATTATACTGCCAGGATACCGATCCAGTGACTTTTGTGAATTGGCGGTTCGTTCTGTCTATGATCAATCCGGATTACACTCTGGCAAGGAATAGATATCGGGCTTTGCTTGATGAGGTACGATCTTTTAAAGTGGGAAATGTTTTGGAAGATAAAAGAGTTTTCGGGAAGTTGGGTATCTGGATAAAGAAGCGCTATCCTGGAATTCTAAAGAGGGGAGATAATTCTGAATATGGAAACCTTTTAGGGGATGGTTATGCTGATGATGAAGAATTGGAAAGGGTAGTGGCAAGTCTTAGAGAAAAGGACCGCTTACGAAATCCTAGTGATATAAAAGCAAGAATATTTCTGTTCGAACAGTTACAAGCCCGGGGTTATGGAGTAGATGAAATTGCCGAATATTCAGGAGTTTCACGGGCGACAGTATACCGGGCATTAAATAGTTAATGCGACACATAAGGTTCGACGTTATATGTCGCATTAGCATTATGTAAGATGTCTGCAATCGAAATGTAATTATGTTGACGTTGGGTATAGTGATATCTATAGTACGGTAATATTAGAAGTGTAATTTTAACAAAAAAGAAGGGAGGGAGGAGTAAAGATGAGAAAAGTTATTGTAATGGCTTCAATCGCAGCACTTGTAGTTGTCACGTCAGGATGTGGGGGCGGCAAGTATGACGATGCCAGGGAAGTTCTTGATACGCAGTGTGAGATGATGTCGGATTTCGCGGTCGGGGTTGAGAATGCCAAGGATTCCGCCGAAATTGTGACTGTTCTGGAAAAATTCCAGAAGAACGCGGCCGGAGCAAAAGAGCAGATGATGGCGATAATTGAGAAGTATCCGGAGATAAAGGATGAGACCAATCCTCCGGAAGAACTTAAAGCACAGAAGAAGAAGATGGAGGAGATTGGTCCCAAGTTTATGGGAGCCATGATGAAGATCGCCAAGGATTATGGTTCCGATCCGGCTGTCCAGGAAGCGCTCCAGAAGATGCAGAAGGCGCTCCAGCCGTAGGGATGTAGGAATAGTTGTAACTTGCTGCTTTGGAATTTTCCCGATATCCATCGGGATCCCGAGTTTTTTAATATTAAGTCTCGGGACAATAACCTCTAAGGAGAACAGGAAAGCAGGAGGGGGATTACTTTGAATTCTCCTGATTTCATGCTTCCCTTAGAGGAAAAGTTGCCCGAACGAAGTGAGGGCTAAGTGGCTAAGTTCTTATAGGGGTCCAATCGTTTCATCCGCTCCAGTGGGGCTGGTGATTGAAATGACTGGAATTGATTGAACCGGGATAAGGAGTTTACTCCTTATCCCGGTTTTTTTTGCCGGTGAATAGATAATAGAGGACCGGTGAGACCAGGAGGGCCAGGAATCCTCCCCCGATCATGCCGCCGATCGAGACGATGGCCATCGGGGCCTGGAATCCTCCGCCCATGCCCAGTCCGAGAGCGAGAGGAATCATGGCTACGACCGTGGTCAGGTTAGCCATCAGGACCGGGCGGAGACGGATTTCGCAGGCCCCGACAATCGCGTCTTCGATTGATTTGCCTTCCTTCCGGAGGAGGTTACTGTAGTCGACGATGACAATGGTATTGTTGATGACCAGCCCGACCAGCATGACCATTGCCATCAGGGAGAAGATGTTGATGGTGGTGCCGGTGAGAAAGAGGGCCAGGAAGACCGCGACCATGGCCAGGGGAAGAGAGAGCATGATCATGGCCGGGTAGCGGTATGACTCCAGGATGGCCGCCAGCATCAGATAGGTGAGGACGATCGCCAACCCCAGCGCGATGAAGATCTCCCGGAAGTTCTCCTGCATCTGCTCGATCTCTCCGGCGAAGAAGTATCCGTATCCGGGAGGGAAAGTCACCTCGGTATCGAGGAGTTCTTTCAGCCGGCTATAGACCTCCCCCGATGACGACCCCACCACGTTGGCGGAGACGGTGACTATCCGCTCCCGATCCTTGCGGGTGATTGTGGTCGGGCCTTCCCTCTGCTCGATCCGGGAGACCGCTGTCAGGGGGACCACCTCCCCATCCCCGGCCAGGAGCGAAATGTTCCGGATCTGTTCCTGGAAGTTCCGGTCCTTCTCCTCCAGTTTTACCCTGATATCGAACTCGTCATCCAGTTCCCGATAGGTGGAGGCGACCGTGCCGGTGAGCGAGGAGCGGAGTACCCCGGCAATGGAGCCAACCGTAATCCCATACTCGCTGGCCCGTTCCCTATCAGGGATGATCCAGATCTCGGGTTTGCCCATCCTCCAGTCGGTGTCAATATCCGTTGCTCCGGGGACGGTCCGGGCCAGTTCGACCACCCGGTCCGCCAACCGGTTCAATGATTCGATCTCATCGCCCCGGATCTCCAGCTGAATCGGCTTCTCGGCGCCGGGCCCGCCCTGCTGGGTCTCCTGGAAAGTGAAGGTGGCGGCGGGGATTCCGGCCAGAGTTGCTCTTAAAGAGTTCATGATCTCCCGGGTGCTCCGTTCTCGCTCTTTCCGATCGATCAGATCCACATTGATCTCCGCCAGGTTGACCCCCTGGCTGGTCCCCCCGAGAAACCCGCTCACTTTTCCCACCGTGGTGAATATCTTCTCCTGCTCCGGGAGCTCCCGGAGGATCGCTTCCACCCGGCGGGTAACCTTATCGGTGGCCGCCAGGGTGGAGCTGACCGGGGTCTCGACTGTAACTTGAAACGATCCCTGATCGGTCTTGGAGAAGAACTCGAAACCGATCAGAGGCGGGAGGAATTTCATGGAGACGAGGAAGATGAGAAGAGAGGCGATGACCACTATCCATCTATGGCGGAGCAGCCGGCGGACCAGGCTCCCGTAGCTCCGGGAGGCGGAGATGTAGAAATTGTCCCAGTGACGGAAGATAGAGGCTTTTCTCCCGGCCTCCTTGAGGTACTTAGCGGAGAGCATCGGGGTGAGGGTATAGGAGATAAAGAGAGAGAAGATGGTGGAGAAGACGATTGTCATGGCGAACTGCCGGAAGAACTGTCCGATGATGCTGGACATGAAGGCGATCGGGACAAAGACGACTATGTTGGTCAGGGTGGTGCTGGCCACGGCGACCGCGATCTCCGAAGTTCCGCGGCGGGCGGCGGTTACCCGGTCCTCGCCCAGTTCCAGGTAGCGATGGATATTTTCCAGGACCAGGATGGAGTTGTTGACCAGGATCCCGACGGAGAGGGCCAGCCCCATCATGCTCATCATATTGATCGAGTAATCGAAGATATAGAGGAGGAGAAAGGTGGAGATGATGCTGGTCGGCATCGCCACGACAAGAATCAGGGTGCTGCGGATATTATGAAGGAAGAGGAAGAGGCAGATGGCGGTGAGGATGAGTCCGATGATCATATTGTTTCGCACATCATCCAGAGAGCCGCGGATGAAGGCTGAACGGTCCTCGGCGATCGTGATGGTAATATCGGGGGGGAGTCTCTTCTTGAGAGATTCGATCCCCGCTATGATCCGGTCGGCAACTTTGATCGTATTGGCATCGGCCCGTTTCTTGATGATCAGGCCGAGGGTCTCCTTATTCTGGAACCGGGCCAGTTCCCGGATCTCCTTGACCGTGTCATTGACACTCCCCAGTTCGGTGATTCTGACCTTCTCCCCGTCCGGGGTCGGGATATATAGAGCGCCGAGGAGATCTACCGTTTTTACCTTTCCGGCCAGCCGGACGGTAAATTCGATCCGGTCCTGGGTGATGTGCCCGGAGGGGAGTTCCAGGTTGGCCGCGCTGATAGCGGCGGTAATATCAGCGGGGGTGAGGTGATAGGCGTTCATTCTTTGCTGATCGATCGCGATTACGATCTCCCGCTCCTGCCCCCCGACGATCTCGACCTCGGCTACCCCCTTGATCTTGGCGAATTGGGGCTTGATCTTGTTATCGGTGAATAGATAGAGGGACTGGGGAGAGCGCTTCCCTGAGACCGCCAGTCTGAGGATCGGTTTGGCGTTGATATCGAACTTGCTGATCAGAGGTTTGTCGGCCCCGTCGGGGAGTTCAGGCTCGACCAGGGCGACTTTATCCCGGACATCGGCCGCGGCGACATCAAGATCCTTATCCAGATCAAATTCAAGTGAGACCAGGGAGATCCCTTCCTGGGAGATTGATTTGACGTGCTTCAGTCCGTCCACCGTGCTCAGTTCTTCTTCCAGGGGTTTGCTGACCAGGGTCTCGATCTCCCTTGGCCCGGCTCCCAGGTAGGTGGTGGTAACCGTAACATAGGGGATCTCGACCTTGGGGAAGAGATCGACCGGGAGCTGAAGGTAGGAGATGGCGCCTAAAAGCAGCATGATCAAGATGATCACGGTCATCAGGACGCGGCGTTTTATTGATAGGTCGGATAGGAACATTTAAATTTTTTCTCCGAAAAATTTTAATTGGAAAAACTTTTCGACTGCGCGTGTTGGTATATTTTTGAATATGAAGGATAGACGGAAAAAATTTAGTAAGCGGTGAGCAGTAAGCGGTAAGCAGTAGCCTGGCTCGCATACCGCTCACTGCTTACCTTTTTTTTGTCATGTTCTGATTTGAAGTTGTCACTTTCTCTTGTTAAAACTCCCTCTCCCTCGGCCCCATAATGAATTTCCAATGGCCAACTTCCAACTTCCAATTTCCAAATTCAACCTCGCATTTGGACATTGGAAATTGGACATTGGAAATTGGATATTCGTCCCTCTCTGTGCTCCCACTCCCTACTCCCCACTCCCCACCTTCACCTTACTCCCATCCTCCAACCGGTTCTGGCCTGAAACGACCACCCGGGAGTCCCGATCCAGTTCTGATTGAATCTCGACCAGACCGAGTTTCCGGATGCCGGGTGTGATCGGTGTGAAAGTGACGGTATCCGTGTCAGAGACAAGGAAGACACCCGGCTCTCCCCGGGCATCTTTTACGATCGCTTCCTGGGGGAGGACCAGGACGTTGTGATGGCTCTCATTGATGATCTCGACCCGGGCGTACATCCCCGGGCGGAGAAGCAGTCCGGGGTTCGCGACGATGATCTTGACGGTAAAGAGCCGGCTGATCTCCCGGGCGGTCGGGTTGATAGTGGAGATACGCTCCTCCCAGACCCGGTCGGGGTAGGCGTCAAGGGTGATCCGGACCGGCTGGTCGATATGGAGATCCTTGATCTTGGTCTCGGATATCTGACAGTAAACCTCAACATTTCTGATATCGACGATCTCTAAGATGGCTTTTCCTTTGTCCGAGAGCTCTCCCGGTTCTTTGTATCGCCGGGAGACCAGGCCGGTCAGGGGAGAGGTTATCCTGGTGTCGCGGACTCTCTCCCGGCTGAGTTCATTCAGAGCGGTTGCCCGGAGAAGTGCCACCCGGGCCTGGTCCAGGTCCTGCCTGGCAATCGCCCCTGATTCAAAGAGTGCTTGCGCCCGGGAAAAGTCCTGCTCGGCCTCATCAAGCGCTGACCGGGTGGCCAGGAGGTTACTCTCTATCGACTCTTTCTCCAGAAGTACGACGACGTTATCTTTCATAACCGGATCGCCTTCGTCAACGGTGATCTTCTTGATGATCCGATCGATTCGGGAAGTTATAATTGCTTTCTTCTCCGGTCTGACACTTCCATCAACCAGAAGCAGATCTTCCATATCCTGTATCATAGGCGCGATGGTATGGACCGGGATTCCTTCTTCCTTCTGGATCCTCTCGATTGACGGCGGCGGTTGGTAGTCCTTTTTATTTTGATAAGCCCGGATAAATAGTATGGCAACTATACCAATAGAGATGATCAGGATAATAAGAAATATGATTTTATTTTTTTTCATTATAAATTAGTCCTCGCTCACTCGGACAACTTTTCATCTTAGGAAAGCAGGAAATCAGGAGAATTCAAATGCTCACCATCCTGCCTTCCTGCTTTCCTAAGAGGTTATTGTCCCGAGACTTAATATGAGACAACTCGGGATCCCGAAGTATTTCGGGGAAATTCCGAAGTGATAATTAGCTCAATTTGGTCAAGTGACAGTCCGATTGCCCGCTCTAATTTGGCCAGGGCGATCCGGTAGTAGGCGAGTGCTTCCTGGAGCATGATACTGGATTCCGAAAGGTTTAACTCGGATTCGGTCAACTCCAGGGAGGTGCTGACTCCGTTCTCCCAGCGTATCCGGGCAATCTGATAGGCCTTCTCCGCCTGTCCGACTGTCTCCCGGTGGGAGTAGATCGCTTTTTTGGCGGCCTTGAGATCGAGATAGGCCTGTTTAATACTCAAGAGGACCGTACGGCGGGTATCCCGGGTCTCGATCCGGGCTTGCTCGTACTGGCCCCGCGCTTCCTGGACGAGTCCCGGTGTCATCAGGCCGTCGAAGATATTCCACTTCAGCGCCGCCCCGGCCGTCCATTCAAACTCGAACCGGTCCTCGGGGGGGAGTCCATATTGCGGCTGCTCCCCTTCATAGGTGGCAAAGAGGGAGAGGGAGGGCTGATACCCGGAGGAGGAGGCATTCAGGTTCTGCTCCATGATCCCTTCCTGGAGGGTTATCTGTTCGATCAGGGGACGATGCTCCAATCCCAGCCGGTTGAGATCTGCCAGTTTCTCGTTGAACGGGGTGAAGTCGAGGCTCCCCTCGATCTCATAGTTCTGGTCTTCCCGGCCCATCTCTTTCGCCAGGATGGTTTTGAGAATATCCACCCGGTTGGATGCCTTGATCAGGGGGGGGCGGGAGTTTGCCAACCGGACCCGGGCGGTGATCAGGTCGAACTCGGAGGCCGACCCCTGCTGATATTTCGTATCGGTAGTTCGGAGGGTATCATCCATGTGCTTGACGGTGGCTTCCCTGACATCCACGATCTTCCGGGCTAAGAGGAGCTGGTTGAAGAGGTCCTTGATCCGGAAGGTAACCGTGCCCTCCGCTTCCCGGAGGAAGACCTCCGAGTACTGGTCATATAGCCCCGCCGCCTTGATTCCAGCCAGGACCTTGCCGCCTTTATAGAGGTTCTGCTCCAGGGTCAGACCGGCCCGATAGTTGTCATGGAAGTTGAGCTCCAGATCCCCGTCTTCCGTCTCATAGGTATTGATGGTGTTGAGATAGGTATAGCCGGCTTTTCCGGTCAGGTGAGGGATGGCTTCCGAGAGGGCCTGAAGTTTCTTGCCGGAAGCTATCTCTATCTCCTGCCGGGCCTTCAGGATTACCGGATTGTTCTTATAGGCCATCCGGAGACAGTCATCCAGTGAGTAGACCGGTGCCGACTCCATTTTATCGTCTGAGGCTATCCCCATCCCGACGAGGGAGGAGAAGAGGAGGAGGGATGCTGTCAGCCGGATTATCTTCATCGCCTTTCGATCCCCCCCAGAAAGGTAGCTAAAATCTCCTCCGGTCGGCTCAGGGGAAGTTTGCCTTCATCATTAAGAATCAGGAGAATCTGGATATGAATCATCCCGATCAGTTGCAGGCTTAACTGGAGTGGATCGCCTTCTTTGAAGACCCCGCCTTCTTCGCCGTCACGGATGATTCCGGCGATTGATTCAACAATCGGCCGCCCGATGGTTCCTATGTCAATATCGGGGAGAGAGGGATCACTCCGGTATAAGGCCATTAAAATCAGTTTAACTTCTTGAGGTAATTCATGGCAATGATCTAGATAGAATTGGAGGATCTCCATCAGCTTGGTTCGGGGAGGGAGTTCTCCGGAGGCAATCCGGGCGATCTCCCGGTTGAATCGCTTGAAGATATCTTCCAGGATAGATCGGTATAGTTTGTCTTTGCTGCCGAAGTGGTAGTAGAGAGTGGGTTTGGTTACCCCGCAGATCTCCACAATCTCCCGGGTAGAGGCGCCGGCAAACCCCTTCTCGGTAAAGACCCGCAGGGCCGCCTCCATCAGCAATTTATTTGTATTTTCAGCAGTGCCTTTCATAGTATACCTACCGGTAGGTATATAAGGGATGAGTGTATGATTGTCAATAAAAAATGTACGGACAGGACGATTAAAAACAAAAATATTAAGGCAGGACGATTGCAGACAGGACAATTAAAATGCAGAAAGACATTAGACAGAACGATTGCAGAGAGAACGATTAAGTGACAATTTTAAATCAGGACGTGACAACGGATGGAGCCAGGATAAGGAGTTTACTCCTTATCCTGGTTTTTTATCTTCCGAAGAGCGGCATTAAAATTATCCCGGGAAGCTTGTCCTGTGTAAAGTCCGACTAAACGGGCCACCAGGATGGCCAGGTACAACGCACCGACGATGGCTTCCAGATTGCTGAGAACCATGGTCAGCTTGGTGGCGGGGATTATATCGCCGTATCCGAGCGTGCAGAGTGTGGTATAACTGAAGTACTGTACCTGCGAGTAGCTGGTAAGATATTCTCCGCCTGCCCAGACCAGAGAACCTGGTTTGAGTAGTTCCACCATGGTGAAGATAATTGTCCATAGTATCCCTAAGAGAAAATAAATAGTGATCGCCCCGAAGATCTTGTCCAATGTTACCCGTTCTCCGGAGAAGAGATCTTTGATGATGAAGATGATAAGGATGATGATTGTGGTGCAGTAGCCGATCAGGGAGATAAAATGCATCGTTTGCAGCCACCAGAGGCCATTAGGCAATTGTGATATCAATTCCGTGGCGGCAGAGATATCTTTCCCCGGCTCCGAAAGATACTGTAGAATGGCGTGACTGATACCGGTGATAAATGACAGTCCGACAGTTATCCTGATTAGCCAGGTGACGAAATGGCTTTTCGGAGCGATCCCCCTGGTGGTGAGTGTATTCACGGCGGTAATGAGGAAGAAGAGGAAGAATCCGACTGAAATCAGGTTATCGAAAAGACTATGCCGTAACTCGAGAAGGGGCATTACCATGGCAATGGCGATCAGGACAGTAAGGAGATAGAGGTACGATTTAGATTTTACGGTGATCTTAGTCATTGGTAATCTACTTGTTTTATTATTTATATTATGCCAGAGTTCCTCCGATTACGTCGATAAAAATATTTTTCCGTAAATCCGCCACAAAGGCACAAAGATACTAAGAAAAACTTAAGAAAGATAAGAAATGTTGTTATAGAATATTTAAATCTATTCTTTGTGTCTTGGTGTCTTAGTGGCAAAAAAGTTGTCCGAGCGGCGCAACGGCTAAGTTCCTGCTTCGGAATTTCAATAACCTCTAAGGAAAGCAGGAAGGCAGGAGGGGGATTACTTTGAATTCTCCTGATTTCATGCTTTCCTTAGAGGAAAAGTTGCCCGAGCGCAGCGAGGGCTAAGTTCTATGAAAAAAACCAAGATAGTATGCACAATCGGTCCGGCTTCGGATTCGCCGGAGATGATTGAGAAGTTAATCAGGGCGGGGATGGATGTGGCCCGGCTGAATTTTTCTCACGGAACCCATGAAGGGCACGCGGATAAGATTCGGATTATCCGGGAGACCTCCCAACGGTTGGGGCGGACGGTGGCTATCCTGACCGATATTGCCGGGCCGAAGATCCGGGTCGGAGAGATCTCCCGGGGGTCGGTGGAGCTGAAGAAGGGCAAAAAGTTTAGCCTGACCGATCTTCCGGTTCCCGGGGATGAAAACGAAGTGACGGTGACTTATCCGGATCTGCCGAAATTGGTCCGCAAAGGCGATACGATCCTCCTCAACGACGGAGCTCTGGGGTTGGAAGTAACCGGGCGATCGAAGAGCCGGATCAACTGCCGGGTAATTGTGGGAGGGATACTCAGTTCCCATAAAGGGGTCAACCTCCCTACCCGCTCGGCCGGTATTCCGATCCTGACGGAAAAGGACCGGAAGGATCTGAGATTTATCGTCAGGCAAGATGTTGATTATATCGGACTCTCCTTTGTACGGACCGCCCAGGAGGTTGAGGAAGTTCGGGCACTTCTGAAAAGAAAACGGAGTAAGATCGCCCTGATCGCCAAGATCGAGAAGCCCGAAGCTGTGGAGAATATCGACGCGATCATCGCGGTAGCGGATGGGATCATGGTGGCAAGGGGGGACCTGGGCGTGGAACTCCCCTTTGAACAGGTGCCGGTTCTCCAGAAGATGATTATCAGAAAAGCTAACATGGCCGGGAAGCCGGTGATTACCGCGACCCAGATGATGGAGTCGATGGTGGAGAACTCCCGGCCGACCCGGGCCGAGGTCTCGGATGTCGCTACCGCTATATTTGACGGGACCGACGCGGTCATGCTTTCCGAGGAGACGGCGGCCGGGGCTCATCCGGTGCAGGCGGTCCGGGCGATGGTCCGGGTAGCCCGGGAGGTGGAGGCGGGGCTTTTCTATCGAGACACGAATCGTGATTGGCTTTTGAAGTTATACCGGGAGCAGGAGGAGCTGCCGGTGGAGGAGTCGGTTGCCCGATCGGCCTGTTCCCTGGCCGATGGTATCAGGGCTAAATCAATCATGGTTCATACCGCTTCGGGGAGTGCTGCTCGTCGGGTGGCGAAATACCGGCCCGACCGGGTGATTATTGCTCCGACTTTCAGCCGGCGGGTAGCCCGGCTCTTGATTCTGGTCCGGGGGGTAGCGCCGCTGATAATCCCTGAGACCGATGATTTTTATGAGATGATAAGGCAAACGGCGGAGTTATCCATAAAAGCGAAATTACTGAAGAAAGGGGATCTGGTGGTGGTGACCGCTGGAGTTCCCCTGAATCATCCCGGGCATACTAATATGATCGGGGTGGTCAGGGCGGGGGAGAGAGGGAAGACGTTTTGATGTGGGGAATGGCTTAAAGACTGAACATCCAACGTCCAACGTCCAACGTTCAACGACAATAGTTTTAACCAGGATTATAAACCATGGAATTTTCTCAGATAATTATCTTTCTGCCAATTCTGATCTTCTCGGTAATTTTTCATGAAGTCGCCCATGGGTGGGTGGCCTTGAAATGCGGCGATCCGACCGCCCGGGATGCCGGACGGCTGACCTTCAATCCGATTCCTCACATCGATCCGTTCATGACCATACTCCTGCCAGCCCTCTTAATATTCTCAGGTTCTACTTTTATCATCGGGGGCGCGAAACCGGTTCCGGTTAACCCCTATAATTTTAAGAGAGGAGAGAGGGACAATATGCTGGTTGCTCTGGCCGGCCCCGCCTCTAATATTCTTCTCTCACTGATCGCGTTCATTCTCTCTATAGGTGTCATTTATCTATTGAAAGCAACCGGATCGCAGGTTTTCATCGCCGCGTTTAGGTTTTTAAACGTTATCATCCTTCTTAATCTGATCCTGGCCAACTTTAATCTTATCCCTATCCCGCCGCTGGATGGTTCTCATATTCTGGCCTATTTCCTCAAGGGGGAAGCCAAAATTGCTTATCTGAAATTAAGGCGATATGGCTTTATCATACTGATCGGGGTTATTATGCTGGGCGGGGGGTTATTCCGGATTCTTCTGGCCCCGAGTTTCAAGCTGATCGGGTTATTCAACAGTTTTCTCTTCAGCCTCTAAGCTCTCTTGCGCGATGCGGCGGACAATCAGGCTGGGGTCATCGAGGGCTTTATCAAGCAGGGGCAGGCGGGATTCATCGCTGACATATTTCAGGGCGCGGGCGGCGAATTCCCGATCATCCGTGTCGGGCGATGCCATCAACCTGGTCAATAACTCTTCTCCCGCTTCATCACCCATATTCCAGAGAGCGGCCGCGGCATAAGCACCGACCAGATGGTCCCCTCCCTTAATACTTTCGGATAAGGCTTCCCGGCTCTCCGGGAGATTCAGAGTGGCCAGGGCCTCCGCCGCGATTGACCGCACCCAGCCGGTTTTATCTTTCAGCATCGGTATGATGGCCTGTGCCGCGGAGAGATCCCCGGAAGCCTCCAGACCTTCAATGGCGGTCCCCCGGTAGAAGAAGTCGACCGCGTCCAGCTCATCGAGAAAAATTTTGGTGTCAACGGGTTCCCCCAGCTCCGCCAGAGCCAGGGCGGCATAGAGATGGTTGGAGTCGGTGGTATCTTCCAGAAGTATTTTCAGCGGCTCGATGGCGGCCGAATCGCCTAATTTTCCCAGGGAGTAGGCGGCTAATTTTTTTACGATCGAGGCATCGTCATTCAGGACCTCAATCAGCGGGGGGACGGCCCGGGTGTCGTGCAGCTGCCAGAGCGCGTAGGCGGTGGTCTTCCTCATCAGGTAATTGTCGTCTTTCAGGCCGGGGAGAAGAGCGTCCAGGGTATCCGGATCTTCCATCCCCCCCAGAGAACTGGCGGCAGTCCGTCTCATCCCTATTCGACTGGACGAGAGGCGCTTCACGATAGCCGGGATAGCTTCTTTTACCCGCAGTTGGCAGAGACGAGATATAGTTAGTCCGGAGGGGTCACTCTGCTCGACGAGTTGGAGCAGGACCGGTATAGCGGCTTCATTCCCCCGATCACCCAGGGCCAGGGCGGCCTTGCGCCGGATAACCTCGTCAGGATCAGTCAGAGCTCTCAGCAGCAGGGAGTCGGATTCCGGACCCGGGACGGAAGAGATAGTTTTAATGGCCTGCTTTCGAACCGAGGGGTCGGGATCGGTAAGATTCCGGGCGGATTGTTCCAGAATGATCTCATATTCCCGTCCGGCGGTACCGGTTTTCCCGGCTTCCCGATAAGCCCGGGCCAGCGCGGTCCGGATTTTTAGATCATCGGGGGCGATCTTCAGCGCCTGCTGATAGGCCCCGGCCGCCCGGAGAAAATCCCCCTCTTCTTCGTATATCTTCCCCAGGAAACCATAAAAGAGCTGTTTCTTTTTCGGGCTGAGTCGTCCCTGACCAGGGATTTCAGGGAAATTTTCCTCCACGGCCGCTCCGGACGGGGAGAAAATGGCCAGAATGCACCAGGTGATAAGAAGTGATAGGCAAGTTTTCATAGCAAGTATTTATTGGTATAACCCGAGTTGAGTGATTCGTAGGCTTTTAAGTGAACCCTGTTGCCCCGTGTTAGCAACGGCCCCGATGTCGGCGGGGCCATAGTGTGGCAGCCTGAAGGCAGCCGCTACGAGAGACTTGGAATCGCTCAATTTAGGTTTAACTTTTCCTCCAGCTGCCGGGCCAGTTCGTCCAGGTTGCCGGTCTTATCGTATAATTTGATCAGGGCCGATTGCGCCCGTTTCCGTTCCCAGCTGTTACTGGCATATTCCAGCATCTTCTGATAGGCCCCGGCGGCATCGGAATATTCCTTTTTCGCTTCGTAGGCTTCAGCCAGAATCTGATAGTTCTGGCTTTCATAAGGATCAATTTTCACCGCCTGCCGGGCCGATTCCAGGGCCCGGGTAAATTTCTTCCCCTCGAGATAGACTTTAGCCATGGTCCGATAGGTGGAAGCCTGGCCCGGCTTAATTATTAGCAATCTTTTTAAAACATCTTCCGCCTTCTCGAATTCCCCCGTTTTAATGTAGGCATTGGCCAGACTATCATAATTCCACGGTTGATCGGGTGTCAGGGCGATTAGCCTCTCATAGTATTTGGCCGCCTCCGGATACATATCACGCATATTGCAGGCCATGGCCAGGGGGGATAGAATATTCTCATTATCCGGATCGATCTCCAGCGCCTGACGGTATGTAGCGATGGATTTTTCCCAGTTGTTTTCCCGCTGATAGATACTTCCCAGTAAAAGATACCAATCCAGATTTTTGGGGTCTTCCTTGATTTGTTTCCGGGTGTCATTCTTCAGTTCATTAATCTTTCCGGCTTGCTGGTAGGTTTTAATCATACCATAAAAGACAAATCGCCGGGGATAGTGATTAGAGGGAGAATTCAGCAATTTTTTATAGAGTTCTATCGCCCGGTCATAATTTCCACTACCGCGATAGGCCTCGGCCAGGGATTGAGTGAGCATCTCATCATCAGGGGAGAGGTTCAGAGCCTTCTGATAGATCTCCGCCGCGTTTCCGAACTGTTTTATCTCGGAGTAGAGTTTTCCCAGAGATTTATAGATATCCGGGTCGCGATTATCCAACTTCAGGGCTTTTTGATAAGCCGTGATGGCTTTCTGCGGGTATTTCTGTTTCTGATAGATCTCTCCCAGAGTTAGATAGGTTTCGAGCCTCTCCCGGGGAGTCATCTTTTCGCTCTTCAACTGAGTATTATCTTCTCCGGAAGAGGGGAGGGGAAATAATAGCATCAGGGCCAGTATTGCTAGAGATAATTTATATCTACTCTTCATTGCTTCCTCCCCTTTGATCATTGTTAAGAATTCCTTCAATCATTTGAGCTAATTTCTCTAATTCATCCGGGCTCTTATAAATCCGGAGCAGACCGTCCTGAGACCAGTTGACCCAGTAGTCGGAATCGCTCTCCTTCATTATGGACAGATAACTCTCGGTCGCTTTTTCTTTGTCTCCCATCTCCTCGTAGGTCTGGGCCAGGGCACACCGGGAGCGGAACGGGTCATCAGTAAGTTCCAATGATTTTTTGAGCTGGATCAGCGATCGGTCGTATAATTTATAAGTTCGATAGATACAACCGGTCGAGTAGTAAAAGGAAGGAGCGATATTATTATTTTCTGATAAGAACCGGTCCCATAAGGCTGTCGCTTTTTTGGGTTGATCGGTCTTAAGGTAACATTTTCCCAGGTTGTAAGAGTAATTTGATTCATCGGGCCGCGATTTAACCAGATCCTCCAGTATGGGAATTGCCTGGGAGAAATTTTTCTTCTTCATCAGGCTATCCGCCACTTTCCAGATCAGTTCCGAGTTCTGCGGGAAATGCTCCAGCGCCTGGTGATAGGTTTTTAACATCTCTTCCTGTCGGCCGTCTTTGTCGTAAATTTCGGCCAGAGCAAGATAATTATCAATCTTTTCCGGATTGCTCTCAATGGCGGCTTCAAATTCGGGGATAAGCTGATCAAGCTGATCCAGTCGGGAATATGTCTTGATCATGATGGAACGAGCTCTGGATAGCTCCCATTCATCGGAACTGGAAGAGAGGATATGCCGGCATTCACGGATAACCCCTTCCATATCCCCGGTCTTCTCGTGAGCCAGGGCCAGTTCCAGGCGGTAACGGTTATTACCGGGATTTATCTCAACCAGGGCTGAGTAGGCATTGACCGCGTCATTATTCATTCCGGTTTTTTGATATAAGCGCGCGACTGTTTCCCGGGCTCTGATATCGGTGGGGATGATGAGCAAAGCCTGTTCATAAGCATTGATGGCTTTTTTTAAGTTGTCCATCTTCTCATAGATCCGCCCCAGAAAGATATAATTTTCCATACGCTCCTTTTTAGTCATCTCTTTCCCCTCCGCCGGGGTGGAGATAAGATAAGGCAGCAGGAAAGTTAAGATCAGGCTGATAATGATAGTTCTCATCTTTTAGCTCCTTGGTCTGATAGATTTATATGGCCCCGTCCTGTGGGAGATGGTTTAGGGGCTTCCCACCGCATTCCGCCCCCCGCCTCGGCCCCTTCTGCAGTCCACTAATTGCACGAATTACACTAATTGCTTCCCCCAACCTTGGCCCCTTTAATGAACTACGAATTTCGCGAATTACACGAATTAAAAACAGAGACAACTAAGAAAAAATTGATTGGTTTTCTCCGTCAACCAACCTCCGCCAAGGCTACGGCGGGCAAGGCTGCCAACCGTCAACTTTCTTTTTCCCCCGCCTCGGACTTTTTCGTTCGATGTTCAGTCTTTCTGGCGATTTTGAGATTGGTTGTTGTCCATTGGATATTCCGCTGCCCTCATCTCTACTTATCTTTTACCCAATCCGCGGTCATCGACTGCGGCTACAATGTCCATTCCCCATTCTCTATTCCCCCTCCTTCAACCTTTTTTCGTACTCCCGGGCCAGTTCCGGGAGGTGTCCGGTGTCGCTGTATAGATTAACCAGTTTCTTTCGGAGACTCCTCCTCAGTTTCGGCCGGCCGCATCGCTTAATCGCTTCCTGATAGATCTCTCCGGCCCGGGAATATTGCCGGAGCTTGATATCTGTTTTTGCCAGTTTCAGGGAGATGATAAAATCTCCGGGCCGGATATTCAGGGCGGAAGAGTAAGCTGAGGCGGCATCGGATAATAACCCATTCTTTTGATAGATATTCCCCGCGGTTGTCCAGGCGATAGCTTCCCGAGGAAAGCTCCGGCATAGTTTATTTAAGATTTCCCGGCCCTGATCGGTCTGGCCGGTTTTGAAATAGCAATCGGACAGATAGCCGTAATACTTCAGCCGGAGGGGGATTTTATCAATTAACCCACGGTATTCCGCGATGGCTTTTTCATACTGACCCTGTTTCAGGTAGAGAGAAGCTAACCGGGCTCGGAGTAGGTTCGCCCCGGGAGTTAGGTCCAGGCCATCCTCCAAAATTTTTATGGCCTCATCCGATCTGGCCTGCCGGGTGTAAAGCCCGGCTAACCATAGATAATTCTCAGCATTTTGGGGTTCCTTCTTAATCCGGGAGCAATAATCCTCGATCAATTTATTTATCTCTCCGGCTTTGCCCGGGGAAGGTATCATATGGTAGGATAACCTTAGCCGGTCCCGGGGGAGAAGCGCGATGTCGATAGTTCTCCGACTGAGCCTGATTGATTCGTCGTAGTCGTTCTCCCGGGCCGCTCGCCTGGCCAGGAAATAGGCCAGAAGAATATTTTCGGGATCCTGCTGAAACTGCTTCCGGTATTGCTCGGGATTGATGCCGGCTTCCTTTATTACCTGAAATATATCAGAAGGGAATGATCTTAAGATTGATCCCGAAGAGAGGGCGATGCTTTGATTAAATTGAGCGAGAGCTTCCCGGTAGTCTTTCCTCTTAATCGCGCTCCGGCAGAGCTGGAGATGGGCCCGGGTGAGGATGGAGCGATTGGTGAGATCGGAATCCAGGAGAGCCTGAAAAGCGGCCCGGGCTTGTTCGGGAAGCTCCTGCGCCCGGTAGAGGAATCCCAGATTAAAATTGATCATTGGGAGATCGGGGTGTTGCTGGAGAAAATGATTCAGATTATTTACCGAAGTGGTCAGGTCAGAACTAATCGGGCGGAGATTGAGAGCGATCAGGGGTGATTCCCAATCGGGTGCCCGGCGCGCCGCTTCCTCGTAATATCCCCGGGCGGTTTCATTTAAGCCCAATTTAAGGAAAACCTTGCCCAGTAGCTCCAGAGCCCAGGCGCTGTTCGGGTATTGATTAGTGATCTCCCGGAAATCGGAAATAGCCCGGCGGTAGTCATTCTCAAACCAGAGTTCAATCAGCCGGGGTCGGAACTCCCGTCGAAATTCCCGGGCCGCCTCAGAATTATTTTCATAGGCTGAGATGGTATGGGCTAACCAGAGGTAGAGGAAGATATTACGGGGAGATAATTGGATGGCCGTTTTTAATTCCCGGGCAGTCTCCGGATATTGTTCCAACTGGGAAAGCGCAGATGACAGTCCGAGAAGGGCCGGGATATTTTTCGGTTCCCGTTCGAGGGCTTCCCGGAAATATCGGCCGGACTCCTCGTATTTTGATTGATTGAATTTGTTATTCCCTTCCTGTATAAGGGAGGGAATTGTTGCCTCGGAAAAGGCGGGGGAGTAAGCGGGCAGAAAGAAAATAATGAGCAGGCTCAGTCTCAGGATTGAAGAAGCTGATATAATGGCCATAATTTTATCCTGGTTTGCTAAAGTAATGTTAAAATATTAAGACATAAAATAATAAAATAATCAATTAATTATTTTGGAGTAAATTTTGGAGTAAAAAATTATGGCGATCTGGAGAGAACAATCCATTGATGAAACAACTGCCCGGAAATTATCCGGGGAGGTGGGGGTATCACTGCCGGTCGCCCGGCTTTTGCTGAAGAGAGGATACGGAGAAGCGGAGGCGGCCCGCCGGTTTCTCAACCCTCAGCCGGCCCATCTGCTCGATCCTTACCTGATGCTGGATATGGATAAGGCGGTGGAACGGATGGGGAGGGCAATCTCGAAAAAGGAGAAGATCTTTGTCTTCGGGGACTATGATGTTGATGGGGTTACATCTATCACCCTTCTCTGCGCGCTTCTCGATCGCGTGGGAGCTGACTACCGGATCCATCAGCCCAACCGGCTCAAGGAGGGATACGGACTGAGCCGGGGTGGGGTGGATAGGGCACTGGAGTTCGGTGCCGATCTCCTCTTCTCCCTGGATTGCGGTACGGAAGCCGTAGAACCGATTGAGTATGCAAGCAGCCGGGGACTGGATGTAATTGTTATCGATCATCATAAGCAGAAGGATGAACTCCCTCCGGCCTACGCGGTCCTCAACCCGAACCGGAACGATTGCCCGTATCCGTTTAAAGGATTGGCGGCGGCCGGGGTGGTATTTAAATTTCTCCATGCCGGATTCTCCAGTTGGAAGGTTCGTCTAGACCGGGAGCGTCTCTATCAGATAGCGGCGCTGGGGACGGTGGCGGATGTGGCTCCTCTGGTGGATGAGAACCGGGTTATAACCAAAGTAGGGCTCTATTTTCTGGGCCGAAATCCGGATCCGGCACTCTCCGGTCTGCTCCGGGTGGCCGGGATTGAACCGGGAGATCTGAAGGCAAGCCATCTCTCTTTCCAGATTGCTCCACGGCTGAATGCCGCCGGTCGGATGGGGAGTCCGGAGATCGGACGGGATCTGCTATTGAGCAAAAACCCTGCCGAGATCCGGGAGTTGGCCGAGAAACTTGACCGTTTAAATTACCGTCGGCGGACTCTCCAGGCGGAGATTTATGATCAGTCCGTGGCGATGATCGATTCCGACCCCGCGAAATACCTGCGCAATGTAATCGTGGTGGCGGGGGAGGGGTGGAATAAGGGGATTGTGGGGATTGTGGCCGCCAAGATCCAGGAGAGGTACTACCGTCCGACTGTGGTTATCGCTCTGGATGGGGAAGAGGGATCCGGTTCCGCCCGATCGATCCCGGGTTTTGACCTCTTCTCCGCGATCAGCCGATCTTCCTCGTTTCTCTCCCGCTTCGGGGGGCATAAGGCGGCTGCTGGTCTCAGCCTGGATCGAGGTCGGATAGATGATTTCCGGAACGAGTTCGATCGGGTGGCGGGTGAGATGCTGGGAGAGGATGATCTGATCCCGAAGCTTAAGATTGATGCCGAACTGAGTATATCCGAGGTTGGATTGAGTCTGATAGATGAACTGGAGAGTCTGGGGCCATTTGGTATGGGAAATGCGCGCCCGACTTTTTCCAGTTTGGCGATCTCTATCTCCGGTCCGCCGGTTGTAATGGGGAAGAAGAAGGACCATCTGAAGATTCGGGTGGGGAGCTCCGGCGATACGCGGGAATGCGTGGGATGGGGTATGGCCCACCGGATGGAGGAGCTTTCGGCGGAGATGATAGATGTCGCCTATCAGCTTAAAGCTGATGAGTGGAGGGATCGGAGAAGGGTTCAGATGGTTTTGAAGGATTTTCGGTCGTCGAATTTTGACAAGACGATTTAGGGACAGGACGATTAAAAAGCAAAGGAATTTAAGACAGGACGATTAAAAAGCAAAGGAATTTAAGACAGGACGATTAAAAAGCACTGGAATTTAAGACAGGACGATTACAGGCAGGACGATTAAAAAGCAATAGAATTTAAGGCAGGACGATTAAAAGAAAAAAGAAATAAAGGTCCGAGGCTATTATCTTGCTCGAAATGGTACTGCTTGTTTTATTAAGGAGAAGAAATGAAATTGATTGACTGTCACGCTCATCTGGATGAGTTTGAAGATGTGGAGGGTGTTCTCTGCCGGGCCGCTGCGTCCGGAGTTACGGGGATATTGGCGGTGGGAATAAATACCGCTACCAGTCGTCGTATTCTGGAGATTGCCGGTAATTGCTCTGCTCCGGAGATAATCCCCGCGATCGGGTTATATCCCGACGAGGTTACGGAAGAGGAGATAGAGTCCATCTTAGCCTTGATTGATGAAGAATATGCCGGACTCCGGGGAGTGGGAGAGATCGGCCTGGATTACTGGGTCCGCCCGCTCCGGAAGAAACAGCCCGGTCGGGAGGAGGTGAAAGCGCTCCAGCAGAAAGCCTTCCGGCTCCAGCTGCGCAAAGCCCGGAGATACTCTCTGATCCCGATTATCCACAGCCGGGGCGCCTGGGCTGACTCATTCCGGTTGGCCGAGGAGGAGGGAATCACGCGGGCTATTTTTCACTGGTACACCGGACCGCTCGATGTACTGGAAAAGATTCTGGCGGCCGGATATCATATTTCGGCTACACCGGCTGCCGCGTATAGCCCGCAGCTCCGGGAAGTTCTTCTGGCCGCCCCCCTGGAGAAGATTGTCCTGGAGACCGACTGCCCGGTCCCCCGGAGGGAAGGAGAGGATCGGATAGGGACTGAGCCGGCGGATGTTATTTATTCGCTGCGGGCCCTGGCGGAACTGAAGGGGATTCCGGAAGAAGAGGTAGCCCGGGTGACTACTGAGACTGCTTGTGATTTGTTTGGTTAAAGTTTTGGATAATGAGAAAAATGGATATAGAAGACAGAGGGCAGAGGACACAGATAAAGACGGAACATTCAACCCGCCTTCGCCAAGGCTTCGGCGCGCAGGCTGTTCAACGCTCAACGCTCAACGTTCAACGGCAAAGCCGAGGCCAAAGAATCAGAGTCCCCGCTTACTTCGGGACAAGAATCTGTGTATCCGTGGACAAATAAGGGGGGGGGGAGGTTGGGGAGTTGCAACTAGAAAAAGTGACAACTTTAAATTAGGACTGGACAGCCCTATCCAGGTGTCGTTGAACGTTGAGCGTTGAGCGTTGGACGTTGGACGTTCAGCTTCTGAACCGACCGGAAATAATAAATATGAATTCAGAATCTACCCAACCCCTCTACACCCTCGAGTTTCTTAAAGTTACGGTGATCATGTTCCTTCTGATGGCCTCCTTCACCACTTTTCTTCTCCTTCCGATTATGGTCAAAAATATGGGGGGTGACGCGGTTGATATCGGCCTGGTGATGGGGGTAATGCCGATCGGGGCGGTAATCAGCCGATTCTTCTGGGGGAGGTGGATGGATCTGGTTGGACGGAAGAAGATTTTGCTGCTCAGTACTCTCCTGAATACAGGGGTACTATTTTTATTTTTAACCGTTCATTCGATTGGCCCCTGGATAATTATTCTTCGCGTCCTCCAGGGTGTGGCGATGGGGGGGTATATTACCGCGGTTTGGACCATTACTGCTGATATCTCCCCGCCGGGACGATTGGCCGAGTCTCTGGGAATCTTCGGGATTGCCGGGATGGTCGCGCTCGCGCTCGGCCCCTGGGGCGGAGAGCTGATCATGAACCAGTTTGAGTTCACGGGTCTCTTTATCGCCTCAGGATTGATATCGGCAATAGCCTTAGGGCTATCGATCGCGCTTCGGGAGAGCCGCCCGATCTCAGGTTGTGAGCTGATCGAACCATCTTATCGCAAAACCATGGGACGGGGGATCCTGGTGATTCTTCTGATTACCTTCCTCTTCGCGGTCAGCCGGGCCGCGTTTGCTTCCTTTTTTGCCGAGTATTCCCGCCTCCAGCAGATCGGATCGATTGGGATTTTCTCCATAATCTACTCCGTGACAACCATCTCCACCAGGTTGCTTACCAGGAAACTGCCCGACCGTCTGGGACGGACCCGGGTTCTCTTCCCGGCCCTGATAATTTTCGGCACGGGGATTGGATTGATCGCGGTAATTCAATCCTGGCCGGTATTCATCCTGGCGGCGATTCTAGCCGGATTGGGGCATTGTTTTCTTTACCCGGTTTTAAACGCCCTGGTGATTCAGAGAGTCCATTCCTGCGCCCGGGGAACGGCTACCGGCCTCTTCATCAGCAGTTTCGACATCGGGATCGGGGCCGGTTCATTGCTATGGGGGGTGGTGGCCCAGTTCGGGGGATTCCAACTGATGTATATCCTGGCCGGTCTTACCGCCTGGGCGGGAATCTTTGGAGCATGGCGTCTGCTGAAAGAAGTGAGAACTTAGCTCGACCTTACTCGAAAAGCCTTTTAAACCACGAAGAACACGAAGTTCACGAAGGAATTTGAAGAAACAAAGGAAAATTCCATAGTTTTCTTTGTTTTTCTTCGTGTTCTTCGTGACCTTCGTGGTGAAT
>CAKZYZ010000374.1 GCA_937885075.1 uncultured bacterium | reverse complement strand
GAGGGAGTAGGCGGCCCCGCTGGTGACGGCTTTCAGGGCGCCTTCCCGGCTGACCCGCTGCTCCGGTCCTGCTACCCGGCCGGAGAAAGTTTTGCGATTGACCGCGCAATCCATCAGGAAAAGCGGATCGGCCGGCGCCATAGGCATATCGGAATGAAATGAGAAGGGGATTCCCGCTCTCTCCACATCACCGAGGCGGACCATCTCATTAGCCCGCTCCGGCCCGATCCCGGCTTCGCTGTATTTGTCGGCCAGCGCCATAACATAATATGGATTAGCGCTGACGATCCCGCCCAGTCTCTTGATGCGCTTAACCTGCTCCGGGGTGGAGAAACCGAAATGTACCGCGGTGGTGCGATGGTCGTAGCGGGGATTACGACGCATGTTGGCTTCGAGGTTGGTCAGTACCATCTCGAGTCCGGCATCGCCATTCTGATGAATGACGATCTGGTAACCCGCGTCCCAATATTTCCGGAAAGTTTTGGCAAAAAGATCGGGATCCATCATCCATTCGCCCTTGTGGCCGTCCAGATAGCCATCCTGCATCTGCATGGCCTGGGAGTAGATGGCGCCATCGGCGAAGAGTTTGATCTGCCGGGGAAGAAATGAGGTCATCCCTTCTCCCCATTCAAGTATCTTTTCCGTCTCGCCGATCAGGTCACCATCAAGGTAGAGATCTGAAAGGCTTTTGCCGTCAGGAATAAAATAGAAGCGGAAAGGAGTATCCTCATCACCAAGAACGGCATTCTCCATATCCTGCAACGGTTTTGAGAGGAAACCCCCGGGCTCGCTGGCCAGGGTTATTCCCTTGGCATGGAGGTAGTTTTTGGTGAATTCCAGACCTTTTTTCATCCGTTCCGGCGACGCGATAACTCCACCCAGTTTCGGCAGGGCAGCCATTGCTCCCTGTTCCCAGAAATGCCCTTCATCCAGATTGGACTGATCCTGAGCGCTTTTATCCTGTTGGGCCATAAAATCACTGGTCAAACCATACTTCTCCAGCGCCGTGGAATTGAGGATAAATTCATGGCACGAACGGTGCCAGACAATTATCGGGCGGGTGCTGCTGATCTTGTCCAGATCCTCCCTGGTCAATTTGCCGTGGAAGTAGTGGTGGAACCCCCAGGTTAAGAGTAACTCATCCGGATCTTTTAGTTTGGACTCCGCCTCCCGCAGCCTCTTTAGATAACCATCCCGATCCCGCACCGCCGGGACGGTCCCAGAGGGAAGAACCCAGTCCTCGATCGAGATAATTTCGGAGGTCAGGCAGGTTGAGGAGAGGAAGGGATGGAGATGCTGGGCGATAAAGCCCGGGACCAGGATATTTTCCGCGAAGGTACTGTCAACAGCATAGGGCTGCCCGGCTGCCGCTTCTTTGAGCTCCTTTAAAGACCCGACGGCAAGAATACGATCCCCGACCACGGCTACCGCCTCCGCTTCAGGCTTTGATGGGTCCATGGTAATAATCTCTTTCGCCGTATAGATCGTCACCGGTGGACTGGATTTAAAGTTTAACTTTTTGGCCATATCCTGAAAAGTCGGCGCCTCAGCCCGAACTCCACCGACCAGCAGGAGAGAGACAATGACGCTTGGGATAATTGAACTTATTACTATTGATTTTCTCATTTTAAATCCTTCTATATTCCGCCTTTATTTCAACTGATCGGTCATGTCCGCGATGGGCTGCTCGCTTTTTGTGCTCAGCAATTTTACCTCGCCAGCGTCCAGGTCAAACTTATTTAACTGAACCATCCGGATGGTCTGGTCATCGTAGGTTTTGTAGTAGTAATTGCCGTCCCGGGCGTTACGTCCCACCGTAAGCATGGTATAGTCGGTGTGGATGACGCCATCTTTCCCCTCGTCACGGGCCACTCCAACCGGGATATCGAAGTTGTTGAGGATATGAAATACCTGTTCTATGCCCTTATCTGCGGTCTTGGAAGGTATAGCGGTACTGCTGAAGACCGCGGCCCGGACGAACCGTGCCGGAGGGGAAAAATCGCCGGGCAGACCCAGCATCCCAGATCCCTGTCCAAGCTGCTTGAAGGTGGCACCGTCCAGTTCCAGGGGCGGAACATTGCGGGGGTCGAGGGCGATGTAGTTACGGAGATTGATCATATGCCAGTCAAAGGTGGGCGAGTTGGACATGACACCGAGGGGATTATCATGGACTATCAGTTTGCCCCCGATCGGCTCAATGGCAATGCTCGCGCCGGTCTTATCATAGACCACATAGTGAAACGGCGGGGCTTCCGGACCCCAGCCTTCAATAGCGGTGGGAGCGATTATTACCTCTCCGTCTTCAATCGCTTTCCGGACCTCGGCCACCGTCGCGAATTGGGTTAAAATCCAGTTGTTAAACTCGGTCGGGGAAAGCCCAATTTTCTGATTCCCTGGCGTAACCTTCGTGTATTGCGCGAAGGTGGGAAAATAAAAAGCTCCCGCCGCGAGACCGGCTTCGTTGAGACCGTCGGCGAGATTCAGATCGTTATAGGTGATTACTCCGACAGCGGCATATTTCGCTCTATATTTCAAGCCTTCCCCCAGGGGGGTCTGGCCGACAAACTTGTAACCGCGCGGTATCACCGCGATGGATGTATCCACGAAAATACCGAATTCGAGTGTCCGGCCGCTGACTATCGAATCGTCCTCGGTCCGGAGCATAATGCCGGTACAGGCTAAGGCGCCGGAATAAGCCCAGAGCAGGCTGCCGATCAGGCTGACAAATAATAAATTTATACCAGTCTTTCTTTTCATGACTCCCTCCGTTGGGGGTTTAAATAGTGTTTGAACAAAAACCCCAATTTTTGTAGTCGCGGACTTTAGTCGTAAGTTTCGGTGAACCCCCGTCAACTCGTAGCGGCTGCCTTCAGGCTGCCACACGATGGAGATCGGAAGAGCGTCGTGTAGGGAAAGAGTGTAGATCTCGGTGG
>CAKZYZ010000373.1 GCA_937885075.1 uncultured bacterium | reverse complement strand
GAGGCCACAACTGGTCGGGGTGGCCGCCGCCGAGGTCCAATGCCTGGCAGGGGGGATGATCATAATTGGCCGGGCGGTCCGCCTGGGGTAAGAGGCCTGAGCTGTGGTAGCAATAAGACCCGATGAAAACGATATTCAATACCACCGAAAAGATGATGGCCAGTGTTTTGAGATTCTTTGTCATTATCTTCTTCCTTTCCTGTAATCCTCATCGGTCATGGCGATATAGACCGAGCCGATAGAACCAGGCAAGGCAGGGGCAAACCATTCAAGCCCGTAGAGATTTCTCCCCGGTTCCCGGTTCAGCCCTTCCCGGGCCGGCCATTTGCCATCCAGAGACCACCCCATAACAAGGGCCAGCAGCACGGTGGCGCCCGCAGCAAGCCTCATGGGCGCTGAAAGCCCGGCAATCCATTGTTGTAAGGGGTTCCAACCCGGCAACGGTGAACGCCTCCCGGGAATTTCCGTCGGCTGTCTTCTTCGGGCCTCGGCCATGATCCGCGCGGCCAGCCCATCCGGCACGGGGGGAACAGGGAGGGTACCCTGTAATAGTTCACCTATTCCGCGGATCTCCTCAAGCCGCCCGGGGCAAACTTCGCAGGTCGCAAGATGGTTTTCCACGATAGAACATTGCCTCTCGGGAAGCTCGCCATCCACGTAGGCATTGAGACAAGAAATTACTTTTCTGCACCTCATGGGACGCTCCTTTTATCTTGTTAAACGGGCGAGAAATGAAAAACCCCCGCTGTTTTTTATTTTCTTATACCTGACAAACTGGATTGGAGCCTCTTCCGGGCACGGCCGAGCAGTCTTTCCACGGCCTTGATCGTTGTTCCCATCGCCCGGGCGATCTCGCCGTATCTCAACCCTTCGTAGTATTTCAGGATGACGACCATCCGTTGCCTGGATGGCAGGACGTCAAGGGCCTGGCGGACCAGCGCATCCCGATCTTTCTGGACCAGGGCCGCTGCGGGATCAGGGGAGGAGTCAACCGCTTCAGGAAGAGTGTTGGTGAAGAGGGGACGCTTTTTCCTGATATGGTCGATACAGAGCCTGGCGATAACACGATACAGGTACGTTGAAAAAGTCGCGCTGGGCTTGTACCGGGGGGCGGCAGCTAATATCCTGAGAAACGCCTCCTGGGCAATATCCTCGGCTTCCGCCGGATCACCCAGAAATCGGAGGGCAATCCTCCAGGCGGTACGTTGATGCCGGCGTACGATCTCGCTGAAGGCCTCAAGGTCACCTTCAGCCACCCGCAACATGAGTTGCTCATCTTTAATCACCGTCTTCATGCCTCCTTCACAGGACGAGCGCCGAGACACCTGCCCCGGCCAGGACAGCCCAGAGGATGTCTACCCTTAAGCGGAGCGCCAGGAACGCGAGTGCTGCTAGAGAACCTGGCCTACGCCCCAGGGGAGGGCCACGGAAAACTATATGGTCACGGCCAGGAGAAGCCCAACGAGAGATACCAACGCCCCGCGCGGGCTCCCCGGAGATTGGGCGGGGGATTGGCGGGATCAAATCTTTCCTTTTGACAACTGGAGCAACTGCTCATTTAGTCCTTCGAATTTGTTTCTCACTTCCGGATTCTCCTTCATCCGCTTCCGTAATCTCTTCCGGGCCTGGCTGACTGCGCTATAATCTATTCCACCCACCATTCTTCCGATCTCCGGCTGCGTGATCAAACAATGCCGATAGAGCAATTCCATCAGCATTGCCCGTTCGACCGATCTCTTTCCTCTCCGGCAGAACTCCTCATGAGATATTCCACTTAACCTCGTAAAATGTTCAACCAGATCTCCGGGTTCGCATACTTTTTGTAATTTTCTTATCGCCGGTTGTTCTCTCGACGCCCCCGCCTTCCTTATAAATCTCTCCTTCACCCACTCAATGAACTTCTCGTCTCCCACAATTCCATGCCCCTTTCCCACTGCTAACGGACTCTCCTCCTCACTACCAATCTCCCGGATAACAAATCTACGGTATGCCTGCCTTCCCTTCAGATTATCTCCCCCCATGTAATTTAGAATTGTTCGATAATCAATAAAATCCAATTTATTCTTCACTGAGAGATAACCCGGCAGACTGCTCCACTTGTATTTCAAAAGGACATCCTTGATTTCCCGATCCAACTTCTTTGAATAGGCTTTGATCCGAACCGGGTTAAGATGGATATACCGGGATACCGCCAGGAGATAATTATCGGCGTCGATCAGAAACGCCTTGTATCTCCCTTGATATAGATGTCCCACCCGATTATGGCGACGATTGAAAGCGGAGGTATAGGAGATATTAAAATGGCGCATGAATTCAGAGAGGTTTCCTTCGGGTGTGGTCACCTGCAGGTGAAAATGGTTTCGCATGCATACGTAAGCCAGAAGCGAAACGTTATATATCTCTAACGAGAGAGATAACTTCTCCAGGAATATTTCCCGATCTCGTGAATCTAAAAATATTTTCCTTCGCCCATTTCCCCGGCAGGTTACGTGATAGTATTATGCCCCGGGATATTGGATCCTTAGTGCTCTGCTCATATCTGAATCATATCAATACCCGGCCTTTGTGTCAAGTTAAAGATTTGACCCCATACGCTCCCCCTCAAGCGAGACTCTTGCTTTGAAATTGTTATCATGTACTCGACGTTTTCTTATACTCATCACGGATCTCCTTTGTTTTGTCTGTTAAACTACCATTGAGATCCACTTATTTCATCACTTTTTTCTGTTCAAGATTCCAAAACCATTATATCAATCAACTGTCAGGTCTTAGCGATCAGCAGTTGGCTGTCAGCAAAGCACAACAAAAGGCGGGGCCTGAAACGGCGCTGCCTTTTGTTGTTAGCAGGAAGGGCTTGCCGCGGGAGGGTGACAGAACTTTCTTGACATAAAAAATGCCGTTTCCTATACTAATTAAGATTTATATTCCAAGTAACATGTTTTTTTAAACCAAAAATATATTCGTTTTTCGGAACAGTGATAACTGTTTGCTTATGAATGTTTTTGAACAATTAAAAGAAAAACTTGAAAATCGAGGACTCAGTGGAGTGATTTTACCGATTCATTACAATAGATATTTTAACGCCTTACGTTTTCAGCCAAAAATTATAGTGCTTCCTTTCCTTTATACTATTCGGGATGGAAATTTTCAAATATATAAAGAAATGAATAGTAATTTATTATGTTTGAATCTTCATTCTGAACAAATCTCCAATTTGTTTACGAAGAAAATTTTATTACCAAGAGATCAGTTTGCAAAAGATGTATTTCATATATCATGGGGAAAAGATTTTGCTATAGATCTGAAAAGTACGGAAGTCCCTAGTTCCAAAATATTTATTACAGGGTCAATAAGAAATGATGGAATCATAGAGACTTCTAAAAACAATATACAAAACAATCAAAACATTCTTATTCCTTCTTCATTCGGGTTAACCATGATGCCTATAGAATATATTTATAACATTAAAAAATCTGTTTCGTCAGAACTTTTAGAT
>CAKZYZ010000372.1 GCA_937885075.1 uncultured bacterium | reverse complement strand
TTGTATCTCTGACTCTGATTTTATTTTACTTTTTGTTTTTAATGATACGGCGACCACCGAGATCTACACTCTTTCCCTACACGACGCTCTTCCGATCTCTAGACTGCCGCCCATGACATCCTCATCGGCATTAATATAGTAGACATTTGGTTGCGTTCCCAGCTCGTCCTTCAGGGTCTGGACGGGGTGGGTGTTTATCAGCTTGGCGACGTCGCTCTTGGGGTCATTCAGATCCCCGAAAGTCCGGGCTTTCGCTTCGCAGGTATTCACGCAGGCAGGAACGACCCCCTTTCTCACCCGGTGTATACAGAAGGTGCATTTCTGCGCTGTATGCTCGATCGGATTGTTGAACCGGGAGTTGTAGGGACAACCCGAAACACAGAGCCGGCAGCCGATGCACCTCTCCTCCCTGATCTGGATGGTATTATCATCATCGATATATGAGGCTTTAGTGGGACAGACGCTGACACAGGGAGGGTCGGTGCACTGGTTGCAGAGCCTGGGCAAAAAGGACCTCTTCACATTCGGGTAGGTGCCTCTCTCAACCGACTTGACCCAGCTCCGCCATACACCGAGAGGAACATCAAACTCGGCTTTGCAGGCAACGGAACATGCCTGGCAACCGATACAGCGCCGGAGGTCGATCACCATTGCCAGCCTTCTGGAGGTCTTCTGCTCAACCTGGCTGAATGTCTTGCCGGCCACTAGAGTGCCTGCCGCCACGGCAACCGATAGGCCGCCAAGTTTCAAGAAGTCTCTCCGGTTTGTCCCCCTCTTTTTCCCCATCGCGTCCGGTTTCACTTTTTTTATTTGCATTATCTGCAAACCTCCTTTTCTTCCCGCCGTTTCCAGTTCAACACAACAATTTTTAATTGAGAAACCGTACCGTTACTCTTCTGCCTTTATCTATAATCTCTTCTTCCTCGGGTAGAACAATCAAACTGTTGGCAAGGACCATCGATTTTAAAATTCCGGAACCCTGGAGACCGGTTTTGCGGGTAAAGTATACTCCGCCTTCCCATCTGGTGTGCGCCCGCAAGAAGTATCTCAACCCCTTTTTCTTTTTTATCTCCTCTTCCACCACCGCGGATACCTCCCTTCTATTGTCGTTTTGCCGCCCCAGCGTTTTTAGAATTGCCGGCCTGACAAAAACTTCGAAACTCACCATGGAGGCGGCGGGATTTCCCGGGAGACCGAATACCGGCCGGCCGTTAATTATGGCGAAGACCATGGGTCGTCCCGGTTTAATGGCCGCCTTCCAGAAGACAATCCGGCCTTTTAAATCGGTCATCACCTCCTTGACGTAATCATAGTCCCCGACGGAAACACCCCCTGAAACAATTAATATATCGTTCTTTAGTCCTTCTTCAATTTTCCGGCGAATCTCATTTTTGCTGTCACCGGCTATCCCTAAATTGCGAGGGATGCCGCCGGACTCTTTCACCTGGCCGATGAGAGAGTAGGTGTTGCTGTTCCTGATCTTACTCGGGGTAAGCTCTTCTTTTATCTCAACCAGTTCGTCACCGGTTGCTAAGATACCCACGGTAGGAGGTCGGGCCGCGGCCACCGGGTCCACTCCCAGGCTGGCCAGAATGCCCATCTCCGCCGGGCCGACAACAGTACCTTTTTTCAGTACCAGTTGCCCGTTTCTTATATCCTCTCCACACAACCGGATATTTTTACCAGCTTCAATGCTTCCGAATATCGTAACCGTTCGCCCTTCCGACCGGGTCTTTTCCACCCGTATTACGGTGTCGGCGCCATCGGGGATAGCGGCACCGGTCATTATCCTGGCAGTCTCACCCTTTCTGATTTCCCGCTGAGCAACACTCCCCGCGGGCAAATCTTCAACAACTTTGAGAACAACCGGTGACTCTCGACTTGCCCGGGCGACATCCGGTGAAGAAACTGCATAGCCATCCATGGCCGAGTTGTCAAACGGGGGGATGTTGTCTTGTGAATAATAATCACGGGCAATGGTGCGTCCCAGGCACTCCGGGAGGGAGATCTCTTCGGCGTTGATTGAACGTATCTGCTCCAGTACAAACTTTTGAGCTTCTTCTACCGTTACCATGTAAGAAGTATTCATTTCGACAACTCAAAACTCGATTACAAAGTCAAGTAATAGAATAATTGGCATTGCGATGTAGTAATCATATATATATAAGGTTTATAAATCGAGGTCAAGGAAAATAACACTATTTTCAGGAAACCTGGGAGTAGATCAAGATTGCTTGCCGGTGGTGATCCGATGGCCCCGCATTTTCACTTCCAGTTGAGTGGACCTACTTAGTGTCTGACCGAAAAGTCATAACCATATTATAATAAAGGAGCTCATCAAATAATTCAATCTGAAGATTGAGCAAAATTACTTCTTTTTTTGTTTGGTATTTTTTGGCTATTTTGCTATAATTACTTGAATTGCAATGGTTTCCTTCCGAATTTACAAATTTTCGGGTGGTATGCCAACATACTCTTGGACAAATTATAGGAAAAATCTTCAGAGGAAAACAGATGAGAAAAACAATCGAGCCGCAGATGCAATTAGGAGAAGTCGATATCTCCAAAATTGAATTTGATCCCCGCTCTCGAGACGACATCCCGAAATTATTAAAGGGATTGCAGTATATTTATTGCACACCAAGATTGAGGGGAAAAGTTTTTAAAATACTGGAGGAAATTGTACCACCAAGCACCGACGCAAATAACGGGCGCCCCGGGATGGAACTGTGGAAGATTTTTGTTCTGGGGACAATCCGATTAACTTGCGACTGGGACTATGACCGGTTAAAGGAGATGGCGGATCATCATATGGGATTGAGGCAGATGTTGGGTCATAACCTGTTTAACAAAAAAGATAAGTATGCCCTGCAGACGTTGAAGGAGAACGGGCCGGCAGGGAAATTTTAAGTATTCGAGTGGTGAATAAAATGGTAAGAATTACTCCGGTTACTGCTATCCATCTTAAACGTATAAACCAGAAAATCCTCTCAACCAGGTCACTATTAGTATCATTCCCCATGCGGGGCCGCAGAGTTGGGGAACCACTCATGTCTTTCCCGTAGCTTTCAAAAGAAACGCAACTTTTGAAATCAGCTCCGCCGGCTTGAGCGGTTTTTCTACATAATCATCTACCGGCAGCCAAACATCGTCCCCCACTTCTTTTTCGAAGCCCATACCGGTCACTTCCTTGATAGCGGTTAACATCAGGATAGGTATGTCCATATAATTGTTGTCCCCTTTCAGTTCTCTGGCTACATTAAATCCCTGGCCCGCGGTTTCCATCATGATATCCAGGATGACAAGGTCGGGTTTTTGGAGCTTCACCCTTTCCAAGCCCTCCTGGCCGCTTTTAGCGGTATCAACCCGATACTCCTTGTTCTCCAGTACTACTTTCATTGCTTCTACAATGTCCGGGTCATCATCGACAATCAATATTCTTGCTTTATATCCCATCATCTCCCTCCGTAGATCCGTTCACCGGAAGATCACGCCAATTTAACATCAGGTTGAATAGGTGGCATTTTCAGGTTCGGGATTGAGTTTGTCCGGCGACAATGTAATCTGCCAGATCTAACATGCTTTTTTTGAGCGGTGAATCATTTATATCCTTCAACTGGTCTTTCGCTTTTACCGTATAGCGCCTCGCTTCTTCTTCTGCTTTTAACACTGCGGAAGAATTAATAAGTCTTTCTTTTACTATATTGAATGCCTCCTTATCCTGCTGGGATAAATATTGGAGTTTCTTAATCTCTTCAAACTCTTTAGCATCGGCATTATCAAGCAGGTATAAAAAAGGCAGGGTAAATTCCCCCGCCCGGAGGTCAGCTCCGGTGGTCTTGCCTAAAATCTCTTCGCGGCCCACCCAATCAAGGCAATCGTCTATAATTTGAAAAGCGATCCCAAAATTTAACCCGTATTTCTTCAGTCTGCCGGTACCGGTTTTGCCGGGATTAGAAATTAATTCTCCCGCTTGGCAGGAGGCGGCAAAAAGGCTGGCGGTTTTCTTTTTAACGATAACGAAGTAGCGATCCTTTGATAAATCCAGATTATTCCTTTCACAAACTTGCAGGAGTTCACCTTCACACATGGCCTTGGTGGCGGAACTAATGCACCGGATGATATCGGGATTACCGCAATCAGCTATTAGCTCAAAGGCCACGGAATAAAGGTAGTCTCCCAGGGCAATGGAAACTTCCTCACCCCACCTGGAGTTGATGGTAGGTTTGTGATGGCGAAGGCTGGAATGATCGATTAGATCATCGTGGACCAGGGAAGCCATATGGATTAATTCTACCGCGCAGGCAATATTGATTAATTGGGGATTAACAACCGGTGATCGATGGCTTGTTTTAGCTGAGAGTAAAACCAGAGCAGACCTGATCCTTTTACCTCTGGGATCTATTAAGTATCGGTTTATTTCCGAGATGGATTTATAAGCCGTCCTTTCCAGACACCCCTGTAACACCCGTCCCACCTCCAGCAACTCTTCTTCAATTGGATGAAAAATTTCTTTTAACTGCATTGTTTTTTCCTGTTTCTAAAAAATTTTATCTAAGACAATCCCGGCAGATAATAACAATCCGACCAATGAATGCAAGCCAATGGTGGAAGCGTTGGCAGGTAATAATTCATAAATCTTATCATAATTTTTCTTTGATACAAAAAACGCTTTTATAGCCAGTGGTAAAGTCAGAAACGAAATGAGGCAAAAAAGCGGCAAAAGTTTAAGCCACACTAAACTTAGTATGACTAAGTAAACGGTGACTAATAAGACATGATATATAATAACGGCTTTTCTTTTCCCTAAAATAACTACCATGGTTCTTTTGCCTACTGTCTTATCTGCTACATAGTCCGGAAACTCGTTTATAAATAAAACCAGCATGATCAAAAGCGTGATCGGGATTGAAATCAGGTATATCTCAAACGGCAGCCTCTGTGCCTGGACATAATATGAACCCAGTATCATCAGCGGACCGAAACCGATTCCCACGGCCAATTCTCCGAAACCACTATAGCCGATCCGGAATGGCCGGGCGCAGTAAAAAAAACCGAGAAAGATCCCGATTATGCCTATCAGTACAATCACATTGCCTCTGGAAATGGAGTTAAGATAGAGACCGATCGCTCCCCCCAGGGCAAAAGAGGCAAGAGAGGCGCATAGGATCCTTCGGGGTGTAATCATGCCATTTTGGATTACTCTGCTTCCGCCGCTAAAGGGCGTGGGAGTGGTGTTTACTTCGTCGTTCCCCCAGACATGGTCGAAATAATCGTTAGCCAGATTAGTCCCCATATGGAAGAGAAGCGCACCGACCATGGTTAGCCAGAACCTCGACCATATAAAATTATCTGTATTATACCAGGCAACAATCGCACCGAAGACAACGGGGATTATTGTTGCGGTAAAGAAGGGAGCACGAATCGCAGTAAGCCAGAGTGTTATTTCCTTCATGGATTTTGTATATAGCTTAGTGCACTTAGTTTCGTGACGGCTTCTTCTTCGATTTTCATAGACCGATCAGAACTGAAAGTTCTTGTCTTTCAGTTGGCTGTAGGAAAACACGGGTCCATCTTTGCAGACATAGAGATGACCAATATTGCATCTCCCGCATTGACCCAGACCACACTTCATCTTCATCTCTAAAGTAGTAATTATAGCATCTTCACAGAATCCCAGTTTTAAGAGGGTTGGCATGGTAAACTTGATCATGATTGGTGGACCACAGACTATAGCTACACTGTTGCCACAGGTTGGCTTTATCTGCTCAAGGACCTTTGGTACGACTCCTACCATACAAGTCCAATTCTCTTCCTGGCAATCAACGGTGAGATGAAGACTTGTATCTTTTGCCTTTTCCCAGACCGGATATTCGTTTCTGTACATTAAATCTTTCGAGGTTCTTGCGCCATTTACAATGGTGAGGGTCTTATAATCTTTTCTGTTATCCAGGCAGTAATTGATCAAAGACCGCAGCGGGGCAAGTCCGATCCCACCAGCAACAAATAAAAGATTCTTGCCCTTCAAGTCTTCCAGGGGAAACCCGTTGCCGTAAGGCCCTCTGATTCCAACAGTGTCGCCTGTATCCATTTCATGGAGGGCCTCGGTAACCTGGCCCATTCGCTTGACGCTGCATTCGATCACGTTTCTTCGAGTAGGTGAATTCGAGAAGCAGAACGGCGCTTCTCCTTCCCCGAATACGGAAAGCTCCACAAATTGCCCCGGCCGATAATCAAAAGACTCCTCGACTACATTATCTCTGAACTTCAGCTTGAACGTCTTGACATCCGGTGTTTCCTCCTGCACGTCGACGATCTCTACTACATGGGGCAGATATATATTTTTCATCTTAGCGCTTCTTGGAAAGAGGTGCTTTGTCAACGATATCTCCAATATCAATCTTAACCGGGCAGAATCGGATGCATCTCCCACAACCGACACAGAGGTTCTCGCCAAAATTTATTTTAAAGTAATCAAATTTATGGAAGACCCTCTGCCGGTAACGCTCTTTTTTAGTAGGCCGGGGATTTTCACCGGATGCATGAAGGGTAAAATGAGGAAAGCTGCATCCATCGTAGCATCTGAGCTTGATCCGTCTCTCATCGATCAGGTCGAAGCAGTGACAGGTGGGGCAGAGATACGTGCAGATGCCGCAGCTGATGCAGGAACGGGAGACCTTGTCCCAGTAATCGCTGGTAAAGATTGTATCCATGCTTTCGGGAACGCGTATCTTCTTCTCGAGCAAGTCTTCTCTTTTGTTATTAACTGATGTCAATAACTTCTTTTCCTCCTCGCTCAATTCTTTTCCCAGAGCGCCGAAGATTCCCTTCCCTCTGTCGGTAATTATCTCTATCGCAAATCCACCTTCGATCTCGAAGAGCAAGACGTCCATACCGGTTGTCCCGGCCGGCGAAACCCCCAGGGAAGTGCAGAAGCAACACCGATCGGGTCTGCCACAGGCAAGACCGACTATAATCGTTCGCTTGCGGTTGTTGGTATAAAAAGCGTCTTGATAAGTGGAGCCGGCTCGATTCGATGATTTTTTACCAGCCCCAGGGGCACTGTTCGGGATCAAATCTGAGCTTGCCGGCGGGTCAAACACGCTGTCCAGTAATACCAGACCCTTTGCTTCGCAGGGTCGGACGCCGATGGCTATCCTTTCCCTCTCCGGCGGGGAAAAGGATTCCACGCCGGGTTCATTCTTCCATGGGTATCTCAAAAGCCGGGTAGAAGGTTCCAGAAAAAATTTCTTGATCGGTTCAATGGCGAACCCATCACCCAGATAGAGATCTTCAGTATTCAATATGGATTGATAGAATATTCCCTTAAGGGGCAATTCCATTGGTCCGATGATCTCAAAATCATTTGAGAGTTCTCCCACCCGGGTGAAAAAATCCTCTTTAGTGATACTTTTTAGCATGAGCTTTTATCCTGCTATCTGATAAAGTCTTCCGGATCATTCTGGTCAAAACAACTCAGGAGCGGTTTCTGATCAACGCCGGCACCTGCCTCATAGTCAAATAATTCCTTTATATCCTTCTCGATCTTCTTATTAACTTCTCTTAAAGGAATGCCCACCGGGCAAGCCCTTTCACACTCTCCGCAGTCGATGCATCTGCCGGCTAGATGAAAAGCCCGGATTACATTCCAGGCGAGGTTCCCTTCCAGATCAGGCGCGCGGGAAAACCAGGTGGGCATCGTCTGATCAGCCACGCATCGGGGGCAATAGCACATCGGACAAATCTGCCGGCAAGCATAACAGCGAATACATCTGGAAAACTCCTCCTGCCAAAATTTGAATCTCTCCTCGATTGATTTTGCCTCAAATTTGCGTATATCCTGGTAGGGATTCTCTTCCGGTAGCACCCCTTTATCTTTCTGATCTTTCTGGCTTACGAGATAATCGTATAGCCGGGGAGTCGACGGTCTGCAGGCCTTGCATTTCTCGTCGAAATCCAACTCTCCCGGCGATTCTTTCCCGGAGGCTAACGTATGCTCAGCAATCACCCCCGAACACTCAACCCCGATTATAAATATATCATCCCGCTTTAACTGGTTCTCCTGCAAAAGAACTATTATCGACCTGACATCACATTCTTTAGCGATAATTCCTATCTTTTTACCCGGGAAATCTTTTAGATAATTAGAGAGGTTATAAACACAGTAAACGTCCCAGATCAGGTTCTCCGCCTCCTCCTCCCGGGTGATAAAAACCGGTGTGGCCGAGATTCCATCCGGTCCGCGTTGATAACCGATGATCATTTCAACCTGCTTGGTCTTTAATAATTCTTTCGCTTTTTTTCTCAGCTCCACATTCATCTATTGCCACCAAAATGCTCATTCGGCCCCGCTTCTTTGATCTCCTCCACCAGTTCGCCAACCAGTTTTGCCCATCTCTCGCCCTCCGCGGCGGATACCCAGGCCATCTGGAATCTCCGGGGATCAATCCCTATATACTCAAGCAGCCTTTTTAAAATGGCAAAACGTCTGCGGGCATAAAAATTTCCCTCTGAGTAATGGCAGTCGCCGATGTGGCAGCCGGAGACCAGTACTCCGTCCACGCCGTTCATCAGGCAATTCAAAACAAAAAGAGGGTTCACTCTCCCCGAACAGGGGACTCTGATAACCCTTATGTTTGGCGGATATTTGATCCGGGAAGTTCCGGCTAAGTCCGCCCCGGCGTAACTACACCAATTGCAGAGGAAACCTACAATTTTGGGCTCAAAGTCCTTGATCGGGGCTTTGAGATTCCGGTCACCGGAATTTTTTTGCGGGCTATGATCTGGAATCTGTGACTTATTCATAATACCGCCAACTCTTCCATAATCTGTCTGTTGCTGAACCCCTCTAAATCGATCGCGGACATACGGCAGGCGGTCGTGCAGATACCGCAACCCGTGCACACCCCTTCGATCACTTTGACCACGGTTCTTTTTCTTCTGAGTCTCAAGTCCTCAATCTCTTCCGTCTCGATGGCGCTGAAGGGGCACGCTTCAATACAGGCCCGGCATCCTGAACAGAGCTCGGGAATAACTCTGGCAATTAAAGGTTCCCGGGCTAATTTATCCTGTACCATTAATCCTAAAGCCTTGACTGACGCGGCTGAGGCGGTGGCTACCGCGTCAGGTATATCCTTGGGAGCCTGGCAGGCGCCGGTCAGAAATATGCCGCTGGTGATAGTTTCAACCGGGGCAAGTTTGGGGTGGGCTTCGGTGAACAGATTGTTCTGATCGTAGGGGATGTGAAGCATCTGGGCCAAACTTACCGCGTCCGGCATGGCAACGAGTCCCGTGGCCATGACCACCAGATCAGCCTCGATCTCGATCTGGGCACCGCTCAGGGTATCCGCTCCCCTAACGATAAGCTTGTCGCCTTTTTCGAATATGCGCGAAACCCGGCCCCTTAAATAAATCGCGCCGTATTCATCCTGAACTTTCTTGACGAACTCCTCATAGTTTTTTCCCGCCGCCCGGATATCAATATAAAACACATACGCCTGGGCATCCGGATTGTGTTCTCTCAGCAGCAGAGCGTGTTTTGCGGTATACATACAGCATAGCCGGGAGCAGTACGGCACACCTTTTTGTTCATCGCGCGAGCCGATACACTGAATAAATACGACTTCACGGGCTTCTTTACCATCTGAGGGTTTGATGATTTTGCCCCCCGTCGGCCCGGAGGAGTTTACCATTCGTTCGAAATGCAGACCGGTAATAACATTTTTAAATTTACCATAGCCGTATTCACCATATACCGAGTAGTCGAATTGCTGGAAGCCGGTGGCTACAATAATCGCCCCGAATTTCTCTTCAATTATTTCATCCTCCATATCGTAATCTATGGCTCCAAAGGGGCAGACCTTCTGGCAGATGCCACATTTTTGTTCTGTAAACCAGAGGCAGCTTTCTCTATCTATAACCGGGACATTGGGTACCGCCTGGGGGAAAGGAATGTAGATGGCCGGTCTTTTACCCAGGCCCTGATCGAACTCCGATGGAACTCGAACCGGACACTTCCCGTAACAGACTCCGCAGCCGGTACATTTATTTATATCGACTGAACGAGGTTTCTTCCGTATCTTCACGGTAAAATTCCCCACATATCCGGTAACTTCCTCTATTTCAGAATAGGTGTGAATGGTAACGTGTTCGCTCTGAGAGACGGTCACCATCTTAGGGGTCAGGATACAGGCGGCACAATCTAAAGTGGGAAAGGTCTTATCAAAACTCGCCATCCGGCCGCCGATCGAAGGCTCTCTCTCAACGATTACCGCCGGATAGTTGGCAAAGGCAATGTCTATGGCAGACTGTATTCCGGCGATACCCCCGCCGATGATCAATACTTTCTTTTCTATCGGAGTATAGGTCATCTCCAGTGGTCTGTCTCGTGAAACTTTGGCCACGGCGATCCGCACCAGTTCGATCGCCTTGGCGGTTGTCTGCTCCCCCTCCGGGTGGACCCAGGAGCAGTGCTCCCGGATATTCGCCATCTCCACCAGATAGGGGTTTATCCCCGCATCTTCGACACATTTCCGGAATGTCTTTTCATGGAGGCTCGGGCTGCAGGAAGCTATGACAACCCGGTCCAACGCATGTTCCTTAATCGCTTTTTTTACGATATTCTGACCTGGGTCGGAACACATATAGTTGTAGGCGGTGGAAAATGTAACTCCGGGAAATTCAGCCGCGGCTTGAGCAACTTTTTCCACATCCACCGTAGCGGCGATGTTTGTTCCGCAATGACAGGTAAAAACTCCGATTTTCATCCCAGCAATCCCTTCTCTTTCAATAGAGGTAGGGGATTCACAATGTGTTTCTTCAACCCCAATTTCTTAGGTTCTATCCCCAGGCTCAGCCCTATCAGTTGAGTGAAGTAAAAAATCGGTATTTTAAAATTTGCTTTAAATTTTTTATTTATCTTCGGTTGTCTTAAATCTAAATTTGACTGACATAAAGGGCAGGCTACAACTATCGCCTCCGCCCCCTGGTCACAAGCCATCTGCAGTATATCGTTGGAAAGCTTCAGGACAATCTCGGTTTTGGTGAGGGAAAAACTGGCCCCGCAGCATTCTACCTTGTAGGGCCAGTTGACCGGTTGGGCGCCGATTACCCGCATCAAATCATCCATTAAGTGCGGCTCTTCGAGGTCGTCAAGACAGGTAATGTCCGAGGGCCTGGTTAGTAAGCATCCGTAATAACAGGCAACCTTCAATCCTTCCAATGGCTTAGTTATCCGGGGTGCCAGGTTCTTCATGCCAAAGTCATTGATTAAAATGTCAATAAAATGTCTTACTTTAATTTCGCCCTGGTATTCTTCTCCTAAAATCTTATTTACCTTAGCTCTATGCCGCGGGTTATCTCTCATAAATTTATTGGCGATCTTAAGACGACTAAAACAGGCCGCGCAGCAGGTCGCTATATCATATGAACCTATTCTTCTCGCCAGAAGGAGATTCTTCACCGGGAGGGCTAACGACAAAAGATGCATGCTAATATGGGCAGGGGTCGCCCCGCAGCATACCCAATCAGGGATCTCAATGAGTTCGATCCCGAGCGCATTCGCTACCTCCCTGGTAGAGAGATCGTACTCTTTTGCCGTCGAGTGCAGGGAACAACCTGGATAGTAAGCATACTTCATTTTAATCTTTCGACTTTTCCAATAAATTTTCTAAATACATTTAAGAATATTAATCTCGGCTGCAGGAGCCTGGATCTTTTTACCCGGCCTAATTTCTCTGAATTTTTAAATATTTTCCGTAGCTCTTTCATATGTTTGGGCCTTTTCGGAAAAATGCCGATCTTTCCCTTGAGGAACATTTTTGGGGCCAGAGAAATATCCTTAAAAAATTCTCCGCTCAAGAGATTAAACATACCGATCAGGCCCATTTCATAGAGTCTTCCGAATAACTCGATATTTCTTAAAAATATCTTATTGAATAGGGGAATTTCTGTCTCTTCGAGAGGAATAATTCCTTTTCGGTAGGCGCGGCGCCTTAAGTAATCCATGATCTCGGCCACATCAATCTCGCGCGGACACCGGGCCGAACAGGTGAGGCAGGAGGCGCAAAGCCAGATAGTTCGGCTGGAGAGAACGTGTTCTTCCATCCCCAGCTGAATCATTCTCATGACTTGATTGGGGAGGTAATCCATCTGGAAGGCGATCGGGCAGCCGGCGGAACACTTACCGCATTGATAGCAGAGGCTGACTTTCTCGCCGCAGTCCCTCTCAAGAATCCGCTTAAAAGGCGATCTGATCGTCTCTTGGGAAATAAACCACTTCACCGAAAACCTCTTATTAGAGAATTTATTATTGTAATGATAATTGGACGGGACCCTGATTTCAGCTATTGGCACTTTTAATTCTATATGATCTACAATATATAAACGATATTAGCAAGACCTTACTCGAAAAGCCTTTTAAACCACGAAGAACACGAAGTTCACGAAGGAATTTGAAGAAACAAAGGAAAATTCCATAGATCGGAAGAGCGTCGTGTAGGGAAAGAGTGTAGATCTCGGTGGTCGCCGTATCATTAAAAAAAAAAAAAAAAGAAAGAAGAAAAAAAAGAGAAAGAAAAAAAAAAAAAGAAAAAAACAATCAATGACACGA
>CAKZYZ010000371.1 GCA_937885075.1 uncultured bacterium | reverse complement strand
TAGCGGATACGAGGAGCGGGTTCTGAGCGAAATTACCAGAGCCCGGAGCGACTGCCTGCTGGTGTCGGATCCAGCGGGCCGGGCTGGTCCGGAGAACGCTCTATCCCGTGGCCTCAAGTCGCTCCTGGCCGTGGCCGAGAACTATCCTGAACTGAAGGCGGACCGGCAATTTCTCGCTCTGCAGGAGAACCTGGTTGAGATTGAAGATCAGATTCAACTGGCCCGCCGTTACTATAACGGGACGGTGCGGAATTACAATATCCTGATCGGATCGTTTCCCGGCCTGCTCATCGCGAAGATGCTCGGACTCAGTCCCGTTCTGTATTTTGAGATCGAGACCGCTACCGAACGGGAAAACATAAGTATAAAGACGTTGAAAAATGAGGACGTTGAAGATAAGTGACGTTGAAGAATAAGAACGTTGAAGACCGTTAAACAAAGGAAGTTAGAAAGCATCCGCTCAATACGCTGACTCCATCCTCGTAGCGGCAACCTTCAGATCGCCACTAGTGGCCCCGCCGATCGGCGGGGCCGCTACGAGAGGATTAGTTTGCCGAATTTAAGGGAGTTGAGGGGAATTTAAGGCAGTTATAATCTCCAATTGAAGGGTTTTCAGATATGCTATCACATAGACAATATTTTTTGCCTATCCCCAGCCTCCTCCTTCTTATCTCTCTACTCAGCATCGGGATTATTGTTTCGCCCGGATTTGCCGATGAGCGGATCCTTGATTATACCAGCGAGATAACCGTTCGCCCGGACGCGTCCCTGACTGTTCAGGAGACAATCCGGGTCCGGAGCGAGGGGAAAGAGATCCAACATGGGATCTACCGCGACTTTCCTACCAGCTATAAGACCCGGGCCGGTCTCCGCCGCCGGGTCGGGTTCGATCTTCGGGAGGTTCTCCGGGATGGTCGCCCGGAACCATATCATCTTAACTCCCGCTCGAACGGCATCCGGATTTATATGGGCGAGAAGGATAGTCTCCTCTCTCCCGGAATACATACCTACCGACTGACCTACACCACCGATCGACAGATCGGATTCTTCGATGACTTTGATGAGCTCTACTGGAATGTGACCGGTAACGGCTGGGAGTTCCCCATTGACCGGGTCTTTGCCATGGTCACCCTTCCGGCCGGCGCGTCCGGTCGGATTCGTAGTATGGATGGATATACCGGCTCCTTCGGGGCGAAGGGAAAGAACTTTACTGCTTCGATCGATCGATCCGGCGTTATCCGGTATCGGACGACCCGGGGGTTGGGACCGGAAGAAGGTTTGACACTGGTCGCCGCCTGGCCTAAGGGTTATCTGGAAGAACCGGACGAGGCCCGGGAGAAGATTGAGTTTATCCTGGATAATAAGGGGATTGCCCTGGGAGTGGGGGGGGTGATGGTCCTGATTGTTTTTTATCTGGTTGCCTGGGCGCGGGTAGGAAAAGATCCGTCCCCGGGGACAATTATTCCTCTATACCACCCGCCGAAGGATCTCTCTCCGGCCGCGCTTCGTTATATCGAGCGGATGGGGTTCGACGCGCGAACCCTGGCGGTGGCGATTATCGACCTGGCCGTTAAAGGCCGGATCAAAATCAGTCAGAGAAAAGGAGTTTATTCTCTCTCGCTGTTGGGAGACGGCAGGTCAGGATTGAGCGGAGAGGCGAAAAAAGTTATTAATTCGCTCTTTGCCGCCGGCGACGGGATAGTATTGAAGCAGAAAAATCACCGAAAGATTCAGTCCGCGCTTTCGGGATTGAAGGCTTCTCTACGAATGAAGTACGAGAAGAAGTATTTTGTGACCAACCTGCGGTATTTTATAATTGGTCTGATATGTTCCATTCTCATCACCTTGCTCAGCATCGTTATTTCCGGCCACTTCGGAGCGCTCTTTCTCAGTCTCTGGATTACCATCTGGTCTTTCGGTGTGGTTATGCTGGTCAAACAGGCCTTTGACAGCTGGAGAGAGTATTTCAGCGGATCAGGTTGGCACCGGGCGCTGCTGCTGGGGCCGCTGATTTCGACTTTTATGGCTCTGCTCTTCCTGGCGGTTGCTATCCTGGTTATCTTTGGTCTGATCAACCAGTTCCCGATCTGGATCCTGGTGATCATAGCCCTTTCGGTCATGATCAACTGTATTTTTTATCATCTGCTCAAGGCCCCGACCCGGGCGGGGAGGAGACTGCTCGACGGGGTGGATGGGTTTAAGATGTTTTTAACTGTCGCGGAGAAGGACCGGCTCAATATCCTCCACCCGCCCGACCGGACCCCGGAACTTTTTGAGCGCTATCTCCCTTACGCGCTGGCCCTGGATGTGGAGCAGGAATGGGCCGAGCAGTTCGCCGGGATACTTGATCGGGCTGGCCGGGGGGAGACGGAATACCATCCCGCCTGGTATAGCGGCAGTCTGACCCGGATTGCCGGGGCCGGCGGGATGGTTTCATCTCTGAGCGGTTCACTGGCCGGGGCTATCTCTTCATCCTCCCGCTCCCCGGGATCCAGTTCCGGGAGCAGCGGCGGTTCCTCCGGTGGTGGGGGCGGAGGCGGGGGAGGCGGGGGGTGGTAGCTATGGTTAATTTGGAAGTTGGACATTGGAAATTCATCATGGGGCCGAGGCGGGGGGAAGCGGAATGACCAATATCCAACGGCCAATAACCAATCTCCAAATAGTAGTCTATGGTGAATTTGGAAATTGGCAGTTGGCAGTTGGCCATTGAAAATTCATCATGGTGCCGAGGTAAGGCATCTTAACCGGGATGCGCGATGAAAAAAATTATCTCGAAAAAGGATTACCTTCCGGGGTTCATCCCGGTGGGTCTGATAATTACGGCATTACTGTTCCCCGGATCCGGGAGAAGTGAAACCGCGCCCGGAATGACCCTGACCAGTCCGGCTTTTTTGGAGGGGGGGATGATCCCGCCGAAATATTTACTTCGGACAGGTAATGTAAGTCCTCCCCTGCTTATCGGCGGTATTCCTGCCGGGACAAAATCATTGGCCCTGGTGGTCAATGATCCCGACGCTCCCCGGGGCGATTGGGTGCACTGGGTTCTTTATGATATCCCGGTTGTGAGTCGGATCGAAGCCGGAACGGCGCCGGGCCGGGAAGGGATTAATGACTTTAAGAGGCCGGAGTACGACGGTCCTTCCCCGCCCTCCGGTACCCATCATTATTATTTTACCATCTACGCGCTTGACCGGCGGCTTGATCTGAAAGTCGGGGCTACCAGACCGGAATTAGAGAGAGCGATGCGGGGTCACATTCTGGCCCGGGCCCGGCTGGTTGGTCTGGCCCGGAAAGATTGATGATAGTAGCTACTTTATTCCGTCGGCTAGAAGGTATCAAGAAATCTTATTATAATATTGACATACATCTATTATAGTGATATATTATCGTCAGTCTTACAACCAAAGAGGGGATTAATATGAAAAAAAAGATTGGAACAGTTCTGGAAGAAGATCTTTTTCGTGAAGCTAAAGAATTTGCCGCACGTGAGGGATGCGCGTTATCTGAATTATTCCAGGCAGCTATCTTCTCCTATTTGCACGATAATGTAGCCTATAACGATTCTCTTAGGTCCTGTGACAGATTTTGTTCTCATGGAAGCTCACTCAGTCTTGATGAGATCAACGATATATTACAAGAGGATATGCTGGCGTTCCGCTCCAGTCTTTCTGTCTTTTCCGCTTATCTACAACCTTACTTACTCGCCCAGTCCATTCTTCCTCAAAAATAAACTGCTTTCTTCCACAGATCGGAAGAGCGTCGTGTAGGGAAAGAGTGTAGATCTCGGTGGTCGCCGTATCATTAAAAAAAAAACACACCCCCACCCCCCCCCCCCACCACCCCTCCCCCCCCCCCCACACTCCACGTCCATGCTGTCCATGCGTTTCTTCCACATACAACTCTACCTTAC
>CAKZYZ010000370.1 GCA_937885075.1 uncultured bacterium | reverse complement strand
AATTGATTACATGTATATCTATTTGTTTGTTTTTTTTTGTTTTTTATTTTTATTTTATCTTTTTTTTTTTTTTTCAAGCAGAAGACGGCATACGAGATATATCAGTGTGACTGGAGTTCAGACGTGTGCTCTTCCGATCTATTCTTTTATCCTGTCGCTCCGTAAAATAAGGTTACTTAGATTTAAGATGGAGAAATATTTTCCGGAGGCACCAATCCAACAATATTAATCATTTTTCCAAACTAAGTTAGTGCGAAGCACTAACTTATGGGGGAGGCGAATTCCTATGAAAAAAGTTGCATTGTCCATCTTAGTCGTCCTGGTCATCACCGCTTACCCACTTGCGCTTTGGGCGCAGACACCGACGCCGACCCCGGTGAACTATGTCTGCCGCTGGGACCTTGACTACTCCACCTACCTGGGAGGAAGCGGCAGCGACTACGGCCGGGAGATCGCCGTCGACTCGCAGGGATACGCCTATGTAACCGGCCAGACCCTGGCTGACGCCTTCCCCACGCTCAACCCCTATCAGGCAAGCCGGACCGGGACCCAGGACGCGTTCGTAACCAAATTCGACTCCACCGGATCCATGCTGATCTACTCCACCTACCTGGGCGGGAGCGGAGAAACCCGGGGCTGGTGCGTTAAAATCGACACCTTGGGCAACGCCTACCTCGCCGGCAGCACCGACTCCACCGACTTCCCGGCGGTCAGCGCCTACCAGAGCAGCCGAAACGGGCCCTGGATGGACTACTTCGCCGCCAAGCTCTCCTCCACCGGATCATCGCTCATCTACTCCACCTATCTAGGCGGGAGCTTCTTTGATTACGGTTATGGATTGGATATCGACACCGCCGGATGCGCCTATATTACCGGGAGGGCTTACTCGACCGACTTTCCGACGCTCAACCCCTACCAGGCATCGAACGCTCTCTCCTCCAACTATAACTTCACCCTCTCCAAGCTCTCCTCGACCGGTTCCCAGCTTCTCTACTCCACCTACCTGGGTGGAACCGGGGCCGGTCATGACTACCCCCGGGTCGCCGTGAACTCAAGCGGTGAGGCGTATCTTTCCGGAGCCACCACCTCGGCCGACTACCCGACCGTCAACCCCTATCAGGCCAGCTGGAACGGTCCGACGTCGAGCTGGGATGCTGTCCTCACCAAGTTCGCCTCGTCCGGCTCCTCGCTTATCTATTCCACCTACCTGGGCGGGAAGGAGGATATCGACCAGGCCTTTGATATATCCGTCGATACTTCCGGGAGCGCATATCTCTCCGGCCTCACCCAGTCTAACGACTTCCCCACCGTCAACCCCTACCAAGCGTCGCTCCAGGGCGGCAATGACACCTTCGTCGCACGCTTCGATACCTCCGGCTCGGTCCTGCTCTACTCCACCTACCTCGGAGGCAGTTCTTATGAACGGGGCTACCGCCTGACCCTGGCCGACGATGGGTGCTCCTGGGTCACCGGAGCGACTCAATCTACCGACTATCCGGTCGCCGATCCCTACCAGTCGAGTAACGCGGGAAGCTATGATGTCTATATTTCCCGCCTCTCCTCAACCGGCTCGGAACTGCTATTTTCCACTTATCTGGGAGGAAGTGGGGATGACAACGGGTACGGTGTCGCCGTCGGTGACGATGGAAAGACATACATTACCGGTTACACCCAATCCGGCGACTTTCCCACCGCCAACGCCTACCAGGCTAGCCGGGGAGGGGGCACCGAAGCCTTCGTGAGCCGGATCTATCGATACTGCCACCTCACCACCCCGACCCCTTCGCCGACGCCGGTCGGTTACAAGACCCCGACACCCTCGCCCACGCCTTCGATGACACCGACTCCTTCGACCACGCCGTCGGTAACGCCCACCCCCTCAACCACGCCTTCAGTAACACCGACTCCGACCGTCACCCCTACGCCCTCAGTGACGCCGACGACCACGCCCAGTTCCACCCCGACTCCGTTCGGCTACAAGACACCTACGCCGACACCATCGGTCACACCGACACCATCGGTCCCCCCGACGCCGGTTCCGGTCCCCACCGGAAACTGGGCGGACTGGACCCAGGTCAATACCGACGGCTTTGGTGACTCCAACAACTCATCCGCCTTCGCGCTGGCCTGCTACAACGGCGCCATCTACGCCGGGACCAGTAACAAGAGTACCGGCTGCGAGGTCTGGCGCCGGGACGGCCCCGGCACCTCCGACTGGACGCTTCTTACATCCAGCGGCTTCGGCGACTCCGGCAACCGGGTCGCCTACTCCATGACCGTCTTCGACGGCCACCTCTTCGTCGGGACCTCGAACAACTCCGGCCTCGAGGTCTGGTCTTACGACGGGGCGGCCTGGACCCAACGCGGCGACGGCGGCCTGGGGGACAGCGGCAACCAGCAGGCGCAGTCGATGCTGGTCCACGACTCCAAGCTCTACCTGGGGACCGGCTGGAACGGCCGGGTCTTCTCCTACGACTGGAGCGCGTGGACCCAGGTAAACACCGATGGCTTCGGGGACAGTAACAATTCCGGCATCCGGAGCTTGGCCGAGTATGATGGCAAGGTCTACGCGGGGGTCTATAACGACGTTGACTACGCCCGCCTCTACCGCTACGACGGCCCCGATCCCTCCGACTGGACGGTGGTGACCGAGGGCGGCTTCGGGGACAACTTCGTGGACTTCCGGAGCCTGGCCGCCTTCGGGCCTTCTCTCTTCGTGGGGAGCGCGGGCTGGAGCATCCCCTGCCAGGTCTGGGAGTACAAGGGGGGGGACTTACAGAGAAATGACTCCTCCGCCATGCAGTATGACTCCGCCCGCTCCATGGAAGTCTTTGACGGCCGCCTCTATGTGGGGACCGGGAACGATGTCGGCTCTCCCACGGGCGGCCATGTCTGGGAGTACGGCTGGGCGAGCTGGACCCAGGTGAACTCAAACGGCTTCGGCGACACCTCCAACGAGGCGGTCCACGCGCTGGCCGGCTGCTATCCCAGCCTCTTCGCCGGGGTGTACAACAGTGATGGCGACGGCGGCAAGGTCTTCATGCGCCGCCTGATCACGCCCAGCCCGACACCGTCCGTAACACCCACGCCCTCGGTCACACCCACGCCTTCGGTCACTCCGACGGTTTCGGTCACTCCGACACCGTCCCCCACGGTCACTCCGACGGTTTCGGTCACGCCCACGCCTTCGCTGACACCGACACCGCCCCCGACGACTCCCACGCCTTCGGTGACGCCGACTCCTTCGACCACGCCTTCAGTAACACCGACTCCAACCGTCACACCCACGCCTTCCGTCACGCCCACGCCTACCGTCACGCCCAGTCCCTATCCCACGCCGGAGTACCTGGTAGTCGAAAGCGGAGATTATGACGGTGATGGGATCTCGGATATTGCCATTTTCCGGCCTGACACCGGACTCTGGGCCGTCCGGGGACTGGGGCGGACCTACTTCGGCGCCGCCGGGGATTACCCGGTTGGCGGTGATTACAACGGGGACGGGATCACCGATGTCTCGATCTTCCGTCCCTCCAGCGGACTCTGGGCGGTCAAAGAGGTAACCCGACTCTACTTCGGGAGCGCGGATGATATCCCGGTTCCCGGGGATTACGACGGGGATGGCTCGTCTGATATTGCCGTCTTCGGAGAGACATCCGGCCGCTGGGCCGTCCGGGATTTTACCCGGGTCTATTTCGGAACCTCAAATGATCTCCCCATCCCGGCTGATTACGGGGGAAGCGGTGTTGCCGCTATCGGCATCTTCCGTCCCTCGAGTGGTCTCTGGGCGATTCGTGGTCTGACCCGGCTCTACTTCGGCGGGAGCGGAGACCGGCCCATTCCGGGCATCTATCAGTGGTATGGGGTCGGCAAAGCCGCCGGTTCCTTCCGGACCGGACCCGCCATCTTCCGACCCTCCACCGGTCTCTGGGCCCTCCGCGGGGTGACCCGGGTATATTTCGGCGGATCGGGTGATACCCCGGTCAGGGGAGATTTCACCGACGACGCGCTCGATGAGTTCGGGATCTTCCGGCCCTCCAACGGCCTCTGGGCACTCCGGGGGTTCAGCCGGATCTATTTCGGAACTCTGGGTGATATTCCGGCAACGCGGTGACGAGCGGTAAGCGGTGAAACAGTAAGCGGTAAGCGGTGAAACAGTAAGCGGTAAGCGGTGAAACAGTAAGCGGTAAGCGGTGAAACAGTAAGCGGTAAGCAGTAAGCAGTAAGCAGTAAAAGCATCGCCCGGCACCGAAGGCTACCGTTTTACCACTTACCGCTCACCGCTTACCGCTCACCGCTCACCGCTCACCGCTCACCGCTCACCGCTCACCGCTCACCGCTTACCGCTCACCGCTCACCGCTCACCGCTCACTGCTCACCGCTCACCGCTCACCGCTCACCGCTCACTGCTCACCGCTTACTGCTCACCGCTTACCGCTCACCGCTTACTGCTCACCGCTTACTGCTCACCGCTCACTGCTAACCGCTCACTATCAATTATTGCCATTGATTTTTTAAAGAATACAACTGTCGTTCTATTTGACGTAATTATATAATTACGCTATATTGGGATAATGAAACAACCCGACCCAAACTTGTTCCCGGATTGGGATGAGTATAATGTTCTCCATATTGCGCGGCATAATATCTCTCCCGAGCAAGTCGAAGAACTTTATTATAGCGAAGGAGTTTTTCCAACTATTGTGGGAAGAAATAAATGTCCCCGGGGCAAAGAAATTCGTTATCGTCTATGGGGAACCGATGCCGCGGGAAATTATATCGAAGCGATTATAGCCATATTTCCCCGGTATGGGGTTTGGCGATGTATTACCGCTTGCAGAATGACTCAAGGATCAATGAAAGCCTATTTGAAAAAGGTGAGAAGATGAAAAAAACAATATTACCGGAAACTTTGAGGAGATCCTTAGCCGCGGAAGCACTGGAATGGGATGAGAAGGCTCGGATGGAAACGGAAAATAGTGTCTGCAAGGAAGTCGAAAGCGCGGAAATCTTTGATGTCAGACGCCCAGCACGCCAGCCGGTTTCAGTAAGATTGGATTTACGGGATATTACATTATTAAAACGTTTTTCTCGCCGCCGGGGAATTCCCTATTCTCAATTAATAGCGCAGTGGTTGCACGAACGGGTGGAGACAGAGTGCCGATCGGAACATTAAATTCCTGTATTAATATTTGCTCTTCAACCAAGCCCTCGCTCAGGCCAACTTCATCCCCGACTTCCTCCGTTACGCCCACCCCTTATCCCACGCCGGAGTACCTGGTAGTCGAAAGCGGTGACTATGACGGTGATGGGATCTCGGATATCGCCATTTTCCGGTCCGATACCGGTCTCTGGGCAATCCGGGGAGTCAGCCGGGTTTACTTCGGAACGATGGGTGACATTCCGGTGGCACGGTGATTGGCGGTAAGCGGTAAAGCAGTAAGCAGTAAGCGGTGAAACAGTAAGCGGTAAGCAGTAAGCAGTAAGCAGTAAAAGCATCGCCCGGCACCGAAGGCTACCGTTTTACCACTTACCGCTCACCGCTTACCGCTCACCGCTTATCTCTCACCGCTTACCGCTCACCGGCCACCGCTTACTGCTCACCGCTCACTGCTAACCGCTTACTATCAATTATTGCCATTGACATATGCCAATTGGCAATATATATTGGCACCATAAGGATTATTATGTTATGCAAACAGTAATTGATAAATTTGGACGGGTGGTAATTCCGAAGCTGGTAAGGCTTCATCTTGGACTGGTAGCGGGGACACCGCTTAATATTGAAGAGAGAGATAACAAGGTACTTCTTGAACCAGTTGAAGATAAAACTTGCCTGGTAGAGAAAGATGGTCTGTTGGTATTTTCCGGAACCGCGACCGGAGACCTTACGGGAGCAGTGCGTTCTCAACGAAACGCCAGACTGAATAAGCTGGGGATTTAGTCGCTTATAATGAAAGTACTCTTCGACACTTCGGTATTAATAGCGGCTATGGTTGAGGCCCATACGAGCCATGATTCGGCATTCGACTGGCTTCGAAAAGCTAAAGCGAAAGAGATAGAGGGTTTCATCTGTAGTCATACTCTGGCCGAATCCTATGCGGTGCTGACTAAATTACCGATCAGCCCGAAGATATCACCGAACATGGCTCAACGGCTTATCCGCGATAATCTACTTTCCTGTACACGGGTTATTGCGCTGACCTCAAAAGATTATAATTCAGTGATAGATAGCTTAACCGGACTTGGAGTAAGTGGTGGAGTTATCTATGACGCGCTTATTGTTCAGGCAGCGAAAAAAGCGAAGGCCGATCTTCTCCTCACGCTGAATATCAAAGATTTCAAACGGGTCTGCCCGGAACATTCCCTGAGCATCAAAGCTCCCTCATAAGGCTCCCCCTCTCTGATTACACGGATCTCCGGGGTCGGACCTGCGTAACCACCTAGATATTAATAAGTTAAGTATAATTTTTGGCTCCTGAGGCTCTTAGCGGTCCAGTTTTTGGGGTAAAACTGGACCGCTAAGGCGGAGTTTTTTGTGCAGGAACATAGGGGACAGAGCAAATAAATCACCAAAGTTTCTTCGGATAAATTCCCTCATCAACCAGGCTTCTGATTTCCGACTGAACAAATGGCTTATCAGCCGGATGTCAAAAAAGATAAAACGGGAAAAGCCCCCTGTCACAAAATAATCCCACCCCATGCTTAGTTCCTCCCGCCTGAATCAAAAAGCAACGAATGCCCTGGCCCGATTTCTTTACTTTTCTGGCTGTCGGATATACCTGGTCCAATACACGAAAACAGAGGAAATTTGACAAGCGAGATAATCGACTATTTATGGTTTAACGTTATCCTTTGATTACAAGTCGGATGCCAAAATTATAAATACTTGACCAAATCGCCAGTCTTGCGGCAAGACTGGCGATTTGGTCAAGTATTTCCAGCAGTTCTCATCGAACCAACCGGCGCGGGGGGCGACCATTTTGATGAAAAATGTTTCAAGGGACCTCTTGCCCGCATAACCCGGGAGGCACTTGATTATATCCGGCGCAATTATCTCAAGGAAACTGTCGTCAAGCACCCGGATCGGGCCGAAGCCGAGCGATTCTGGAATTTCCCCTACCCTGCCATCGAAGAAGCTGTAGTTAATGCGGTTTACCACCGCTCCTACGAAATCCGTGAGCCGATCGAAGTGCGGATCACCCCGGAGGATCTGGTGGTTTTGAGTTTTCCCGGTCCGGATCGATCGATCCGGATGAAAGATCTGAGATCCGGCAAGGCCGTCAGCCGCCGTTACCGGAATCGGCGGATTGGAGAATTTCTAAAAGAACTTGATCTCACAGAAGGGCGATCGACAGGTATTCCGAAGATTTTGAAAGTCATGAAGAAAAACGGTTCCCCGCCACCCCAGTTCGAAACCGACGAAGATCGCAGTTTCTTTTTAATCCGACTTCCGGTGCATCTAGAGGTTGAGTTGGAGAAAACGTCGGAGAAAACTTCGGGGGAAACTTCGGAGAAAACTTCGGAGAAAACGCCGGTGAAAACGTCAGACAGAATTCTCCATCTATTAAGAGATAACCCAAATATGACCCTGGCTGAGGTGTCTGAGATTATCGAGAAGTCCCTAAGAGCTGTGGAGCGAGCCAGTTCAAAGTTGGTGAAAGCAGGGCGTCTGAAATACGTCGGCCCACAAAAAGGCGGCCATTGGAGCGTCAAGGAAGATGTATGAGCACAAGTAATACAGGCTGGGAATTTAATATATGAATCAGCTCCAGGTCAGGATGGGGCACCCGTAGTGTGATCCTACCTATTAAGCCGAAGGTCGGATTCGAACCGACGGCCTGCTCATTACGAATGAGCTGCTCTGCCAGCTGAGCTACTTCGGCAATTCCGAAATTGATGAAGCTAATTTCGGAAGATTTGTTCTTGTTTCTGGAAGCTATTTCAGGACCATATATATACTTGTAGATAAAGTTTAATCCATGCCATCCCTTTCCCGTTATGGTCATTATTCAAGACTATCAGAATCCGCAAAGCGGATTATGATATATATAATATTACTACTAGGAAATCAAATTAAATGTGTTATTCTTATTCGAGATATATTCTCTGCCTTATAATTTACTTTTCTAATGAAAAGAAAATAGTATAATTTTTCCACAGGAAAAATTATAAATTATAGGAGGGAGCCATGTACTTTATTATTTATAAGTATGTCCTGAAACCGGGGAGGACGATTGACCAGGTAACCAACTGGATGAGAATCCATGAGGCTACCCAGGCGCAATGGGGAGCGACTGAGGCGGATTTCTACCGGCTCGCCCCCTCTCAGACCAGCGTATTTTTTGCCCGTTACAAGGTAAAGAGTGTCGACCGCTGGACCGAGGGTTTGAAAGACCAGAACTCCGTTCCGCTGCTCCGCGAACTGGCGGCACTGGTAGATTTCGAGAAGACTGAAAGCTGGATATTCGAAGAGATACCTTACTGAAATTAGCGCCTTCGGCGCTAACGTTGAAAAATAAAGACGTTTAAGCGAAGAAACGTTAAAGATCGTTGAAGGCCGTTAACGCCCGCAAGATGCCGGGCGGCTATCCTTTTAACAACCTAAAAAATTCCGGATCAGTTAGTAACCGAGGATCCTGGTTTTAACTTTAAACGCTTCGCTTCGGTTTCGGTCAGACGGACCTTGTTCTTCTTTTTGATCTTGCCCGCTGTCTCACTATCGGAGGCGTGGTAGTACTTGCCGTTTTTGCTGGCGACAAAATACTCCGGCGGCTTAACACTTCCTTTCCCTCCCCAGATCCCCTTGCTGTGGACCCGGGCTTTGCGCTGGCTTTTCTTCAGATAATCTTTGTATTTGAGTTTGTTCCCGAAGTCTTTATACACGGCATATCCCTCTTTCAGGAGCAATCCATTCACCAGTTCTCCGTCTACTATCACATAGGCCAGCTTCCGCCCGTAGGCTCCTTCAGTAGCAGCGGCCTCAAAAGCCAGGCCAATCTTTGTCCCCGGCGGCATGAGCATCTTGGCATAGTTAGCGGCATCCCGGCCCCAGGGCTCATCCGCATGGTCTCCTTTCTTCTTCCAGATCTCCGGGGAATCAATACCCAGAAACCGGATATGCTCTCCATCCTCGGTGACCAGGGTATCCCCGTCGATTACATATTTGACGGTAGTAGTTACATCGGGAGTGAAGACAATCTTCTCTCCTCCCGCCTCCCCGGAATCTTTGGATCCGCACCCCCCGATCGGAAGAAGAACGATCGCGAGGAGAATAAAGGACCATAATTGAGCTTTCATATTTCTATTCGCAAGTATTCTCATAGTCATAACCTCCATTATAGAACGTAGCCCTCGCTTTGCTCGGGGTACATTCTTAAGTGCCTAAAGTTTGAAGTGCCTTAAGTGCCTTCAGCCGTCGCTAAAGCTATGGCGGATGAGAAAAGTTAAAAAATTCGCATCGCCACCAGGTTAATGGTAATATTTTTTTACTTCGTCAAATAGGATAAAATAGTATAGTACCTCAATAAAGTAAAAAATAAGCAGATACCGTTAATTTCAGTGTACTTCAAATAAGTTAGCGTCGAAGACGATAACTTAAGGAGAACCGTTATGTCAAGAATCATTGTGTCCATCATTGTTGTAGGCTTTCTTCTATTCGCAATTCAACCCGCCCAGGCGCAGTACCGTTACAACCCGGCACCGCCGGTGCAGCAGGCGCCGGGCGCCGTGGGAAAACTGGATGTTAATTTCAGTTCGGAATATATCTGGCGGGGGGTGGAGCTGAATCATCAGTTCGTCATGCAGCCTTCCGCCCGGATCAGTGAGAGTGGATTTGAGCTGGAGGCTATCGGGAATATGGATCTATCTTCCTCGAATGATAACCGGGGAAAGTTTACCCGATGGATCTACCGGGCCGGCCTGGCCAAGCGGAGCCAGGAAGGATCGGCGGCGATCTCGTACATCTATTATGACAATAAACATCTCGGATTCGCCAAGACCCAGGAGATCGCTCTGGAAATTCAGTATGGATACCCTTTCTTCGGCGGCGGAGATGTTTACTACGATTTTGATAACGCGGATGGGTTTTATCTCAGGAGTGTAATGGGTTATGTGGGAGAAATCGGACCGCTGAATATCATACCAAAACTGACGCTCGGATACGCCTCCAGCCACTATCAGGATTATTACTTTGGAGTCCACGATACTTCGATTCTGGATGTAGTCGCATCTCTCAAGGCGGAGTTCAATATTGTAAGCGGGCTCTATATCTATATGGAAGGCGACTACTATGAATTAGCAAAAAGCGCGCTGCGCCACTCCGAAGAGAACATCCAGCAGGGAGAGAATTTTTACTGGCAGGGGGGAGTGGACTTTCGGTTCTGATTGAAAGATTGAACGTCGAATGTAGGGAAGCAAGTAATCTGTTATCAGTAAACAGTAATCAGTGCGCCTGGCCCGGCAACCAAGCCAACTGATTACTGATCACTGTTTACTGATTACCTTCTAAATGTTAATGTCTGCTGATCTCCACGAATCCCACCACCACCGCCAGCATAATCACGGTAAGCACAATCGCTACTATCTCGTTGGTCTCCAGAGATTCGGTTACTCCGTCTTTTCCAGCTACGCCCAGGTAACCGGATCGAGATAGAGCCAGAACCTCAATCTCCCGGGGGGAGAGGCGATCCATTATTTCTTCCGCGTGGTCCCGCGTGATACCCTTCTCAGTTAGAATATCAATAACCCGATCTCTGATTATCTCCGTGTCCTGAGAAACCGAGTAGGTTCGGGAAGTGAGGAGAGCCGCCCGGGAAGCGGCCGGGAGAAAGGCCAGAGGCGAGAAGATGGCCAAAACAAGTATAATCTTCCAGAGAGAGATTTTTTTCATAATTTATTCACCTTTCTTACTTTTACGTTGTAAAACCAAGAATGTTCAAACATAAATATAATATATCAATTTTATTTCCGAAACAGATTGGATTATCAGTGGTTTTGTCAGTATTGCTTCAATAGTCATTGTTCAAAACTAATTTAGCGCCGCAGGTGCTAAATTATCGATCAAATCAGCGTGAATTTGGCTATTGGCGGCTACAACCGCTCCCCGGCGAATATCGAATATATCTCCCTTGAAGTCACTTACTTTGCCGCCAGCTTCTTCGACCAGCAGCCTACCGGCGGCGGTATCCCAGGGTTTTAATCCAAACTCCCAGAAACCATCCAGACGACCCGCCGCGACATAGGCCAGATCCAGGGCCGCCGAAGCGTCACGCCGAACCCCCTGAACATGCTCTAACAGCCCGCCCGCGAGATCAAGAGCCTCTTTGCGTCTGCTTCGGTCATAAGGGAATCCTGTCGCCAGGAGGGAGTCATTAAGTGTCTCCACCGCCGAGACTGTTACCGGTGTCCCGTTCAGGAAGGTTCCTCTCCCTTTAACCGCCTGAAAGAGTTCATTTCGGGTGGGATCGTAAACAATTCCGACTATACTCTCACCCCGGTACTCCAGCGCCACCGAGACCGAGTAAAAAGGATAGCCATGGACAAAGTTGGTTGTCCCGTCGATCGGATCGATCCACCAGATATAATCCGACTCACCTTCCCCCACACCACTCTCTTCCCCCACAACCCGGTGATCGGGGAAGGCCTCGGATAAGATCGAGATAATCTTCTTCTCCGCGGCCAGGTCGACCTCGGTAACCAGATCAGCGGCGCCCTTATGATTCACCCGGAAGACCGTGGCGCTTTTTTTCCGGATAATCTTCCCGGCGGCATGGACAGCTTTAGTTGCCGCCTCCAGCGCCTGAGTAGCTATTATTTCTTTTCCGTTAGACATAAAAACTTAGCCTCGCAACTTTTTTGCCACTAAGACACAAAAGCACCAAGAAAAAATTAATGTTTTTCCTACCCTCTGGTATTCCTTTGTGTCTTAGTGTCTTTGTGGCAGATTTATTGTCCCAAAATATTTCGGGGAAATCTGGAAACAATTAAGCTACTATATCTCATCGGAATAAAAAATATCAATTTAAAAGGAGAGACTGAATATGATTACCATCGATGATTTTATGAAACTTAATCTGGTCGTGGCGACTATCAAGCAGGTGGAGGAGCATCCGAATGCCGAGCGTCTTTATCTTCTTACCGTCGATCTGGGCGAGGAAGAACGGACCCTGGTTGCCGGGATCAAGGAGTATTACCGGCCCGAGGAGTTGATCGGAAAGCAACTGGTGATGGTGGAGAACCTGGAACCGGCCACCATCAGGGGCGTGGAGAGCCGGGGGATGATCCTGGCGGCGAAAGATGGAGATAATCTCGCGATCGTGACTATGGATCGGTATATCGCTCCCGGGAGTTCGGTGAGTTAAAGGACGGTAATCTGTAACCGGTGAGCGGTAATCAGTAACACCGGCTGCCAATTGGCTAACCGATTACTGATCACCGATCACTGATTACTTTCCTTAATTCAGCGGTTTCAAAATCGGCAGCACGAACTTTCCATGCCTTTGGGCCAGTTTTCCGTCCAGGTAGATCTCTCCGTCCTTCATGATCCGGACCAGGTCCCAGTGGACGGCGGAGCGGTTGCCGTTATCGCATTCCTGATAGCAGGCTCCCGGGGTCAGGTGGATGGAACCGGCGATCTTTTCGTCAAAGAGAGTGGAGAGGATCGGACGGCGGATCTTCTTGTTCAGTCCGAAGGCGAACTCTCCGATAAACCGGGAACCGCGGTCGGTATTCAGAATACTGTCCAGGTGTTCTTCCCCCTGCTCGGCGGCGGCTTTTACAATTTTCCCTTTCTTAAACTCAAAATAGACCGAGGAAAATTCTTTGCCCTGGTAAAGAGAGGGGGTGTTATAACGGATATACCCTTCCACCGAATCCCGGACCGGAGCGGTGAAAACTTCGCCATCGGGCATATTATGTTCGCCGGCGCATTTTATTCCCGGCAGACCGGCGATGGAGAAGGTCAGGTCGGTATCGGGGGCGAGCAATCGGACGGTCTTGACCTTATCCAGTACCCGTTTGAGCTTTTCCTGTCGTTGGGACTGGATTTCCCAGTCGATATTGCAGGCCCCGAAATAAAATTCTTCAAAATCCTCAAAACTCATCCCGGCCGCCTGGGCCTGGCTGTGGGTGGGATAGCGGGTGATGACCCAGCGGGTATTATCCACCCTCTCTCTCTGGATCGGTTTGAGAATCCGCTGCCGGTCACTTAAGATCTTTCCGGGGATGGCGCTCAGAGTTTTGGTATTCCAGGGAGAGCCGATCCCGATATATACATCCACCTCTTTCATAAACTGGAGGCGATGTTTGGGAAAATATTTTAATTGCCGGGGGTTGGCCTGACGGTAGAAATTATAGGTCAGGTCGGCGTTGGAGTAGTTGATATTGACATACCGGGCGCCTCTTTTCAGGCAGAGTGTCTGGATCTCCCGGATAAATTCCATCGGGGTGCCATCACTATACTCCACCATTACGATATCATCTTTCTTTACTCCCGCCGAATAATCCACCAGGATTCCGGCTAATTTGGCCTGTCGTCTATCTTTCATATTAAACCTTTCTAAATGTTTACAGTTAAATAATTACATACATTAGCACCTTCGGCACAAATTACTGAAACAAATTTTACCCGCAATCCAACAAAATAATTATGGCTCTGGTTTAAAACTAAATGAGTGCCGCAGGTACTCATTTAAAATACAGGAGGAATCTATAATGAAGAAGAGAACATCTGTTATCGGCGCGCTGGTCACGGCATTCTTACTGAGCGGGCTTTTAATTCAGACGGATAGTATAGCGGGGATAAAAAAAGTATGGGTACCGGAACATAAAATCCGCAATGGAACCGTAATTACGGGCCACTGGCGTCCGGCTGCTAAACCGGGTTATGTCTGGATCGCGGGCAAGACCGCCAGCGGTGTCTGGGTGGCCGGTTACTGGAAACCGGCCGGAACCGCCCCGGCGGGAAAAATCTGGGTGAAGGGGTACTGGCAGAACGGCAAATGGCATGCCGGCAGATGGACGGCCCAAAAGAAAGGTGTCTGGGTGCCGGGTCATCATGGCCGTGGAGGGAAATGGATCCCCGGGCACTACAGATAGAAGAAGCGTCGGAGCCGCTTCTTTTATGTAGCGGACTCTGGGCTATCCGCGATATCTCGCGGATCTACTATGGTTCCTGTATCGATTACCCGATTCCGGCGGACTATAAAGGAGATAATTTCCAGGAGATCGGGATCTTTCGACAGGAGTCCGGACTCTGGGCAATCCGCTCCATAACCAGGGCCTACTTCGGGGGCGGCGATGATCGGCCGGTGACGAGGTGAAGGAAGTGCCTAAAGTGCCTTAAGTGCCTAAAGTTGAAAGTTGTCGCTTCGCCCGGGGCGGAAAGGAAGTGCCTAAAGTTGAAAGTTGTCGCTTCGCCCCGGGAGGAAGGAAAGTGCCTTAAGGCACTTTCAACTTTAGGCACTTAAGAACATTGCCCGAACGGAGTGAGGACCATGTTCTTTATCCCCTAATCAATGGAGCCGGCATCCAGGCCGGGAGTGATATCTCTCCCGAGATATGAGATCAGAATCTGCTTCCAGATGGGGGTTTTCATAACCTCCAGCATGGCCAGGTTCAATGGCCTTCTCAAGGGACTATCCGGGGGGAGCGGCAGGGCAAAAAACTGGGGATGAAACATCTCGGATGTAACGGAGAGTTCATCCCGATATTCCTTATGAACCAGGTATTCCAGAGTCGGGAAATCATAGACCACGGCATCAAGTTTAGCTTCAACCAGGGCCCGCAAAGAGGCCCGTACGGTATTAAATGGTTGGTATTTGATATGATGGTTTTTCAGGTAGAGCGCGCTCCGGGACGGCGGGGCGAGACAGCCCACCTTTAAGTGATATAGATCAGCCAGTTCATATTTATTCTTATGGAACTGGAGTAGTGTCAGCGAAGACGCCACCCCCGCGGTCAGAGAGGCCAGCATGGTAATCGCGATAAACATCCAGATGATCGCCACCATCCGTCCCAGGGCGGTGACGGGAACATTCTCTCCGTAACCCACCGTTGTCATAGTTTCGGCGGTTAATAAAATTGAATTCCCCACCCCCTTGATGATCCCCACTCTCTTTTCTTTCGGGACTCTCCTTCTTTCCAGAATCCAGAAGAGGAAAGAGATAAGAATAAGAACCGCCAGCAGAGTCAACGCGATCTTCAGAAATCCGATCGAGATAATATTTTTCAATATATCCATCCAGGCATCAAACTGTCTTACTTTAGCGGTAGCGATCCCGAAGGAAGTGATCAGATATGGGACGGTAAAATCAACTTTTTCCACCCGTCCGGCGGTGATTCCATTGGCCGTGGCGGCTACATCTATTTCTCCGGACTGGAGCGCGGGAATAATCCGATCCAGGGGCATCTCTATCATCTCATAGGACCACCCCAGGCGCTTCGCGGCCAGATGCCAGATAGCCCAGGTGATCCCATGCCATTGTCCGTCTTTGTTTTTTATGGCAAAGGGAGGGATCGGGGTTACACCTACGATCAGGGTTTTCTCGATTTTCGGGGAATGCGCCGGGGCCGGATCAGAGACTGTACGACCCGGAAGAGGAAAGCTGAAAAGAACTACCGATAGAAATAGCAGACAAACTATTGTCCTCCGGTGGAGAAGATCTTTTAAAAGATGAATTACTTTAACAATCCTCATTATATTTTTCCTCTCATCATTGATTGATTGAAAAGCTTGTTTTTGAAAATCACAATGTAGCCAAGTTTCTCCTTCGGGTCAAGGTATAGCAAGCCACAAAGGACCCGCAAATCATGAAGGACTGAATATCCAACAAAGACCAGAAGATCAGGTATTGCCATATTTTAACTTAAAGTTGTCACTTTCTCTGGTTAAAAGTTCTTGCTTTTACTCCCCCCACCTCCCCCCCCTTTATTGTCCACGGATTACACAGATTACTCTGATTTTTTTTACCTTGGCCCGAAGGCTATCTGGACTTTGCGGGTATGAATCCGTCATCTATGAGTAAAAATTTGTAGTTCCCTTAAAGGGGGCGTGGCAGGGGTCAATCAGTGTAATCTGCGTAATCCGTGGACAAAAATGGGGCCGAGGTGAGGGGGAAAGAAAGTTGACGGCCCTGCCCGCTGTAGCCTTGGCGGAGGTTGGTTGACGGTTAGCGGAGAAGAAAGCAACTAACTTGGCACCAGTCTTCCCAGTTTTTTAATTCGTTTAATTCGCGAAATTCGTAGGTCATTAAAGGGGCCGAGGCGGGGGGAAAACAATTAGTGTAAATTCGTGTCCCCGAAAAATGCCTTCGGCATCTCGGGGTAAAAATTAGGGGACAGTAAAGCCGCCAAGCCGAGGCGAACAATTAGTGTAATCAGTGTAATCCGTGGTAATAGTTTAGCACGCCCACAACTTACCACACAGCAGAGACTTAAAAAAGGGAATAAGGGGGGTATCCGAAGATTGGTGACCAAATTGGCAATTTGATCAAAAGAGATCGGAAGAGCGTCGTGTAGGGAAAGAGTGTAGATCTCGGGGGTCGCCG
>CAKZYZ010000369.1 GCA_937885075.1 uncultured bacterium | reverse complement strand
TATCAGTGTGACTGGAGTTCAGACGTGTGCTCTTCCGATCTCAAGATGAAGCTCTGATTCAACCGAGGACAGATGCTCTCCCACGACTATTCCGGAACGAGCCGAGACACCTGATTTATGATTACCCGGATTTATGACAACCAGAACCACACCGACAACAATCAATCCGCCCAGAGCAATAAATATAAAATGAAATATTTTCTTCATCATAATTTGGCGCCTGCGGCGCCAAATTAGTTTTGAACCACAACTATTATTATTTCGATGTAATCAATACCGAAAAAAATACTGATAGTTCCATTTGACCCGAAAGAAACTGTTCCAATTGTTCGCCTCACCGGCACCAATACCGCCAGGCCGAGTCGCGACAACTTCCAACTTTTTTATCCGCCATAGCTTTAGCGACGGAGGAAGGCACTTAAGCGCACTTTCAACTTTTATAATGGTAACTCCCGATCACGGAGGCGGCTGTCATCTATATTCATCCGAAGATAATCAAGGGTCTGCTCCAGACGCTGATCCAGATTGCCGTTGATCTCCAGTTTCTCCCCCGGGAATTCACTCCAGGACTTAATAATGAGTTCTTCTATCGCGATCTGGAACTCCTCGTTGGTAGAGCGCACCCCATCATCCATCCCTCGATTGTGGCTAAGCTGGAGATGATCCTCTAACTTGATATAGAGAAGGAGAAAGTAGGTCTGCTGCCAGTACTCCACCACATCCTTGATAATTGAAAAGATCGCCGGATCGACGTATCCTTCCTCGGCACCCCGGAGAGCAAAGAGCGTGTTGTCAAAGACGCAGCGGTCGCAGAGCAGGAAATCCGGCATCAGTTCGGCGCCCTCCAGCTCCAGACGGATCTGCTCTTTAAAGATCCAGTACTGCCCCTTGCTGACCTGGCCGCTCTCATTGATATCATAGGGACAGAGCCGGGAGAGTTCCGGCACCATCTCCACCTGAAAGGCACGGTATTTAAGTTCACTGAAGAGACGGTGAAGAAACGTAGTCTTCCCCACCCCGAATGTTCCGATTACTCCGATCTTATACATTAAAATTTTCCTCCGGAAAATTTTAGGTTTGAATAATGTTCTGGATCTGATTTTATGTGCGATGCAATATCATATTGCTCACGTTGTAACTCTAATCTTTCTTGGATGATTTGTTGAAATTCAGCATTCTATCTTCCGTCCTCCGTCCTCTGCCTTCCGTCCTCCGTCCTCTGCCTTCCGTCCTCCGTCCTCTGTCCTCCGTCCTCCGTCCTCTGCCTTCCGTCCTCCGTCCTCTGCCTTCCGTCCTCTGCCTTCCGTCCTCCGTCCTCTGCCTTCCGTCCTCCGTCCTCTGCCTTCCGTCCTCCGTCCTCTGTCTTCCGTCCTCTGCCTTCCGTCTTCCGTCCTCTGTCTTCCGTCCTCCGTCCTCTGTCTTCCGTCCTCCGTCCTCCGTCTTCCGTCCTCCGTCCTCTGCCTTCCGTCCTCCGTCCTCTGTCTTCCGTCCTCCGTCCTCTGTCTTCCGTCCTCCGTCCTCTGTCTTCCGTCCTCCGTCCTCTGCCTTCCGTCCTCCGTCCTCTGCCTTCCGTCCTCTGTCTTCCGTCCTCGTCACTGACGGAGGCAGGGCGGAAACTATGCTGTTCTTATGCAGCCGGGCAAAATATGGACTTAAAGTGGTATTCGGCAAAACCCGGGTTCCATCCCCGATTCGGATCGCGCCCATAGCGACACCTGAAGCCAGAATACAGTTATCTCCGATCCGGACCAGACCAACCCGGAACTTACCGGCCCCTTCATAGGCGTGACTGGTAATCTTGCAGAAGGCGCCGACCAGGGTATTATCACCGATCGAGATCAGCTCCGGACAGAATTGATCGATCCAGCAGGCCTGCATAATTTCGGTATCCTTCCCGATCGTAACACCGGCCCGCCGGTAGAGACTGTTCTTCAATCTTCCCGCCCGGAGCATCATCGCGAAGAGAACCAGCCAGCTCAATAGAATCCGCTGATGGAGGGGACGGTTCAGGGCGGTCCAGTGAATCCGATTCGGCTCGGAGAGCTTCCCCAGGCCAGCGAAGGTATAGAAGTTCTTCTTCCCTTTCACAAAATCCCGCAACCGTTCAGCTCCAACAACCGTATCAGGGTTCAGCTCCCGGATATCGATCGGATCCGCCGAGGCCGAACGGGCGATAGTAATAACCCGCCCCTTCTTCTCTCCCAGCCGGATCCCCCGGCGGATAATCCGGGTTACAGCTCTGCGTAATGCCTCATCTATGTCATATTTATCCATCATTTTTTATAACCCGTCAGCTTTTTAAAAATGTAATCTATACTCAACGCGTTAAGCTACTTTCAGTATTGGTCAACATTCAAAACTTAAAATATTTCAAAGAAATATTTTAATGTCTAAAGTGCCGTATCCCGGTAAAGACCATCGCGATCCCATGCTCTTCGGCGGCGGCGATCGACTCCTTATCCCGGATCGAGCCGCCGGGCTGGACAATGGCCCTTATCCCGTTCTCCGCCGCCAGGTCCACCACATCCCGGAAGGGGAAGAAGGCATCCGAGGCCAGAACCGATCCTGCGATAGGAAGATCCGACTGCCGGGCCTTGGTTATCGCCAATCGGGCGGCGTCGATCCGGCTCATCTGACCGGCGCCGATCCCGATAGTCGCGCTCCCCTTCCCCAGGACAATCGCGTTCGACCGGGTATGTTTGCAGACTATCCAAGCGAAAGAAAGCGCCTCCCATTCATCCCCGCTCGGTTCACTCCCGGTCACCGCTTTGATCGTATCGCGATCCCAGCTGATAGAGTCGGCATCCTGGATCAGCAGGCCGCCATAAATTGACCGGAGAGAATGATAGGGAGAACGCGGCCGGAGATCGCCTAATTCCAGAATTCGCAGATTCTTCTTCCGGGAAAAACGCGTGAGCGCATCCGGCGTATAAGACGGCGCGATTACCGCTTCCACAAAGGTAGTGGTTACTTCCCCGGCCAACTCCTCATCCACCTTGCCACTGAATGCGATAATACTCCCGAAAGCGGAGAGAGGATCGGTGGCGCGCGCCCGGATGTAACTCTCCAGCATGGTATCCGAGGTCGCGGCGCCGCAGGGGTTGGTATGTTTTATAATAACGGATGCCGGACCATTCAGCTCCAGGAGCAGAGAGAGCGCGCTTTCCAGGTCGAGAATATTATTATATGAGAGTTCTTTCCCCTGGAGCTGGCGGGCAGCCGGGAGGGAACTCCCGACCGGCAGCTTGCCTTCCGTGTAAAAAGCAGCCGACTGGTGGCTATTCTCTCCGTACCGGAGGGTCTGGCTGAGGGAGTAGTTCAGGGCGAGGGAGTCCGGGAAGAGACCGTCCGGCTTCACTTCCAGAGAATCCGCGATGGCTCTATCATAACCGCAGGTCAAACGAAATGCTTTGGCCGCCAATCTTCTCCGGGTATCTCCCGAGAGTTCTCCGCCGCCACTTCTCATCTCTTCCATTACCGGGAGATAATCAGCCGGATCGGAGAGGACCACCACCCCGGGATGATTCTTGGCAGCGGCGCGGAGCAGAGCTACCCCTCCGATATCAATAAACTCCCGAAGGGCTGACTCATCCAGGCCGGCCATGCCGCGTTTTTCCTGAAAGGGATAGAGATTAACCGCCAGAAGATCGATCGGTTTAATCCCGGAACGCTCTAACTGGGCGAGATGATCCGGATTGGCGCGGTCGGCCAGCAGGCCGGCATAGATCTTCGGATGAAGGGATTTCACCCGCCCATCCAGCATCTCCGGGAAACCGGTATAGTCGGAGAGCGAGGTAACCGGAATGCCGGCACCTTCCAGCGCTCGGGCGGTACCTCCGGTAGAAAGGATCTCAAATCCCATCTCGACCAGCGCCGCGCCCAACTCCGGAAGGCCGGTCTTATCCGAGAGACTGATTAAAGCTATCCTGGCTTGTTTCTTCATAACTTAACCGCAAAAGTTCCCCTACCTCGGCCTCTTTGCAGTCCACTAATTTTTACCCCGCGATGACTGAAAGTCATTTTGCGGGGACAGTAATTGTTCGCCTCGCCTCGGCCCCCCCCTTTTTTTTGTCCACAGATTACACGGATTTACACTGATTGATTCCTCGCCTCGGTCCCGTTAATGAACTACGAATGACGCCCCCGATTAAAACTTCGGGGCGGAGAAATTACGCGAATTTAAAAACTGGAAAAATATTATACAAACCTATTTTATTTTTTGTCGTTCTAAGTTGGAAGTTAGACGTTAGAAGTTCAGTTTTTTCGCCGACACCCACCAGGAGCTGCGACAACTTCCAACTTTAGGCACTTTAGCGCACTTTCAACTTTAAATAACCTTCAAAGATCCTCACCCGCTCCGGCGTTCCAATATCATAATACCGCTCTTTAACCGGCCACGACAACAGTTTTCCGGAGTCGTTCAGCCGGGGGTAGAGATCATCTTCCAGAGAGAAGACTTCTTCCGGAGGGAAATAATCCGCGAACTCCTTCCGGACCAATCGCACACCGGAATCAGCGTGAGTAAGTTCTTCTCCCCGCGTCCCCGTTGAAAGCGCGATGATTTCGCCTCGCTTATCGAGCCGGAGATTAGGTTTAATGCCGCTCCCTTCAACCGGGAATGCTCCGATCATCAGCAGGGCCGGAGAACCTCTGAATCCATCCAGCATCCGGCCATAATCCATCGGGAGAAAGGTATCACCATTTAAAAGAAAAAACTCTTCCCGGAGTTTCGGCAGAGCCGGCCGTAACGCGCCGCCGGTCCCCAGGGGATGATCCTCACGGGAATAATCAATTTTAACCCCCAGTCTGGTGCCATCTCCAAAATATTCTTTGATCTGTTCTCCGAGATAACCGGTGCAGAAAAGAATATCAGCAATCCCATATCTCTTTAAATATAAAATCAGATATTCCAGAAAGGGGTGCCCGTTAATCTCAACTAAGCCCTTGGGAATATTTTTAGTAAGCGGCCAGAGCCGGGTCCCCAATCCTCCTGTCATTATCACAGCCTGCATTTAAATTTTTCTCTGTAATTAGAGGGTCAGGGAGATGTTAATTTCTTAATGATTGAATGATGTTCCGGATACTTCTTAATTAACTCTTCCCTTTCAGCCAGTTCAAAGTCAATAAATTCAAAGCCGGGAGAAACAAAACAACCAACAAGTGAATATGAATCACTCTCATCAATAGTCGCACCAAACCAGCAGCCAGCCTTAATAATCACCTGGAATGATTCAAAATTCTCAGGATCAGTTCCTAATTTTTTTTCGTGATAGTTCCCGCCAGGATCAATTATGGAAATTGTTACCGGACTCCCGGAATGGTAATTCCATAATTCATCCGATTTCAAACGGTGGAATCGGGAGATCTGTCCGCTTCTTAATAGAAAATATATTGATGTATAGGCTTTTCTTGGACCTTTATAATCTCTTGCCAGGTTATCGGTATTGATTATGTCAGATGCAGCAAATGTCTCATTGAAATATCCTCCCTCCGGATGGGGAGAGAGAGATAATTTTTCAATCCAATAATCAGCGTCATTCTTTGCCCTGGGATGACTCATTTTTTAACGCGTCATAGCCGTCCTTATCGATAGATTTTCTATCTCTAAATTCAGAAGATTTAAAGCTTTCTTACTATCATCCAGATCTTTTAGAATTCTGGATTTTGTATCTTCAAATACGTCCTTCAATTCACTGAATAACCTATAATAATAGTTAATCCCTTCATTCAGGTTCCTGGCAAAAGTGAACAAATATTTCTCCTGCATCTTTGTGATAGACGCGCTCATCTCTTCTATCTTATTTCTTAGAAACTCAATATATATCTTCAGTTCCTGTATAAATATATTTGGACGATCGGTTCTTGTAATCATATTTGATCTTCCGTAAATATGATCGGTGATATCTTTTAAACTCATTATTTTTGAGAAATACGCCATGTTGGGACCCGGGCAGACCGAGACTCCGGCACCTTCAACGCTGGTATCTAAATTATTCACCAATAGAGCAGAGGTGCCTATCCCCACGCAGAGGCATGTCTTGTTAACAATTTTTTTAAATGCCTTTTCGTACTCAGCGGGAGATAGTCCTTCATTCTCTAATTCGGCTAATTTTAACTGCTGATATTGGCGTGAGCCGGTACAGATAGCTTTTTCAGTGAACTCTTTATTAGTAACAAGGTATCTCTTCGGGCATGGACTGCCGTATATTCCCTCTGCGATTAAAGATAATTTCGCAAGATCTTTACTGTTATCTTTGAGGTTACTGAATGGAATCTCCAGAGGAGAGATATCACTTAAATAGAGATCATCTTCTCTGGCTTCTCTCAATTTGTTCCTGGTCGGTTCATCAACGTTAGTCACTTCTGTGACTAAAAGAAATGGAGTGGCCCAGCCAACTGAATCAAGTTGATAATGATCTATCAGGAATTGATGTTCTTCAGCCGTCCCCACACCGCCTTGAGCAGTGATTTTTAAAGGTAATGTAGTTTTCGGGATTGGACGATTTCTGCTGGAGAGCGCTGGAATCAGGATTTTATGAATTGACTGAATCAATTCTTCTCGTTTATCCCTGAATTCAGCTAATATCGGCCCCATCAGATATCCATCTGTCGCGAAAAGATGGCCGCCGCAATTAAGGCCTGATTCAATCCTGTATTCAGAGACCCAGAGTCCTTTTTTTGCCAGAAATTTTCCTTGAATAAATGCCGACCTGTAATCACTGACTTTTATAACTATTTTCTTTTTTATTACTCCATTCTCGTCAGGATAGAAATCATCAAATTGCTCGAAATAGCTATACAATCTGGGATTTATCCCGGCCGAAAGTACTATCGATGAATTTAGATCACTATTCGCGTACCCCCGGAGCGCGGCATGAGCATCATTGTATTCTACCGGTAATTTTTCTTCTCCGATGTAATTCTCCTTATCAAGTTGGGTCATGATATTTACATCAATCCGCCCCATTGATAAGTTCTCCTTGAGCCAGTTTCCCGCCTTACTCAAATCGAGATATTCAGCCGATAAACTTTTGATTTTTTCTTTTATGGTTGAACTGTCAGGGAGCATATCGAAATATTTCTTAACCTCATTACTCTTCTCGATAGCCGAATCTGATAATTCTTCAAATTTCTTTTGGGCCAAGTTATTTATTAAATTCAGGTAGGAGGTGATCCTTTTGGCTCTAAAATCTTCGGTGCTGTCAGTAATCTCTTTATAGGGAATTGCGAATTTATCACAGTACATCTTCCTCAGTTTCTCCAGAAGTATGTCATCAACCAATGAAATCACGGAATCAATTCCGTACTGAGAGACCCTTAGTGGAGCATCAATGGAAAATCCGATCCCCATTACAGGGATATGAAATGAATGTGTTTTTATCATATTTCAATAATTTATATTTAATTGTCGGAAATTTTGAGAATATCCAATTGTATCTATCCTTACTATTCAACAATATATCTACAATTATGTTTATCTTCTACTATTCATTTATCTCTACTGCTCAATCACATCCACAAGGTCCAGATTGGTATCGTAAACATATTTTGCCTGATAGAACGGCTGGGAGAAATCAATTACCTTCGGAAAGAATACTTGATCCGATTGCGGTAATGACAGACTCTCCGTCTCCTTCAGAGACCACCAACGGAACTCGCCTTCGCGCTGATCACCAACGAGATCACCCGAAAAGTCCGTGGTGACATAAAGGAATAGCATCCACTGCCAATCAGGCTGGGGCGACACCTCGGTAACCAAACCCCGAAACCGAAGATTGAGCGCTTTCAAGCCCGTCTCTTCCTGAAGTTCGCGTACCGCGCAATCATAAGGGGACTCTCCCCCCTCGACTTTTCCTCCCGGAGCGACCCATAAGCCTAAGTTCGGCTCCTTGTTTCGTCTCATCAGGAGTACCCGGTCGTTCTCGAGGCAGTAGACCAATGTACTGAGGATAGGCTTTGCCTTTCCATTAAGTTTTTCGGCATTCATAATAGGCTCCGTTAATTTTATGATTCAGAATTTTAATAACCTCTAAGGAAAGCAGGAAGGCAGGAGGGTGATTACTTTAAATTCTCCTGATTTCATGCTTTCCTTAGAGGTAAAGTTGCCCGAACGAAGTGAGGGCATAGTTCTGAATCTTCAGAAGATACCATAACTAATACGGTATCTCTTAATAATATTTTGACGCGGTAGCTATCAGGTTAGTATTGTTAGCATATTTTTACTTCTCAGATTGACGCTCAACATAGACAGTGCTACTTTACTAAACCTCCTGTTAAATCTGAGACTGCGGAATAAAACAGTACCTTATTGCGGCTCCTTGATATTATGCCAAGGGCTTGCGGAATTCAACGCGAACATTCGAAAAGCCCGTTCTCTCATAGCAACCATTTTACGAGAGTACGGGCTTATTCTTGAATACATATTATCAGGACAATAAACCGCGGATGAAGCGGATTTTTACCCGGCAATGCCAAAGGCATTTTGCGGGGATGCTGATTAAGAGAAAAAGCAATCCGCCTAATCCCTCCATCCGCGGTTAAAAAAGTTGCGTAGCTAAGTTCCTGCTTCAGAATTCCAATAAGCTCGTAGTGCAGGACTTCAGTCCTGCCTTCGTTGGGCAGGACTGAAGTCCTGCACTACGAGGTTGCGCCGAAGGCGCTATGTTCTCATACTGCCGCCAGGAGGAGATGATGAAAGAATTGAAGAAGAAACAGTACTTTTTCAAGCACGAAGGGATGAACTTCGATACGATATTTGCCCTGGGCAGATGTCAGTATGGAGCCGCCGACGCGGGAGAGATCCTCTCCACGGTTGCCCGTATTCATGACGGCAACTTCGAGAACTGGTATCGGGAGTGGTACACGACCGCCGAACGGGTCCGGGAGATTGCCGACAAGTGCGCCGGTGACAGCAATCTTGTCAGCGCCCGGTCCGCTTATCTCCGGGCCGCCAACTACTACGCGGCCGCCAACAATATGGTCGACGGTTCCGATGATCCTTCCCGGGTCGTCCCGACCTGGAAGGAACATCTGGCCTGCTGGGATGAGTTCTGCGCCCGCCTCACACCGATGCCCGAAAAAGTTGAGATTCCTTACGAAGAAACCCCGATGCCGGGGTACTTCTTCCGTCCCACCGAAACCGGGGGCCCCTGGCCCACGATCATCTTCAACAACGGCTCCGACGGAGCGAACAGCGCGATGTGGTCCAGCGGAATCGCCGGAGCGCTGGCCCGGGGATACGCGGCTCTGACCTTTGACGGTCCCGGACAGAACGCCATGCTCTGGATCCACAACCTCCCCTTCCGCTATGACTGGGAGAAAGTCATCACCCCGATCGTTGATTTTCTCTCGGCCCGGGATGATGTCGCCCAAGATAAGATCATCCTCTCCGGCATCAGTCAGGGCGGATACTGGATCCTCCGGGCGCTGGCCTTCGAGCACCGTATCGCGGCCGGGATTGCTGACCCGGGAGTGATGGATGTCTCCACCACGATGATGGAGAAACTGGGCAAGCATATGGCCCATACCTTCGAGAAGGGGGACGCGGAGAAGTTCAACAAAGAGATGAAGATGGGGCTCCGCTTTATCGGGAAAGCCGGCCGACAGGAGTTGGAGTTCAGGATGAAGCCCTACTGTACGGAAGATTACTTCGAATGGATCGCGAAAGCCCGGCAGTTCAATCTAAGAGATGTCATAACCCGGATTAAATGCCCGATCTTCATCGCCGACCCCGAAGATGAGCAGTTCTGGCCGGGCCAGCCTCAGCAAGTCTATCGGGCGCTAACCTGTCCTAAGACCATAGTAAAATTCACCGCCGAAGAAGGCGCCAACTGGCACTGCCAGCCCATGGCCCGCGCCCTCTACGACCAGCGTATTTATGACTGGCTTAATAAAATTGGCCTCAGGCCTTGAATTCCGCATAAAATTGGGGTCAGGTCTTGCTTCTTGCTCCTAGGAGCAAGAAGCAAGACCTGACCCCAATTTTTTCATTCCAATCCAGGGAGAACCTGGTATAGGTTTAAAAATTCCTTCTCCGAGACATACCGCGCATGAATTCCCAGATCCTCAGAACGCCAGCGGGTAACGAAAGAGAGATCAAAATACTCCCTGAGTACGGGGAGAAATTTCGCGGCTTTTCTCTTCCCCTTGTTGTCGAGAACGAAGACCTCAACCCCCGAATCCATAACCTCCCGGAGCGCCTCCTCAGCCGTCAATCCCCAGGGGAGACCCGGCTGATGGATGTTCAGAGAATAGCAGTCAGTATAATAATCTATGTTCTGCTTGAGGTAACGGGTCGAGAGAATCAGAGAACCCGGCGGTACGTACTTTTCGATCTCATCTTTCAGCCGACGGGCGTCCGAGAGATTAAAACTATAGGGATGGATAATTGAGGGAAGTACCCGGACCGCCAGGAGAAATGTCAGGCAGATCAGAAGGGCGGAGAGCAATCTCGGGAGAACCACCCATATTCGCGGCGAGCCCGTCCCGACCAGAAGTGTGATGGAGAATACCAGTAGAACCGCGTTCCCGGTCGAGAGAACCGGCGCCGGATCAAATACCCCGGTAAGGACCAGATTGATCAGTAATAATCCCCCGGCCGCGCGGCAAAGATTATCCTTTAATTTCCCGGCTGAAGATCGGGAGGTGATTGATACGATCCAGTTCAGCGAGACCATAATCCCGTAACCGATCAGGCAGCTGATTAACGGGTAAATCGGCAGGAGATAACGGCTGTGATGGTAACGAAAAAATGCGAATATAAGAAAATGCAGTAAGGCCGCCGGAAGAAAAAGAAGCCGTATGGCCCGGTTCTTCATTCCGGCAATCAGGCCGACCGCCCCCAGGAACAGCAATCCGGTCGTATAATTCCGGGCCAGATAGTCCAGGTACCAGAGTCCGCTGGAAGAGAAGTGATCCGGGGAGAATAGTTTTGAGGGGTCCGATCCCACCAGGAGATGATTCAATATAACCCGGATAGTAAAAAATAGATCCCCGTTCACCAGGATATCCCTGATAATAATCGGGATAGCGAAGACGGCCAACCCCATCAAGGCGAAGACAATATTGCCCGCTCCCATCTTCAATCCTTCTTTCGCCCGGGCCCGGAGAGAAACGATCAGATATAGAAAAAAGGGCAGTGCCATTATCAGGTAATGAAACCTGATCAGCGTGGCCAACCCGAGAAAGAAGGCCCCGACAAATAGCCATCTTCCGGGGTGCCGGGACGGGCGGAGAGCGTAAAGAAGGCAGTAGAAACCGGTCATAATAAATGTCAGGGGAGGGATATCCCGCATAATCTTGGTAGCGGAAGAGAGAAGCCGATCGGGGGGGAGCAATATAAGGATAAGGAGGCTCAGCAGCGCCAATATGTCGCGTTGCGGAGATTTAAAGAAGATAAGACGAACGGTCAGGAAGAAGACAATGACCAACCAGATAAACAGGATCGGATTGATAAAATATACCGCTCCGGGACCGGCAAGAACCATCGCCCCGGCCATGAACAGGGGATAACCCATCTCGATGCCATGATAGACCCGTCCGTCGATCATATGCCGGAGTCCGGAATGAAGATCAATCGACCGCCCCTCCGGCCAGTGATCTTTGAATATCTCAAAAAAGCCGGCATCCCCGAATAGACTTCCCTGGGCCAGGGTGCGGGCATATATCAGGTAGGTATAGCTATCGGCGTTGAGGAGCGCGTTATAATTAAGCAGAACATACGCGGCCAGCAGCAAAATAATGAAGACCAGAAGAATCCGGGGAAAAATATTCGCGCGGTTCATAGTATTAGTAGTTTCTACAGTATTGCTTCCACAGACAAATGATAGTCATTCTTAAAAAGGACTTAGCTCTCACTTCGTTCGGGCAACTTTACCTCTAAGGAAAGCATGAAAACAGGAAAATTTAAAATACTCTCCCCTCCTGCCTTCCTGCTTTCCTTAGGGGTTCTTGAAATTCCGATAAAGCAAGTTAGCGCCTACGGCGCTAACTTAATCCAGTCCAGCATAACCCCCAGTTGTCGTTTGTCAGCCGTCCCCAGATAATCATGGGGGGACCAGAGAGGCACCGTAAACTCCAGCTCCGCCATGCGAAAAGTCCGCTCTCCTCCGTTTTCACCGGATGGGATCGGCAATGAATAGACCCTATCACCCGGCTCCAGCGGGATTGAACCAATCGACTCTCCATCCAGCTTCACTTCCATCAGATCCGATCCATCCCGGCGCGGAGGACCGGGGTCCACAACTTTTATCCGCAGATAAGATTTTCCCCCATCCGACAGGGGGAGCGGGACTGTTAACCGGGGGGACTGTCCGGTCCAGCGCACCGGGAGCTTATCCATATGAATCTCTCGAGCAAAGAAACCATCATCAATAAATATCCGGTCGGTCTCATCTCCCAGATTAATCGTCACCTCATCTTTTAGCGGAAAGAGAACAATCCGCGGATCGATCAGACCATCACACCCGGGCTCAGTAGAGGCAACCGCCAGTACCGACTCCGGAATGGTAATATCGTCCGGGGAGAGAATCAGCCTCTGGACCCCCGGGGAGACCCCGGAGCGGACCTCCTTACCATCGACCAGGATCCGGTAGTTCGGGAGGCAGGAATCATCCGATCGACCGGGCTGAAAAGAGAAACCGAGAAAATAGTAACCGGACCGGGGGATCGGAAGGAGAACGGTCTTGATCTTTCTTACCACCGCGATCTCTTCAAAGAGCAGCGCGCCGGTTCGCTCCTCTCCCGCGGTCAGCCGATGATCTTCCGAGGGAGAGGCGGTCAGCTCCAGATCGCTCCCGGCCGAAGAGATATACCGCTCTGGAAGAGGAATGCTGATCCTCTGCCACCCCAACCCCCGGGGGATAGCCCGCTTAAATATTTCCTGACCGGAAAGCGTTGCCTTCAGCCAGACCGGTTCGGGAAAATCACGGTCGTTCTTTACTTTGATCTCGACCGTCAGCACGGTAGCGGGCAGAGAGACCGTGGGGATAGTAACTCGACCGGGTGTATTCCACCCCAATCTCACCAGATCACCATCGCGGAGACGAGCCTCGCTAAATCCATCCGGGCTGCTCCGATCGGGAAATCCCAGTTGTTCGGCTAAGTCCAGCACATATCCGTCGGCGATGGGCTGAAGCCGAAAATCGATCCGTGAGGGGAGGGGAAGATCCGAGGTTAACGTCAGCCTGGAGACCGGGCGGCGGAGAATATTCTCCGGGATACGGATGAAGTTAATATTGTTTTTTAGCCGGTGATCTAAAATATCCCCGTTGAGATTGAGCGTCACCCACTTCCTCTCCCCTCCATGATCTACCGCGTCCCCTCCTTTCCAGAGATGCCCGACATTCAGCATCAGAAGGAAGTCCCCTCCCCCATCGGGGACCGGCAGATCAATTTCCACCTCTCTCTCCGACCAGCGCTTGATCCGGTAGATGGTGCAGACCGGTTTGCCGAAACTTCCCTCCAGAAAGTAATCCTCCATATTAAGTCTGCCTACCGGAATAACATCGAAATATTCCCTGAATCCCGGGATAGCCTTGGTCGCGTCCCGTTTCCAGCCGCTGCTGTCTATCAGATAGAGCTTAACCCCTTTATCCAATATTCTATTCAATCCCTCTACCTGATCAACGCCGACCCGGTTCATCTCGAACGGTCGGATCGAGTAGCTCTTCGAAAAGAGAGCGATATAGTTGGCGGCCGGCTTGGTCGCGAATATCACCGACCCCTCCTCCACCACCCGATCGATATCTTCCCCCAGACTGCGCGCTTCCGGAAGCTGAAAAAGCCGGTCGGAATCGGCCCAGGCCGGACCATATTTTGCTATAAATAACACCAACACGATCAAAGACAACCCCCCCAGACGAATCGCTCCGGTCAGCTTCTTCCAATTCCAGGTCGCGGCAATCCAGAGGGCAACAGCAAAGATAAATACAAATATATTTAAGTCCTCCATCCCGAAACGATACCGCCACCTCCAGCGGAACCAGGTATCAATCCCCACCAGAATCAGAAAGGCCAGCGAAATCAGGAGATGCTTCTTCCCCCGGATCAGCCTCCCGATCCCTCCCACCGCCAGAATAATCAGGAAGGGCTGGGCTATAAGCATGTACCGGGTCATCAGATGTACCCACATGCTGTAGAAGAGGACAAATATCAACGGGATCCCCAGAAGGAGAAACTTTACTTCGGGCTTGCGCCACTCTGAAAATAATCCGATCAGGATTAACAGAGCAAAGAGCGGCCCATATAACCTCCAGAAATACGCGGCGGTATCCGGCGCGGTAGTCTTGAAGAAACCAAGCCAGAGCGGCGGAGGGGTCGGATCTCTTAAATCCAGAAGGGGCCTTATCGGTCGCGGGAATAAACCAAGCCAGAACGGAGGGGGGAGAGGTTCTTCCTTCTCATTCAGAGCATTTCGTTCAACGATCTCCGGGCGGGGCGGCTTCAGCGGCTCCCCGGTGGCCAGATAGTTCTGGACAAAGGCCGGTCCCAGGCCGGCCGAAAAAAAGATAAGCGCCACTATCACTACCGCGATATATCTGGTAAATTTCAACTTCCCCGCCATCCGGGCCATCAGGTACCCGATGGCGGGAACTCCCACCAGGATATTGGGGAACCTGATCGAAGCGGAAAAGCCGAGACAGAAAGCGCCGGAGATCAGATAGAAAAAGTTGATCCGGGATAGTCGCCGCAGAGCCATGACACCCAGATAACAACCGGCCAGGATAAACATCAGCGCCGAAAGATCACGGGAGGGCCTTAACGACAGGCTCCAGAGGCGGCTGATCATTACCATCAGAAGTATCGCGGATAGTACCGAGAGCAGGAGTCCGTCAGGGCGATCGGAGAAGATCACCCGCGCCAATTTGAAATGGAACCAGAGGAGGATCAATAAGATAAATACGTTGGCGTAATATACCGACCCGGACCCAAAGATATTTATCGATAGCGCCAGGAGGAGGGGAAAGCCGATCGTGTACTTACAGATCATCTTCCCTTCACTGAGAACATAATTCCCGTGAAGAACAAAGTGAGATTCTCCCGGTCTCCAATCTTGCTTAAACCAGTTATAGACGGGGAAATCACTGTATATCTTCCCCCGGGCCAGATGATCCGCGAAGTGGACGATGCCGTAAGGATCCGAGCCCAGACCGGCATAATATCCGCCCAGACCGAAGACTACCACCGAAATAAAAAAGATCGTGAGAACGGCGTAAGCAAATATCTTATGGCTTCCGAATAACATCCTGCCCTTTCTTCCGGTTGAGTGACATCGCCATCATCTCTCCCAGCAGGCCCGTGGAGATAAGCTGGAACCCAATCAGCATCAGAAGAATTCCCAGGAACAAGAGCGGGCGGACCCGGATAAAGTCCACGCCCAGCAGGCTCAACATTACCAGGTAGCCATTAATTAAAAGTCCCACTACAAATAATATCAGGCCGGCGCCGCCGAATAGGTGGAGTGGTTTCTTCGCGTACCGGGTGAGAAACATAACGGTCAGCATATCCATGAATCCGGCAAAAAAACGGTACATTCCAAACTTGCTCTCCCCGAAGGCACGGGGATGATGTGTGACTTTCTTCTCGGTGACCCGGAAACCTTTCCAGTAGGCCAGCACCGGTATATAGCGATGAAGTTCTCCATAGAGGGAGATACTTCCCGGGACTTCTTTAACCATCGCTTTCAAGCCGCAGTTGAAATCATGGAGCTTTATCCCCGACATGCTTGAGGTAACCCAGTTGTAAATCCGCGAAGTGTACTTCTTGATAAAACGGTCCTGACGGTGGAACCTCCAACCCGAAACCAGGTCATAGCCATCTGATAGCATCTCAATCAGACCGGGGATCTCCTCGGGATCATCCTGAAGATCAGCATCCATGATAACCACCCACTTCCCCGCGGTCTCCTGAAAACCGGTATCGAGAGCGGCGGACTTGCCGAAATTTCTTCTCAGGGAGACCACTTTCACCCGGGATGAAGACTCCTCAATATCTCTGATGATATCCGCGGAACCATCATCACTTCCGTCATCCACAAAGATCACTTCCCATTCGAGTTCTTGCCCATCCAGAACCTCGGTAATCTTCTGAAAAAGAGGACGGAGATTATCCCTCTCATTATAGAGCGGAATCAGAACCGAAAGATCGATCTTCTGTTTTATATTGCTCTCTTCATTCATGGCATAACCTCAAGGCTATATTATAGCCACTAAGACACAAAGGCACTAAGAAAAGAAATGGGATGGTTACCTCTTCTTTGTCTCCTGGCATCTTCGTGTCAATTAGTCGTGATTGAGAATTAGCTAAGTTCCTGCTTCGGAATTTCAATAAACTCTATATTTAGACAGGATAACAGGATCAACAGGATAAATAGATGGCTTCTCTCCTGAATCATTTGTTTTTATCCTGTAAATCCTGTTAATCCTGTCTAAAAAGTTGCGAAGCTAGGCCGTACTCGAAAAGGTATTTTTAACATTCTGTGCTAAAAAAACTAAATATTCACCACGAAGGTCACGAAGAACACGAAGAAAAACAAAGAAAACTATGGAATTTTCCTTTGTTTCTTCA
>CAKZYZ010000368.1 GCA_937885075.1 uncultured bacterium | reverse complement strand
TGGTGCTCACCTTCAACGCGGACGGCGGCATCAACCTTAGTTCGGGGATCATCGAGATCGGGCAGGGTACCTATACCGGCATTGCCCAGATCGTTGCCGGGCGATTCGGGATCGATCCCGACAAGGTCTATGTTAACTATGATATCAATACCCGTCTCTCTCCCCATGACTGGGCGACCGCGGCCAGTCGATCGCTCTTCATGGCCGGGCGGGCGGCAATCGCGGCGGCGGATGACGCCATCGATCAGATCAAGCGGATCGCCTCGGAACCCCTCCGCAGCCCGGTGGATGACCTGGAAGTCCAGGGCGGCCGGGTCTTTCTCCGGGATGACCCCGATCGCGGGCTGGTTCTCGGTAAAGTGGTGTTAGGTTACCAGTATCCTGACGGTTCATCCATCGGCGGCCAGGTTATCGGGCGGGGGAAGTATATCTCACGAGGTCTGACCGGTCTCGATCCGGAGACCGGTGAGGGCACCCCGGCGCTGGAGTGGACTCTGGGCGCCGAGGCGGTTGAAGTCGAGGTGGATCTCTCCGACGGTTCCTACCAGGTTTTGAAGGCGGTCTGCGCGATGGATGTGGGTAAGGTCATCAATCCCCTGCTGGCCCGGGGCAATGTAGTCGGGTCGATAGGGATGGCCCTCGGCTATTCCACCACCGAGGGGTTTATTTTTGACAAGAAAGCGCGGCCCTTGAACTATCGGTTGCGGGATTTCAAGACACCCCGGTTTGGTGAGCAGCCTGAATATGACGTCTCCTTTGTCGAGACGCCCCAGGGTGACGGCCCCTGCGGCGCCCGGGGATTGGGGGAGCAGGGTGTCCTCGGTATTCCCGGCGCGCTGGCCAACGCGGTCTCCCGGGCCATCGGCCGTCCGGTTGATTTTCTTCCCATCACCCCCGAAAAGGTGTGGGGACTGATCCAGGAGCAAGGGGGAGAATAAATCTCAAATCCCAGGCACCAAATGACAAATAAATCTCAATCCAGCCGTCGCAGCTATGGCGGAGCGGCTGACCAAAATATCAAAGAATATCTACCCACACAACATGATACCTAACAATTTTACTTATTACCGTCCGGCAAATTTGGCGGAGGCGATCGAGGCTTATACCATGGCCGAGAAGGATGGCCTCCACCCTCTGTACCTGGCCGGCGGCACCGAGATCACTACATTCTGCCGGCAGGGGACGATCAAGCCGGGCGCTTTGATTGATATCAAACGGATCCCCGAATGCCTCCGTCTCGATGAAGATGGAGATGAGATTGTCTTCGGATCAGCCCTGACACTGAACGAGGTTGCGGAGAGCGGTTCTTATCCCCTGCTCTCCCGCGCGGCAGGAATTGTTGATCATACCGTCCGCAACCGCCTTACCCTGGGAGGAAATATTGCCGGCCGTCTTCCCTACCGGGAGACAGTGCTTCCGTTTCTCCTGGCGGATTCCCTGGTTCGTCTCGCGGGTCCCGGCGGGGAACGCGTGGTGCCGCTCTCGGATCTATTCTCGAAGCGACTGAAGCTCGCACCCGGCGAACTGCTGGTTCAGTTGCTGATCCAGAAAGAAGCGGCGGTTGGACCCTGGTACTACCGCCGGGATGTGACGAAGACAAGGCTCGATTATCCGCTGGTGATGGCCTGCTTTCTTAGTATTAACGGCTTAATCCGGATGGCGGTGACGGGGGCGTATGGGTTCCCGCTCCGGGCCCGGGAAGCTGAGGCTGTGCTCAATGACAGTGCCGTCAGGTTGACCGACAAACCAGCCCGGGCTATCGCCGCGATTCCTTATTCGTTTTCGGAGGATATGCGGGCCGGGGGTCCATATCGACAGATGCTACTGGAGCGATCTATTGCTCAAGCGTTGGGAGAATTGAGAGGGAGAGAATGAGGTTATCAGTCATATTGTGGTACTGTCAAAAGATCTGTGGAAGAATTAAACCGGCTAAGGGGAACTGAATATCCAACCCGCCGCCGCTAAAGCTATGGCGAGGCAGAGCAAGGAATATCAAATGATAAAGTACCAGGGTACAGTTTCCATTCTCCTGCGGGTGAACGGAGAGAGTCGGGAGGTTCAGGTCCGTCCCGCGGATACGCTGCTGCAGATTCTACGGAATCATCTGGGTCTGACGGGCGCCAAGGCCGGCTGTGAGAATGGCGACTGCGGTGCCTGCACGGTTCTGCTGGATGGAAGACCGGTTAAGTCCTGTATGATTCTCGCGGTCGAAGCGGAGGGCACCGAAATTACCACCATCGAGGGGATCTCGAATACAGTGGTTCAGAGAGCGTTTCTGGATGAGGCTGGTTACCAGTGCGGTTTCTGCACGCCCGGATTTATTGTCAACTCCTTCGCCTTACTCCAGGCGCATCCCGATCCGGATAAGGAGACGATTCGAATGTGGCTGGAGAGCAACCTCTGCCGCTGTACCGGCTATGAGGGCATTGAGAACGCGGTCCGGGCCGCTGTAGAAACGCTGAGGTCTCCAGATCCAAAGGAGTAAAAAAAGAAGATGGCGAATGAACAATCAGCTCCTTATATCTGTCACATATTTGTCTGTGTAAAGTCCCGTCAGGGGGAGCGAAAATCCTGCGCTGACGGTAATAGCCCGGAGGTTAAATCCATCCTGAAGAAAGAAGTAAAGATCCGGGGCTGGGCGGACCGGATAAGGGTATCGGAATGCGGCTGTCTGGGGCTCTGTCCGCATGGCCCCAATGTCATAATCTATCCCCAAAAAATCTGGTTCTCCGGTGTAACCGAATCCGATATCCCGGAAATTCTCGCCCGGGTTGAAGAAGAACTGTAAGCATTCAGTGAACCTCGTTCTCTCGTAGCGGCAGCCTTCAGGCTGCCATTAGTGGCGACCTGAAGGTCGCCGCTACGAGCACGGGGCGATGAGGTTCACTGAAAGTTTACGTAGAGTTGGTGAGATAATTTAGGTTAACCAATTTAGTAAGAGGTATTTCTATGAGAAGATTTGGATTATTTTCCGCCTTAATCTGTCTTTTATTCGCTCTCCCGGGCTGTCAATCGGCGTATTACAAGACCATGGAGAGCTTCGGGGTCCACAAGAGGGATATCCTGAAGGATAATGTCGAGGAGGCGCGGGACAGCCAGGCGGAAGCCAAGGAGCAGTTCCAGACGGCCCTGGAGAAGTTCACCGAGGTCACGGGCTTCCGGGGGGGCGACCTGGAGTTGAAGTATAAAGAGATGAAGCGGGAGCTGGAGCGCTGCGAGGATAAGTCCGAGAAGGTGCGGACCCGGATCAACGATGTTGAGGATGTGGCGGATGCGCTCTTTAATGAGTGGGAAGATGAACTAAATCAATACTCCAGCCGGAAGCTCCGCCGGTCCAGTGAGAAGAAGCTATACGAAACCCGCCGCCAGTATGATAAGCTGGACGCGGCCATGCGCCGGGCGGAGGAGAAGATGGAACCGGTCCTGGTGGTCTTCCGCGATCAGGTTCTCTACCTGAAACACAACCTGAACGCCAAGGCGATCACGTCGCTTCAGGATGAACTGACCGCGGTGGAGGAGGATGTGGCTATGCTGGTCAAGGAGATGGAAGCCTCCATCGCCGAGGCCGACAGCTTCATCAAAACAATGTCGGAGGAGGGATAGAGATGGAGACGGTCTGGTTTCTTATCATCGGATTGGCGGCCGGCTGGCTGGCCGGCCGGATCATGAGGGGGAGAGGATTCGGACTGATCGGCGCCCTGGCAACCGGTGTGGTCGGGGCGATCCTGGGTGGCTTCCTCTTCAAACTACTGGGGATCCAGACCGAGAGTCTGATCGGATCTCTGGTCACCGCGCTGGTCGGAGCTATTATTCTCCTTTCTATCCTGAGGATCTTTAGAAGGTGAATGGAGGGGCGTCCCCGGGTTAAAGTTGAATCTTCTTGGCGGGGATACGTTTTCTGGCTTCAGAGGCGTCGATGCCAGCGGGGAGGGATATTAATCTCTCCAGATGTTCGTTGATGATCGCCTCGATAAACTTCTTCCGATCCGCCCGGGCAATATATCTCTCTGCCAGGAATGAAAATATCCGGTTGGCCTCTGAGTTCTCATATGCATTTGCCAACTCAACCGCGTCATCCAAATCTCCAATCTCTTCCCAGCGCTCCGGATCCATAAATTTGAGTACACGCTCGGCTTGCTCAATCATGGATCTGTCCGCTGGAGCGGCGAGCTGGTCGGGGGAGAGCGACTCTTTGATCTGGTCCAGCTGTATTATATGAGTGATCTCATCATCCCTGAGTCTGGTCCAGAGCTCTTCCGCCTCGGGCATGTGAGAAAATATCCGCCTCATCCGGCAGTAGAACGTGACCATCTCCTTCTCGATAGCCGACGAATGATCCAGGAGATTTTCAACTGTTTTATTTTCTGTCATGTCGTGGTTCCTTGGTTATACCTTACTCAAAATCTTTCTTTTCTGGTATGGCAGTAAGGACTCCCCCCCCCGATTACTATAATAGTCCTGGTGATAATCCTCCGCTTCCCAGAAGGTATCAGCCGGGGTCAGTTCCGTGGCTATCTCATAGCCTTTGCCTTCCAGGATCTTGATCAGTTTTTCCGCGATCTCTTTCTGCTTTTCGTTCCGATAAAATATCGCCGATCGATACTGCTCTCCGATATCCGGCCCCTGACGGTTGATCTGGGTGGGGTCGTGGATTTCGAAGAATAATCGGGCCAGTTCCTCAAAAGTTGTTATGGACGGATCATAGACAACTTCGATAGCCTCGGCGTGACCGGTTTTTTTGCCGCAGACCTCCCGGTAGGTGGGGTCTTGCTTCTCTCCTCCCATATAGCCGACCCGGGTGGAGATCACCCCGTCGGCCTTCTGAAAATAATATTCCGTCCCCCAGAAGCAACCCCCGGCGAAATAGGCTCTTTCCGTTTTTTCTTCCGACAGGGCGGGGACAAAATTCAATGAGATGGAGTTAACGCAATGCCGGGTATCTTTCTCCGTCATCTTTTCTCCGGTGAAGACATGGCCCAGATGCGCCCCGCAGTTATTACAGATAATCTCGGTCCGACTGCCATCGGCGTCGGGGACGCGTTTTACCGCTCCGGGGATTTCATCGTCAAAACTGGGCCAGCCGCAATGGGAATCAAACTTATCCTGCGACCGGTAGAGCGGCGCGCCGCATCTTTTACAAAGATATACCCCCGTTTCATTATTTTGATAATACTTACCGGAGAAGGGCCTTTCGGTTTCCTTGTGAACGATAACCCTCTCTTCCGCTGAGTTTAATTTATTGTATCCCATAGGATTTTCCTCTGCCGCGGCGGCGGTATTGCTTATAATGGAACAGACAGTCATCAGTCCGAGTACCGGGAGAAGGAAGCCTTTTAAACTAATAATTATTTTTCTATCGGTATACATCTCGGCGATTACCAACTTTGACCACGCATACAGTAAGTATCTCATCCGCGATTGAGTAGAGGATACGATAGTTCTCTTTCCGAAGGCGATACCGGTCCTCTCCAGAGAGTTTTATTGCCTGTGGTGGTCGCGGATCACTCGCGAGTGCTTGTATGGCAAAGATGATCCGTTTGACGTCTTTTTTCGAAATTTTCTTGAGGTCCTTCGAAACGGACTTTTTGACGATGACTCTATAATATTCCATCGCGTCTAAGCCCTTTCACGAATTCCTCAAACTCGACGGTAGGTTCGTTCTTCCGCTCCTCAAACGCCGCCAGATCCGCGGCGTCTGCCGCCAGTTCATTACTCACGGCGTTATTGATCAGTTCCGATACGGATCGTGATGTTTCCACTGACTTCAGCCGCAGGGCCTTGTGAAGAACGGGTTCCAGATAGACCGTTGCCCGTTTCGTTAATCTACTCATGAGTACCTCCATTGTTGATCTAGAATAGCACCACAACGTTACAACGTCAAGACGTTAACTGTTCAGAAAGCTTACAAATATATATTGTGGGCAGTTCGCCGGGTTTCGGCTATTATAATATGCGCCGGGCTATGAATTGAGCTAAAATTATCAGGTTTATCTTATGAATAACTATGAACTCAGTATCATTATTCCGGTTCTGAATGAGGAGAAATCCATCGGTCGGACACTCTCCCGGGTCCGAAAAATCTTTACACCGGAAGAGATGGAAATAATCGTGGTGGATGGGGGGAGCCGGGATAAGACCATTGAAATCGCTGGCGGTTTCCCCCGGGTCATAGTCCTCTCTTCTCCTCCCGGTCGCGGTCCTCAGATGAACCGGGGGGCCAGGGAGGCGGCGGCCTCGATCCTCCTCTTTCTCCATGCCGATGTCGAGCTGCCGGAAGGCGCCGGAGAGCTGATCGGCTCGGCTATAAAAGAACCGGGGGCGATGGGGGGGTGCTTTAAGATAAAGACGGTAATCACCTCCCGGCGGTCCCGGCTTTTTCGGCTCCTGATCAAGACAGCCGATTGGCGTTCCCGGTTTGCCCGCTATCCTTACGGTGACCAGGCGGTATTCGTAAAAAAGAAGGTCTTTGAAGAGCTGGGGGGTTTTAAGGATTACCCGATTATGGAAGATCTGGAATTCTCTCGCCGCCTTCACCGGGCCGGGAGAATTATCCGATTGGATGCTGTGGTAAGGGTATCGGGCCGGCGCTGGGAGAAAGATATATTAAGAAACTTTATCAAGCTCAAGACCCTGCCTATCCTTTTTCGCCTGGGTGTCGCTCCGGCCCAATTGGTCCGATTCTATCAGGATATTAGATAAATTTATTCCCAGTAGTAGAAAGAGGTCTTACCAAGTTCCTGCTCAATCTCCAGCAGTCGGTTGTATTTGGCCAAACGCTCGCTCCGGCTGGCAGAGCCTGTTTTTAAATGACCACCATCCATAGCTACAGCAAAGTCGGCCAGGAAAGTATCGGAAGTTTCGCCCGAGCGGTGCGAAATGAAATATCGCCAGCCGGCATCGCGGCACATCCGTACCGCTTCGATGGTTTCGGTCACCGATCCAATCTGGTTCAGTTTGATCAATGCGGAATTGGCAGTTCCCTCTTTAATGCCGCGGGCAATGTATTCGGTATTGGTTACAAAAATATCGTCACCTACTACTTCAATTTTGCCACCGAGTTTTTCGGTAAATTTTCTAAACCCTTTCCAGTCATTTTCGGCCAACGGGTCTTCCCAGAGTACGATGGGATATTTTGAAACCCATTCTTCCGACATTTTAATCAGACCGTTGCTGTCCATTTTACCGGCTCCCGACCATTTGAGGTCATAATGATCTTTGTCGTCCGTGCAGAAAGAGCTGGCGGCACTGTCAATGGCAATGGCAATATCTTTTCCGGGTTTGTAACCGGCTTTTTCGATGGCCGAGATAATGGTTTCAATCACATCTTCGTTGCTGTCGAGGTTGGGGGCAAAACCACCTTCATCGCCTACTCCGGTAGAAAGGCCACGATCTTTCAAAATTCCTTTTAAAGTGTGAAACGTTTCTGCCACATAACGCAACCCTTCACGGAAATTGGGTGCGCCAAGGGGGACAGCCATAAATTCCTGAATATCCACGCTGTTATCCGCGTGTGCCCCGCCGTTCATAATATTCATACAGGGAACGGGGATGCGGCGGGCCCCGGCACCACCAAGATACTGGTACAACGGAATACGGGCCGAATCGGCCGCGGCCCGGGCCACAGCCATGGAACACCCCAAAATGGCATTGGCCCCCAGTTTAGATTTATTCCTGGTGCCATCCATTTCGATCATTTTCAGGTCAAGGGCAGCCTGTTCGTGTGCATGCATGCCCATCAAGGCCGGTGCAATTACTTTGTTAACATTTTCAACGGCTTTTAACACACCTTTTCCGCCATAGCGTTTTTTGTCGCCATCACGCAATTCAACGGCTTCGTTCTCGCCGGTACTGGCCCCGGAAGGAACAGAAGCCACTGCCTCTGTACCGTCACTCAGTTCCACATAAACCCTTACTGTAGGATTACCTCTTGAATCAAGAATTTCCATGGCCCGCAGGCCGGTTATTTTGTTGTTTAACATTTTAACACCCCCGACTTTATTTTCTGTGTTATTAGATTTGATCATGTATCTGCTATGGCAGATCGGACAGTTAATCGGTTTATTTATATATTAGAGTCCAATACGAGATGGTATGTTCAGATATATTACCCCTATTAGAACATAGCGCCTCCGGCGCAACTTTTTTTGCCACTAAGACACAAAGACACTAAGAAAAGAATGAAAGGTGCAACTATATATTTTCTTATTTTCTAAGCTTTCTTAGAGTCTTAGTACCTTTGTGGCATATTTATTGAAATTCCGAAGCAGGAACTTAGCCCTCGGCTTCTCCTCGGGCAACTTTTCCTCTAAGGAAAGCAGGAAATCAGGAAAATTAAAATACTCACCCTCCTGCCTTCCTGCTTTCCTTAGGGGTTATTGAGATTCCGAAGCAACGAGTAAGCATATATCATTCAAATAAATAATGGTATAATATAATTTCTCCGTGTTACAATTAAAGTAGTAAACATCAAGAAACTCCGATAAATTTTTCCCGATTAAGACCGTGCGACCGGAGGCTGGTGGAGACAAGGACCTTGGGGCAATTATAAAGAAAGATGGCTCGTTCAATCTTTCACCTGAATCATTTCTTTTTTTATCCTGTAAATCCTGTTAATCCTGTCAAAAAAGTTGCGAAGCTAAGTTCTATGGAAGAAAAGACAAACTATATTCTCTTCGCGAAAAAACCCGAACCGGGGAAGGTAAAGACCCGATTGGCGGAAGGGATCGGCGTGGCTGGAGCGGCCCGGATCTATCGGGCGTTTTTGCAAGATATCCTTTCTTCCCTGAACAGGCTTTATCACCCTTTCGCCGTGGCTTATACCCCGGCTGATGCCGGAAGATATTTCGCCCGGATATCCGGCGGTCCCTCCGCGCTTTTCCCCCAGCAGGGCCGGGATCTGGGGAAGAGAATGGAGCGCGCTTTTTTAAAGCAATTCTCACTGGGTTATGATAAAGTTATTTTAATCGGTTCGGATATTCCTCTGCTCTCGCCGGATATTTTGGAAGAAGCCCGAGAGGCGGTGGCGGAGCATCCGGCAGTCCTGGGACCATGCCGGGATGGAGGATACTATCTGATTGGTCTGAGAAGACCGATGCCGGAACTCTTCTCCGGTATCTTGTGGGGAGGTGATAAGGTATTAAGAGATACCGTATCTATTCTCCGCCGGCAACAGTGCAACTATCGCCTTCTGCCGGAGCTCTCCGATATTGATCGGGCCCATGATTTACAGGAGTTGATCGTGGAGATAAAGTCACGGGAACGGACCGATCGGTTTATCCCGGCCCATACCTGGCAAGAACTTAGCGCCTTCGGCGCAAACTCGTAGTGCAGGACTTCAGTCCTGCCTTAGTTAGACCTTACTCGAAAAGCCTTTTAAACCACGAAGAACACGAAGTTCACGAAGGAATTTGAAGAAACAAAGGAAAATTCCATAGTTTTCTTTGTTTTTCTTCGTGTTCTTCGTGACCTTCGTGGTGA
>CAKZYZ010000367.1 GCA_937885075.1 uncultured bacterium | reverse complement strand
TCTTTTTTTTTTTTTTAATGATACGGCGACCACCGAGATCTACACTCTTTCCCTACACGACGCTCTTCCGATCTGTTTTCTTTGTTTTTCTTCGTGTTCTTCGTGACCTTCGTGGTGAATATTTAGTTTTTTTAGCACAGAATGTTAAAAATACCTTTTCGAGTACGGCCTAGCTTCACAACTAATTAAACCGCGAGTCTTCGCTAAAAAAATCTAAATGAACTACGAATTACGCGAATTACACGAAGTTAATTTAATATTTTTCGGTAATGTTGGTTCAATGTTTACAAACTCTTATTTTTGCGAAGCAAAAATAAGATTCTCGCATTTCAGCAGATAACGTTTCCAATTAAGGCCGGAACTGAATCCTCCGATACTCCCATCCTTCCGAATTACCCGGTGACAGGGAACAAGCAATAGCCAGGGGTTGGCTCCCAGCGCCCGGCCGACCGCCCGGGCCGCGCCGGGGTTACCGATCTCCCGGGCAATCCATCCGTATGATCGGGTCTCTCCGAAAGGTATTCTCTTCGCGCATTGCCAGACATCCCATTCAAAGGAACCTCCTCCTTCATTCACCAGTGGGGTCCCCTTTAAATTTAATATATCACACCAATCCTCTCCCGGCTCGCGGATTTTCAATTCGGTGATATCAGAGGGAGGGGAAGATGGCAGAGTTAATCCGGCTAATTCTTCTCCCTTCCATTTTAACCGCAATGGCCCCAGGATAGATTGACGGACTGTAGCCCTCATCGAAATAGTCCCGCGATCAGACCGGCTAATATGAGCTGTCCATCTACCAGAACTTCATGGACCAATCCCCGGTAAAGGATTCTTTTGTGGTAGAGAATAAGATAGAGACAACCATACGCGATAACCGCCAGGTAGTAATAACCGGAGACCGGAACCCAGCCGAGGATACCGGCCACAATCAACCCCAGCGCGTTTAATGTGATCAGGAAAAGAAGAACGATCTTGGTCCGCTCCACCCCCAATACCACCGGCAGTGTCTCTCTCCCGACCAGCCGGTCTCCTTGAATATCACGGATAGCAAATAGAGTCGATCGGACGAACATAATGCTGAATACGAAGAGGAAGACTACTATGATGGCAACAACTGAGGGGCGGTCTGGCCCGGTCGCCGCGGCCGGGACCAGAACCGCCACCACCCCCCACCCCAGGGAACTTAAAAACTCTTTCAAACCGGTCAGGTTCTTCAGTCTGGTTCCCGGGAAAGATGATGGCAAGATAGTGGAGCTGTATGCTAATCCGGAGAGGAGAGTGATAACTGTCAGAAGAAAGGGACCCACTCCCAGGAACGCGGCGCAGACAAAGGCCGTTGCCAGAGAGAGCGCGTTAAGCCAGCGCAAGATCAGCCGGTTATTATGGAAGAAGCGATATCGAGACGGCTGGTTCAAGAAAATTGCCGGCTGATCAGCGAAGATATTCAGATTATATATGGAGAGAAAGAGACTGAATGAGAGAAGCAGCGCCGGCCAGAGGATCTGAATACCCAGGAGCCGCATCGCGGCGGCGGTCAGACAGGCGCCGCCGAAAGCGATGAAAAAGTTGGCTTTTACGATCACTGCCGCGACGCTGTAAAGCCAGCGCAGAGGCAGGTTCTTCTTCCTCCAGGTCCAGCCCCGAAGATGATCAACCACTCCCTGAATCAGCCAGTTCGGCGTCGATGCTCCCGCCGTCACACCGACTGTATGATAGCGGCTGAGTTCGTCCATATTCAGTTCCTCGGCAGTCTCCACCTGAAAGACCGGAACGAATTCACCGGCAATAAGAGAAAGCCGCGCGGTATTAGCGCTATTTTTTCCCCCCACTACCACCATCGCGTCGACCTTTTCGCTTATCTCGATTACCTCCTCCTGGCGGCTGAGCGTAGAAGAGCAGATGGTATTAAAGACCTCTACTTCCTGAAATCGCGCCCGAACTGCATCTGCCACTCTTCTGAATTCATCCATATTTCGGGTGGTCTGGGAGACCAGGCAGACTTTTTCCAGAGGAGGTAATTCATCTACTTCTGCAACGCTGTTTATCACCATCCCGTTGCCTGCCGAGAATCCCAGCAACCCCTCAACTTCCGTATGGCCCCGATCTCCGAATATGACCGTTGAATATCCCTTTAGCGCGTATTTTTTGATTATCCCCTGAACCTTCACCACATCCGGACAACTGGCATCACAGATGCAGGCCCCGGTTGCTTTAAGGGACTTTCTTCTTTCGGGAGAGATTCCGTGAGCACTGATAAAGCAGACTACCTCCTCGGAGAAATCATCAAGATCACGACTGGATGAGATCTTTTTCAGTGAGAGCAGGGATACCACCTGGGGGTTATGGATCATGGGTCCATAGGTAAAGATATCATTATTCTCCTCCCGGGCCCGGTCCAGAACCATCTCCAGGGCCCGCTTCACTCCCATGCAGAATCCGGCTTTTTTTGCTACAATCAGTTTCACAATAAATTAGCTCCCTATGGTCGCTAATTTAGTCTTGAACCAAGACTAACGTTATTTTATTGATGCAATGCTGGAAAAGATTTCGATCATTCCAACTATAATTTTTATATGAACTTAGCTTCGCAAGTTTTTTTGCCACTAAGACACAAAGACACAAAGAAAATATTTCAAGATGCAATAACAACGTTTTTTATTCTTTCTTACGTTTTTCTTAGTGTCTTTGTGCCTTTGTGGCAGATTTATTGAAATTCCGAAGCAGCGAGATAATATGAAAAAAACAGTAACATACCAGGCCCGGAGAATAAACTCGGAAATGTTTGTATGTGAATATAAGATCTGTGATATTGTAAGAATGATGGACTTGGTTCAAAACTAAAATAGCGACCATAGGGAGCTAGTTTATGTCGGAATTCCTGCGAAATATATTAAGATCCGCCCGGGCGGAGAGGAAGACAATCATTCTCCCCGAAGGGGATGATCCCCGGATATTGGGGGCTGTTAAGATAATCATTGAGGAGGCTGCCGCCAACTTGATTCTACTCGGAGATGAGGTCGGGATAAGATCCGTCCTCGAAGAGATGGAGGTTGATTCTTCCGCGATATCTATTATCAATCCGGCGGATCCCGGCCGGATTGATCCTTACGCGGCTGAGTTTTATGAACTGCGCAAGCATAAGGGATTGACGCTTGAGAACGCCCGGAAACTTCTTAAAGATTCGGTCTATTTCGGGATGATGATGCTCAAATTAAACCAGGCGGACGGTCTGGTTGCCGGGGTTGCCCATGCCACTTCCAATATTATCCGTCCCGCTCTTCAGATTATCAAAACCTACCCGGGGATAAACATTGTCTCCAGCACATTTTTTATTATCAAGGATGAAAAGATTCTGCTCTTTGCCGACTGCGGACTGAACGAAAACCCCGACCCGGAGCAACTGGCTGAGATCACCTTATCCACCGCTTTAACCGCGAAATTATTCGGATTAATCCCTAAGATAGCTCTTCTCTCCTATTCCACCAGGGGATCAGGCAAGGGAGAAGATGTAGAAAAGATGCGAAAAGCCGTGAAACTCGCGGAGAAACGGCTGGCGGAAGTATATCAGGGGGAGTATTTGATTGACGGGGAATTACAGTTCGACGCGGCATTTGTCCCTGCTGTCTCCGAAATAAAATGCCCGGACAGTCCATTGAAGGGAGAGGCCAATATATTTATTTTTCCGGATCTCAGCGCCGGAAATATCGCCTATAAGATTGCGCATAGGTTGGGTGGAACAGATACCTATGGACCTATTCTTCAAGGGATAGCCCGCCCGGTAAATGACTTATCCCGGGGGTGTTCATCCGGAGATATCGTTGCCGGCATTGCCATCACCGCCATTCAGGCAATAAATTAGCGCTTCGCGCTAATTTAGTTTTGAACCAAATACGACATATTTCTTCTAAATTAATATCTGATAATATTCCCACTCGATTATGATATCTTCTCTTTTTCCAATTATATTATCCGGGTTGATTCTTGCCTCACCACCGGCGGCGGTAACCGATGGCCCGGATTATCTGATCCTGGAGACTGAAGATCCGATCGGAGACCAGGAACTCACCTGTCGTCCTGATCAACCATATCCCGGCGGTGATCTCACAGGAGCACGATTAACCTTAAGAAAAGTCCCGATCAAACGGGGAGAAAAGACCGAGGATTCCCGTTCGGCGTTTATCTACCTCCCGGTAGAGTTAACCGTCAAAATTGACAGAACACTGGAAGAGGGAGAAGTACAGCTATGTATCTTCATCCATCTTCCCCCGATCGAACTTGAGCATATTATCAGCCGGGATTCATTTCTAACCGGGACAGCTCCGAATGAAGAACGAATCGTTCTGAGCACCCAGTCGGAGATATCTCTTTTTACCGGAATGGAGAAGGTCTGGGATGACGAGGTATTGGCCTTCAAGAATTCGCCGGAGTTTCAGGCGTGTTTTTTTGACGCGAATCCCGAAGAACGTAATGATGCTCTCCGCAAAGCCGAACGATTCTGCATTAACGAGGGAGATACCTACCGGTTCCCCCCCTCCCCTACTTTCTACTGGAGGAATATTCCTTCCATGTCCATCAGCACCTCGCTGGTAGTGAGAGATATAGACGGGCTGACCGTACGAGGGGTTAGAGAAATGCTGATAGACACTATGACCGCTTCCTGGACGGAGGTCGAGGCGGATAAACGAGGCCCGCCCCTCGAAAGTAAGTCTCGGGACAATAACCTCTAAGGAAAACAGGAAGGCAGGAGGGGGATTGCTTTTAATTCTCCTGATTTCATGCTTTCCTAAGATGAAAAGTTGCCCGAGCTCAGCGTGGCCAGTACGAGCATATTGTAGATGGGACCACCACATATTTCCCGCCATCCAAACCACACCCTATATTTTTAGTTTGACAAAACAGGCTATATTCTAATAACTTACAAAGATAAACCTATCATTCGCGGTGTTTATTCTCGGGTTACCGTGGTTCAGGCTAAGTTCCTGTTTCGGAATTTTCTCCCGAAATCCTTCGGGATCCCGGTTTGTTTAATTGAATTTATCGGGACCGAAATACTTCGGGATCCCGGTTGTCTTAATTGATATTACCGGGACAATAAATGAGATAATACTGGAGTAATGGAGTAATGGAGTAATGGAGTGATGGGGGCGCCTTCCCAACACTCCAATACTCCAATATTCCAGAACAGTTGCCCGGAGCAAAGCGACGGGCTATGTTCTGGTTAAAATGGTGCGATTGCGCTATTCGATCAGCATGATCGTTCACAGATCAACGATAATTTAAATATAGGAGTCATAACTATGAATACAGATAACTCAAATAACGAGTTTAAGAAGAACATCCCCATGCAGGTTATTGAAGGAACCCAGCGCTGGTACGTGGAACATGGAGTCGATACTATCCAGGGACTCAACAACCGGATAGCGGACGGAACTTTTCCAGAACTGGTGGAAGAATCTAATAAACGATACGAATGGTATACCGAGCTTGCCGCTCAGACTATCCTCGATTATGACGACCCGGTACGGCTGGTTATCGTTGCCGGTCCATCGAGCTCGGGTAAGACCACGACCACCAACAAGATCGCGGAACGGCTGCGGGCGAAGAATTTGAAACTGATCCCGATGGTTCTCGATAATTATTTTTTTAATCTGGATGTGCATCCCAAGGATGAATACGGGGACTATGACTTTGAGACCCCGCAGGCGCTGGATCTACCCCTGATCAATAGACACCTCAGCGATCTGCTGGCCGGGAAAGAGATTCAGATGCCTATTTATGATTTTAAGTCCGGGCTCCGCCAGGAAGAGACAGTACCGCTCCATCTCAATGATGATGAGATTATCCTGATCGACAGCCTCCATGGCCTCTTCGGACCGATGACCGAGAGTGTCCCCCGGGAGAACAAGTTCAAACTCTATATCGAGACCCTCTCCCAGATGAAAGATATCAACGGGGAATGGACCCGCTGGACCGACATCCGTTTATTAAGACGGATGATTCGGGATAGCTGGCACCGGAGTTATTCCCCGGTAGATACGATCGGACACTGGCATTATGTCCGCAAGAGTGAGATGGCATATATTGTCCCCTTCATCACCGAGACCGACTTTGTGGTTAACGGCGCTCTGGCCTACGAACTGCCGATCCATAAGAAATACTCCTTTAACTCCCTGAAAGAGGCGATGGATAAGTATGAATCAGATCCCGGAAAAAGGGACGCTTATCTCCGCGCGGAACGCGTATATCGTCTTCTGGATGGAATTACCGTGGTAGAGGATGATTCCTGCGTCCCGAAGAAAGCCCTCCTGCGAGAGTTCATCGGCGGCAGTGACTACGATTATTAGAACATAGCTTCGCAACTTTTTTGCCACAAAGACACTAAGGCAGAAAGAAAAGAATTGAAGGAGTATTAACTACATTTTGCCTTATTTTTCTGATTTTTCTTAGTGTCTTCGTGCCTTTGTGGCAGAAATAGAATAGGGTCAGGTCTTGCTTTGTGCTTCGGTGGGGTGAGATGATATATATCCCAGGTGGAACCTGTGGTTAAGATGTTGCCCCGCAGAATGCGGGGCGGGGGGTTGGGTTGGAATGATCTATAACCCCGGGTTAAAACCCGGGGCTGAGATGTAGGACCCCTTCGGGGTCCACGCCAAAGAACCCCAAAGGGGTTCAACATATAAGCCCGGGGAGAATCCCCGGGTCCAAGGGGAGAATCCCCGGGTTCAACGGAGCCCCTCTGCCTCACCCAAAGGTTGAAAATTCGCATTCCCCGACCGCGGAGACATCACCGGATTCAACCAACACCGAGCATCACCCCGACGCTGTAATGGCCACCGCGACCGGCACCCCGATCTCGTCGCAGGTATCTTAGAACTCAGCCTTTAGTTCGCTCGGGCAGTTTTTCCGCTAAGGAAAGCAGGAAAGCAGGAGATTTTAAAATAACCCCCCTCCTGCCTTCCTGCTTTCCTTAGAGGTTATTGTCCCGAGACTTAATATGAAACAACTCGGGATCCCGAAGGATTTCGGGACCCGAGGCAGGAATGCTTTTATCTGCTTCTCTTCAGGGATTTGAAGAGTGATCGCGCCTCTGTAATCTTGAAGATCATGATACCTATGGTCAGGGCCGCGAGGCCAACTGCCATTGGTATTACTACCAGTAATATCTTCTCTCCCAGTTCTTCCCCCGAAAATCTATTCAGGAGGAAATAGAGGGAGAGCCAGGAGGCCAATCCCATAAACGCCGCGGCAGCGGAGATCCGGATGAAGAAAGAGACGATCGCCCTCCCCCGGATCGGCCCCAGTCTTTGGCGGAGAAGATAGAAGAGAGTACCAGCGTTAGCCACCGCCGCGATACTGGTGGCAAGGGCCAGTCCCCCCTCGCGGAGGTGAATTCGCAGCCAGGGGATATATACGACCGCCAGATTCAAGATCAGGTTTAATAACATTGCCGCCACCCCAACTTTAACCGGGGTCCGGGTATCCTGAAACGCGTAAAAGCTCTGGGTGATGATCTTCAGTCCGGCAAAAGCGGGAAGCCCGATCGCGTAAAAGAGCAATACCCACGCGGTGGCGTTGGTTGAACTCACCCCGAAAGCATCCCTCTGGAATAAGAGGGTAATAATCGGGCGGCGGAGAACGATCAGCCCGACTGTTGCCGGAATGGTAACCAGCAGAACATTGCGGAGAGAATGAGAGAACGCGTCTTTGAACTCCTCGATCTTATTCCGGGCCATGAGCCTCGACATAACCGGCAGCGCGGCCGTGGCAAAGGCGATCCCGAAGACCCCCAGCGGCAACTGGACCAGACGATTCCCATAGTAGAGAGTGGAGGGCGCGCCCGAACCGATAATCATTGCCAGGAAACGATCCACTACCGTGTTTAACTGGAAGACCGCCAGCCCCAGGATCCCCGGACCCATCAGGAGCGCGATCTTCTTTACCGCCGGATTATGCCAATCCGGTATGAATTGAAACGGGAAGCCTTTCCTCTTTAGGATCGGCAGCTGAACCGCGAGCTGAATTATCCCGCCAATAACAACTCCCACCGCCAGACCGAATATCTTCTCCTCGGGGGTGTCTCCGAATCGGGGGCAGAGGAGGAAGAGCGATCCAATCCAGACCAGGTTCAGAATTACCGGGGAGATGGCGGGCATGACGAAATGCCGGAAGCTATTCAGGATACCCATCGAGAGACCAACCAGGCATATAAAGAAGAGATAGGGGAGCATAATCCTGAGCAGCTGAAAGACCAGGATAAACTTGTCACTCAGATCGAAAGTATTGGTAACCAGCCAGATTACGGCAAACCCCAGCAGGACTAACCCTGCCAATACGATGGTGAGCAGGGTGAATATAATGCTCGCGACCCGCCAACCTCCTTTCAATCCTTTCTTCTCCAGATATTCGGTAAATACCGGGACAAACGCGCCGGTTAAGGCGCCCTCACCCAGAATTCTGCGAAAAAGGTTGGGGATGGTAAAGGCTACAACAAACGCCGAGGCGGCCAGACCGGTACCGAATAATCTCGCGGTCAGGATATCACGAACCAGACCAAGTATCCGGCTCAAGAGGGTCGCTGAACCGACAACTCCGGCAGAGCGTGTAATCTGGTCTTCAGTTTTTATCTTTAGTCTTGACATCCGGGCTTATTATTCATATATTTCAGCCATAATATTACAGCACAGGAATTTTCTTTCCCGATATCCATCGGGATCCCGGTTTGTTCAATGGATATTACCGGGAGAATAAACAATATGATTATTGATAATCGGATTATTTTTGGTATTGCGCCAATCTAATTACGATAGTCATTTTTCAAAACTAAATTAGCGCCGCAGGCGCTAATTTATTGGAGATATAAACAATGCCTCAATCAAAATCAGCCGCAAAACGCTTACGCCAGGATGAGATTCGCCGGCAACGGAATCGAAGTGTCAAGTCCGCCCTGAAGACCCGCAATCGGATCTTTCTTGATCAGATTAACGGCGGAGAGAAAGAGAACGCGATTATCGAACTTAACAAGGTCTATTCGTCATTGGATAAGGCAACTGCCCGCGGCGTAATAAAAAAGAACACTGCCGCCCGGAAGAAGTCACAGTTGGCGCGTAAATTGAATTCTATCTAGACCCTACTCGAAAAGGTATTTTAAACTTTTTGTGCTCAAAAAACTAAGTATTCACCACGAAGGTCACGAAGAACACGAAGAAAAACAAAGAGAACTATGTAATTTTTTCTGTTTTTTTAAAATTACTTCGTGAACTTCGTGTTCTTCGTGGTTAAAAAGGCTTTTCGAGTAAGTACTAGCTCCCAATAGCGGACAGTTCGATAACCAGCCGCTCCAGTGTCAGGCTATTCAGCTTCTCCCCTCCCTTGAGAGCGCCATCGGTCTCAACTAATCGGCGGTAAGATCGGAAGAGCACACGTCTGAACTCCAGTCACACTGATATATCTCGTATGCCGTCTTCTGCTTGAAAAAAAAAACCAACTACCATA
>CAKZYZ010000366.1 GCA_937885075.1 uncultured bacterium | reverse complement strand
ACCTACCTTGATAAAGGTGGCCGCATCGTTTGTGGTACCAGTTAAAGAAAACGATATAGGCGGTGTTGAAGCGGTGCATAAATCGGTCAAGGTTGGCGAGGGGGGTTTTTACCAGGAGGTGGAAGTGTTATGTGCAGTAAATAATTATGTGAAGTAACTTGCCGTTTATCTGTTTTTAACCCCTGTTTCTCCTCCTTTTTTAAGTTCTTACCTTTTTTTACTTCACATAATTTTTCCCGGATTGAGATCACTTAACAGGGCAAAAAGTGTTTGGACGTTTTGATACTCCCCTGGAAAGTTGATCCAGCCACTTGAGGATATCAGGCTTCTGCCATTTCTTGAGTTTTTTCTTTGTTCCGTTTGCTACTGGTGGATGACCGGTATTGAGAATCTTGCGTTTCATCTCCATGTCGATCTCGACATAGATATGGGTAGTATTGATGTCTGCATGGCCGAGCCATAGCTTGACCATATTAATGTCATTTCCCGCTTGAATCAACATCATTGCGGTTGAATGTCGAAAAGTATGAGGACTGACGGATTTGTTTTTCAGGCTGGGGCAGAGTACCGCCGCTTTTTCGGCATACCTTTTTATGATGTTTCGAATGCCGAAGCGGGTAATGGGCTTACCGTTAGCGTTAAGGAAGACATATTCATTGTCGGCATCTTCCGGCGAGCGATCTTCCTGATAATCCCTGAGAGCATCAACGGTCTCCGGCCAGAGGGGACAGGCTCGTTGCTTTTTACCTTTGCCGAGGAGCTTGACCTGCCCGGGCTGTTCAAGACGCAGATCGTTGACAGTTAAATCGACGACTTCCTGAACCCGGGCGCCGGTATTGTACAGGAGTAAGAATAATGCTCGATCCCGAAGTCCGGTACGTGATTGAGTATCCACGGAGTCAAAAAAAGCCTGGATTTCCTTATTATCCAGGTAGTCGATAGTCTTGTGTTCAAAACGCTTTGTCGGGATCTGGCGAACTTTCCGGCACTGTTGGAGGAGTACGGGTTCTTCCTGGCCGACAAAGCGAAAGAAGGTGCGGATACCCGCAAGCCTGATGTTCCGGGTTCTGATTGAGCCGCCTCTTTCGGTTTCGATATCATTCAGGAAAGCCAGAACGGTCTTATCGTCGAGATCTTCAACCTTCAGTTGATCCGCCGGCTTATGAAGATGCTTGGCAGTGAAAGTTAGAAGGAGTTTGAGAGCGTCTCGGTAGGCGAGAATAGTGTTGGTGGAAAGCCCTCTTGCTCCGATCAGATAGTGGTGGAAATAAGGATACATATAGTTGGCTACCGGATGTAAACAATTCATGATATTCCTCCTTTGGTTATGAAGTTTTGGTGAAAATAGGTTAGTGAGCGCTGATGAGCTTCTTCGAACAGTTCCGGTATTGCCTGGATGTAGACCTGAGTGGAGCCCACTCCGACGTGTCCCATATAGGTGGAGAGCGCCGGCAGCCGGGCGTTAATATCCCGGCCATCACGATACCAGGCCAGAAGCCTATGAACCGCGAAGGTATGGCGCAGATCATGAATCCGCGCCCCGGGTTCTTTATAATTCCGAATACCGCTGTTTTTCAAAAGAATACGAAAGGTCTGGTAGACGGTGCAATGGTGTAAGCGACTGGCTCTCAGGCTGATGAACAGAGGATAATCCGGCCCCATGAGCGAGCAATGTTGGCGGCGGTTGATGTATTTTTCCAGCACCACGCAAGTTGAAGGCGCCAGAGGAACCCAGCGGTCTTTATGAAATTTACCTTCGCGGACATGGAGCCGACTGGAATCCAGATATACATCTTTGATATCTAAAGCCAGGGCTTCGCCGATCCGCAAGCCGGTAGTATAAAGCAGCCCGAACAGAGTGTGGTAGGTATGGGGCCGGAGTGAATGTTGGGGTAAAAGTCCGGCGGCATGGGCCAATAGCGCTCGGATCTCAGTCTTGGTGAATATGTATGGGATCCGTGAAGAAGCGGATCTCATCGACCGTATGGGTTCGGGCAGATAACAGCGGGCCTCGAACTGGGATAGGTAGCAACAGAATTGCCTTCCATATGTTCCGCCAGACAACTGTTGAAGTGAAATATTTTCATGTTGCCTCCTCCGGCCACTCCAGGGCACCGGGTTAAGAGCTTGAAAATCAACCTTGGTATATATGAAAGTGGTATGGATACACCGATGTCCGATCATGTCGGCAATGGATTTTAGTGAATACCCATGTTTGAGCATCCGGGAAGCGAAACAATGGCGAAATACGTGAGATCCAGCGGCTGGGGAGGTAATGCCGGCGCCCCGTATATTTCGTCTAATGATTTCGGTAAGAGTCGTGGCATAGCGCAGGGGACGGTAGGGAGCACGGATAGTTAGAAATACGTGAGGATATTTCGTCTTCGGACGAGAGTGTTGCAGATAATCCAGAATGCTTGTGCCAACCTTGTCAGTCAGGGGCTGAAGGACTTCTTTGCCATGTTTTAAAGGGGCAAAGCGGATGCGGTTTTGGGTCCAGTCAATATCATCGAGGCGCAGCGCGCGTACTTGCCCTCCTCGTATCCCATAAGTGTATAATATTTGGATAATGGCATAGTCGCGATGTCCGATATCCGTTTGCCGGTTAATGTTCGATAGAATCAGTTGGGCTTCTTCATCAGTGATGCCCCGGGGAAGTCTATCGAGTTTATAGGTTCGTAACGTTGGTACTGAATGAGAAAGATCCCGCTCGATATAGTCTTGCGAGAAACAGAAGCGAAAGAAGGTTCGCAACGCTGCTTGCAGGGAACGTCGGCCGGATGGTCCATAATGGCGGGAATATTCCAGGAAGAAGGATTGGATTTGATTTGGAGATAGACTAGATAATTTATCCGGTTTCCAATCGGCGCCAAGCCAGTTTAAGAATCTAGTCAGATATTGCCGGCGGAGTAATACTGTCCCCGGAGCGGAATTATGGTAATCTTTCAGCCAACTGGTATATTCATTGAGGAGAGACTGATATGGTGCTGAGTTGCTGGGGGGATTAACAAGGTTGTATTCATGGAGGTACTCCATAAAACGGTTAACTGATGACGCCACCCTACAATGTTGTTTTTTCCCTGGACGTCTGGACCGACATCGAGGAAGGTAATCGGTGAGGAAATCCCGAATATGTTCTGGATTCAGATTGGTGTAATGTATCTCCTGTTGTTTAAGGTAACGGCTAAAATGAGATAATCGTGAAATATGATTCCGAATTGTCTCTCGGGCGAATCCAAGTTCGTTTAGCCATTGATAATAACCGTCCAGTTGAGAATCGAGGGGACCATCACCAAGACAGTTTAAGACAAGTGGACTACTAAATAGTTCTTCCATTTTTTATTGAGGACTCCAGAGGCAAACCTCGGTCGGTTTATGCACCGCTTTAATACAGCCTATATTACCTATTACAACCTGCGCCATCATCGGAGCGGACATCTCTACCAGGGATGCTATAAGGCCATCCTGGTGGAAGCGGATGAATATTTATTGGAACTGAGCCGCTACATTCACCTCAATCCGGTACGATTTAAGAAATATCGCGATACTCCCATCGAAGAGAAGAGCAAGATTCTCAAGGACTATGCCTGGAGCAGTCTGCCGGGGTATTTAAAGATACAGAGCCGGGCCGATTTCCTGCACCACAATGTAGTCCTGGCGTACATGGGTGGGGATTATAAGAAGGGAAGACTCCGGTATCGGGATTTTGTCTTGCGGGGACTCACCAGGAAGTTAGTAAATTCGCTGGAAGAAACAAAAGCTGGTGCCATTCTGGGGACGGATAGTTTTGTTGTCTGGGTCAAGGAGCAGTTTCTGGATATCAAGTCATTGAAGAAAAAGGACCCGGACTTAAAGAACTAAAAAAATCCGCATCAGTGGCAGAGATTGCCGGTGCCGTGGCCAAAGAATATGAGGCAAAACCGGAAGATATCCTGAGGGCCCGGTCGCAATGGAGAGAAGCACGGCAGGTATTGATTGAACTGAGCTATCAATTAAATTTCCAGATAAAGAGCCTCCAGAAATTGGGAGAGGAGTTGGGAGGAGTAGGTGGAGACAGCATAGCTCATACTCATCAACGAATTCAAAAGAAAATAAAGAATGATAAAAAGCTATCTCGACGAGTGAACCGGATTTATCAAGAGATTATTAGTCAGTAGTCGATTTGACCCTATTTTTCACAGACCCTATTTTTCAGCTGGAGAATATGCTGTGGGGAGATCTGCTGCTTTTCCGAAAGAAGGGCAAAGAATGAATCATGAGTGAGCAACAACCCAATAACCCCCTGCACGGCATTACCCTGGAGCAGGTTGTGAATAGCTT
>CAKZYZ010000365.1 GCA_937885075.1 uncultured bacterium | reverse complement strand
TCTTCACTCCCGCACTGTTCTGTCTCTCCTGACTGCTTGTGTGTGTGTAATTTTTTTTTTTTTTTTTGTTATATTTTTTGTATGTTTGTTTTTTTTTTAATGATACGGCGACCACCGAGATCTACACTCTTTCCCTACACGACGCTCTTCCGATCTCTCCCCGTGATCGGTTTAAAGAGCGATCCTCCTCGGACCCTGGTAGCAACGGAAGAGATTGTCAGCGACGGGGAGGATGGCTTTATAGTTGAAGCGGATAACCCTGAAGTTCTGTCCCCAAAGATAGATCTCCTGTTGAGCGATGAATCCCTGCGGGGGCGGATGGGCACCGCCGCCCTCAAAAAATGTCAGGAAAAGTTCAGATGGGATAATCATTTCCATCTAATTTTTCCTCCGGAAAAATAAGAGTTTGCAAGCGTGTAAACAACATTATAGTGTTTTCTAAACAAGTAAATTTGTGCTAAGCTTTCATTGCTTCGTGTTCGTAGTGGAGAACTCCAGTCCTGCCTTCGTTGGGCCCCGCCTAGGGGCACTACGAACTTATTGGAATTCCGAAGCAGGGATGGGGTTCACTGAAAGCTTACAAATTTGTGGCTCCAAAAATCACAGATCCAGCATGAGCAAGATTCTAAGGCATGAAAAGCTAGGCGAAAGCGAATAACTTCAGGCACTTTAAACTTTAGGCACTTTAGAACATTGTCCTAGCGGTTAGAGTATGTGAATTATTGTAGGATTGGAAAAATATGGGACATCTGACCGGACATGATATTATCTGCCTCTCCTCCGTCCCCTGGGATTATCTGAAGATATCCAATCAGCAGACGATGAAACGCCTCTCCCGGGATAACAGGGTTCTCTTCATCGACCGGAATATGTCGCTGGCGGGGTGGATATTCGACCGGGTGAAAGCCAGGGAATATCAGGCTCTCCGCCGTAAGGGGGTGAGAAAGCTGACCGATAACCTATATATCTTCACTCCGCCCTTTGCTCTCCCCTGGGCTTCCAAATCGGTCCTGGTCAACCGGATCAATATGCTGCTCACCAGGATCAGCCTCAAGCCCATCCGGAAGCAACTGGGATTTCGGAATCCGATTTATTATTCCTATCTCCCCCAGGGGCACTTCCTGGCGGGAAAACTATCCGAAAAACTGATCTGCTATGAGGTCATCGATGAATACAGCGCTTTCCCCCATGTTTCCGGACGACTGACCAGGATTCTGGAGGATAAGATGCTGGCCAAATCTGATCTGGTCTTCGCCATCTCGCCCAATCTCCACCGGAACCGGATCGGGCGCAATCCGGAAACTCATCTGGTCCCGATCGGAGCCGAGGTCGAGTATTTTGCCCGGAGCCGCCGGGATGATCTGGCCCGGCCGGAAGATATGGAAGGGATCCCGGCCCCCGTGATCGGATATTTCGGAGGGATTGACAGCCGGTTTGATGTGGAGCTTTATAAGTTTCTCAGCCGGAGCCTTCCGGAATGTTCCTTTGTCCTGGTCGGGCCGGTAAAAGAACAGTCGGTCTCCGAAGAACTGGCCTCGCTTCCCAATGTTTATTTCCTGGGCCCGAAACCCTACGAAGCCCTCCCCGCGTATCTGAAATATTTTGATATCTCCACCCTCCCGTATCTTATGACCCCGTTCACAGAGAACATCTTTCCCAACAAAATATTCGAATACCTCTCTTCCGGAAAACCCGTCGTCTCCACCCCGATCCCCGCGCTTTTATATCTGGATAAGGAGGGTGTGATCGACTGTGTCGAAGGTCACCGGGAGTTTCTGGCCCGAATACAGAAGGCGCTGAAGGAGGAGGAGGGAGATACTGTCCGGGCAGAGAGAATAAAAGTAGCCGAGAAAAATACCTGGGACGCCCGGGTGGAAATAATTGCCGGTCTGATCGCGGACCGGTTGGAACTTCTTTGAGGTCCGGGGTTTGCCCTGTAGCCGCGGTCGCTGACCGCGGAGAGGAGGCACCCGGCCTGCCGCGGTCAGCGACCGCGGCTACAGGGCCCGCCATCCACCACCCGGCGTCATTGCGAGCGACTGAAAGGAGCGAAGCAATCTCACTAATGCCGGGAGATTGATTCCCGCCTCCGCCAAGGCTACGGCGGACAGGCGACACGATGCTACTTGCAATGACAATTGGCGATCTCAATAATTTGAGAGGCTCCTATATATTAATTATTGCATCAATCGTCCGGCGGATAAAGTAGTAAACGAAGTGAGTTGCTTTGGCGAGGAAGAAAAGATAAATGATCTATGGCTCTCAGCTTTTTCGGTTGAACCTCCCGGTTAACCCCCGGCAGAACCGATTTTTTTATCCTATCTACGGGCAGATGCAGATCGGGGGACGGATACGGTTTCTTCATTTTACCCGTCTCTTTCAACCGAACACGGGAAAATTCCGTCTCCTGGATTTCGGCTGTGGAAACGGGAATTACGGCTTTGTTATCGCGGCGAAAAATCCACGGGCCAGAATAGATTCCTATGACTCCGACCAGAGTAAGTTCCCCCTGCTCCGGCAATTAAAATCCAAGCCGGATAACCTGCATTTTCTCAGCCGGAAAGAATTTTCTCTGCTTCCCCCCCGAAGTTATGATTATATCCTCTGTATCGATGTCCTGGAACATATTGAAGATGATGTCGGAACTTTGCAACATCTGACCGACCTTCTGAAGCCGGGGGGTGTTTTATTTATTCATCTGCCGAAAAACCACCGGAAAAGAAGATCGGTTCTGAAAAATACCGTACATGAGAAACACGCAGATCATCTTCGGGATGAATATACCGAATCCGAAATCCGTGATCTTTTCGGAGAAATTGATTCTTTAAACCTGCAGAAACTGTTATATACTTTCGGCTTCTGGGGTGAACTGGCCTGGGAGATAGACAATCTGCTGGTCAGACATTGTTCAAGGCTTCGATATCTGCTCTTCCCGGCCGTATGGGTTATGGCTTGGATTGATTCCCGGATGGACAATCGATGGGGCAACGGATTTTTCATGATAGCCTGTAAAGATTGAGTATTGGGGTAGATCGGAAGAGCGTCGTGTAGGGAAAGAGTGTAGATCTCGGTGGTCGCCGTATCATTAAAAAAAAAAAAAACAACAACTAAAAAGAAGAAATAATTTTATTTCTTTTTCTGAATATCTACATCTAAAGATCTACAATCACTACATGTCTACACATTACATTCTATTACTACAC
>CAKZYZ010000364.1 GCA_937885075.1 uncultured bacterium | reverse complement strand
CCAGACCGCTTTTCCGATCTACCATAAGGGGGGGCTGAGCGGAATCGGTCTAATGCCGGACGAAGTCCGGCGATTAGGCCGATTTCTGCTCCAGCGGCTGGATAGGCGGAGCGCAAGCGCAGCCTGTCCAGTCGATGGAGCAGCTTGCTGCTCAGCTCTCCGATAAGCGGGACCGCTTGCGGTCCCGCTTATCGTAGAGCTAAGCTGCCGGAAGGGGCCGACGGGAAAAAACTATGCTACCCGGAAAACGCCGGCGAAGAAAAAATGTTCGACAGTAGCATTAGCCCTTCCGGTCTGCTTGAGCGGTTGGTTAGAAGGTCTTTACTCTCCTTTGATTATTTCAAATGTTAATCGGTTACTCGCTGCATCTACAAAACCTGAATATTTTGTGGCAAATAGCAGTTGGATATCGTATTTGCCTGGCTGAATATCAAAGCACTTTGTCAGATCTATTTGCATTGCAACGTATGAATCGTTTGGTTTTAAATTATAACCTGCTTCGCTTGCCTTGAAATATTTTCCTTTGAATGGCATATATTCTGCTGTATTTCTCTGGCATATGATGAACATCCCGGATCTCAAGTTAATCCTTGAACCTTCAAGGTTCGCATAGCTTGAAGGAATAATGATCTTATCCCCACTTGTATTCTTGATAACCAATTTGAGAGAAATTTCATCTCCAGACTGGAAAGTTTTTTTCGGCAGGGAAATGATGAAATTTAAACCCTTACATCCAACACTTCTTTCAGCTTTAACTTCGGCCTTGTGTATAGAAGCTCTTGTCAAAAGGATGAGGAAAAAAAGGGTTATAAATATATATCGTTTTCCCATGTTTTGTTTGACCTTCTAACGGAGAGCTGAGCAGAATCGGTCTAATGCCGGGCGGTTTTTTGCCCGGCGATTAGGCCGATTTCTGCTCCAGCGGCTGGATAGGCGGAGCGCAAGCGAAGCCTGTCCGGTCGATGGAGCAGCTTGCTGCTCAGCTCTCCGATAAGCGGGACCGCTTGCGGTCCCGCTTATCGGTGAGCTAAGCTGCCGGAAGGGGCCGACCAAAAAACTATGCTACCCCGGAAAACTCCGGATAAACGAAAACGTTTGATAGTAGCATTAGTCCTTCCGGTCTGCTTGAGCGACTGGATATGTGCTTTTGATTCCGGCACATAATTATACCATATCAACGACAACTATCTGATGAATGCCCCAAAGGGGCATAAGATAATAGACCGGGGGTGTAAACCCCAGGAAATATAGATTTTCTTTCGCCCTTTCAGGGCTTATATTTTTCGGGGGGGATATACGATTATTTTAAAACCCAGGGCTTACGCCCTGGACTATTGACTATCACCCCTTCGGGGTTATTTTCGCACATATCATAAAATTCACTGGTTCTGAAATTCGCGCAGCGAATTCAGAATCCAGTGTAATGTCTGGTTAGAATTTTAGTTTATTAGGTTGAGGTTTATAAATTGTGAATAATCGATCCCCATCAATATTAAATAAATAATCTCCCTCTGAGCTTGGTAATAGTGCATCAAATTTATCTTTATTTTGATCTATTTCATTTTTTACTTTCCTAATTATAATAGGAAGATATTTAGAAACTCTTTTATAATAATCTAAATTAGGTCGAGGATCACTTGTCGAGAAAAAACTATAATCTCGTTTTACATGATAAACAATGTCATGAAACGGCCTTCCAACTTCTTTAGTTATATCTGAGTCCGAATGAACAAGAACTTTATCTCGAAAGGTAATAAGGCAATTATGTATCCCTTTGTATTTATCAGGGACAAAATTATCTTGTAATTTACCAATACCTTTTTGAAATTTAAATGGTCGTCCATAAAGGGCGTGAATTGCAATACTCAATGGTAAATATAGTTCATGGCGGGTTGAATCAATAGATTTTAAAAATTAATTACATGATTCTAAAGACTTTTCGAAAGAAGTGAAAGCAGATGCTTTCAACCACCAATTTTTTCTTTCTTCTATACTAGGGGTTTTCATTTTTTAATTCTAACGGTGAGCTGAGCAGAGTCGACCTAATGCCGGGCGGTTTTTTGCCCGGCGATTAGGCCGAGTTCTGCTCCAGCGGCTGGATAGGCGGAGCGCAAAGCGCGGAGCCTCTCCAGTCGATGGAGCAGCTTGCTGCTCAGCTCACCGATAAGCGCGACCGCTTGCGGTCGCGCTTATCAGTAGATTATATAGAATAAAAAATATTGAAGAAACACAGTATAATGTAATATTACGATAGACAGATTGGGGCTAATTGGATATTATGGTACATAATCATTGATTATATGGGTAACGATGTTTCTCTCATAATCATAATAATCAAACATTCTTAATATATAATATAATGTATACCGAAAGAGAACAGAAAGTCAAGAATAAATTTCGCGGAACCGGGACCAGCGGCCTGGAGAAATTCTGGTCTGATTACGCGGTGGTGGTGGATAGCCAGGGAGTTCCGAAATATACGATCAAATGGTACGTGAAATGGGCTGAGGATTTCGCGAAGTCACTGAAAGGACGACCGTTACCGAATCGAACCGCCGTGGAAGTAAAGGCATATCTCGAAAATCTGGCCCGGAGAAATGGAGTGGAAGAGTGGCAGGTTGCTCAGGCGAGAGACGCGCTGGTGATCCTCTATAAGGTCTTTCTGGGAGTAGAATGGGCCCGGAGTATTGAGAGAAGAGCGGTGAGCAGTAAGCGGTCAGCGGTAAGCGGTAGACAGAGGGGAAGGCGGCCGGGGAGAAGATTTCGAGACCACGCGGATGGCGGCGCGGCGGAAGCTCGTTTTGGAGAAGATTTTAAAAGACTGAGAACGGAACTTCGGCTGCGCCATTATTCCATCCGCACCGAAGAGACTTACACGAACTGGGCGCAGCGGTTTATTAATTTTCATGGATTGAGAGCTCCCCGGGAGCTGGGCGGAGAAGATGTGAGGAAGTATCTGGAGTATCTGGCCGTGGAGAGGAAAGTATCACTCAGCACTCAACGGCAGGCTTTAAACGCGCTGGTATTTTTTTATGACGAAGCGTTGAAAGAACCCCTTGGTTTAATCGGAGATTTTACCATGGCCCGGAAATCCAAACGGCTTCCCGTGGTGCTGACCCGGGCAGAAAAGGACCGACTTTTTCAACATCTTAATGAGCCCTATTCCCTGATGGCCGGGCTCCTCTATGGAGGGGGACTGCAGCTGATGGAATGTATCCGACTCCGGGTTAAAGATCTGGAATTTGAAAAGAATCAGATCATGATCCGGGATGGGAAGGGAAAGAAAGACCGGGTGACAACTCTTCCGGAGAAATATCAGGCCGGGTTAAAAAAGCACCTGGAGAAGGTAAAGGCTATCCATGACGGGGACCTGGAGATGGGATTCGGGGCGACCTATATACCTCCCGCCCTGGAGAGGAAATACATAAATGCCGCGAGAGAATGGGGCTGGCAGTATGTCTTCCCATCCAGTCGTCTTTCGGTCGATCCCCGGTCCGGAAAAGTCCGCCGCCACCACGCCCATCCGACCGCGCTCCAGAAGGCGGTGAAAAAGGCGGCGATGGAGGCGAGATTGACAAAACAGGTGAGCTGCCACGCTCTGAGGCATTCATTTGCCACCCATCTTCTCGAAGCCGGGTATGACATCAGGACGGTTCAGGAACTGTTAGGACACAGCGACGTGAGCACGACCATGATCTATACCCATGTCCTGAATCGTCCCGGACTGGCGGTAAAGAGCCCGGCGGATTTATAGACTCGGTGATGGTGTGTTAATACCGAATATTTATCTTCTATTTCGGCCGCGATCAGGATGTCTGTGTTGATGCTTAACTACTGTCACACGGACACTGGAATTTTTCAAAATTCGGAAATAGATGACATAAGGGAAACGCTTCATTAACGCCCGACGAATATCGGATTCTATCAGCATCCACCGAGCAGGCATTGATACAATTTTTAAAATTTGCCGTTCAAACTCATTGAGAAACTCAGTCCCCAACCCTTGGGAACATTCGTTATAATATTCTACTATCTCATGAAGTTCATACTCTATTATCGGATGATATTCGACCCTCATCCTCTCAGCCTATCCATTAACTCTTTATGAGACAACGGTATTACATGACCCATTTCTATTTCATCATCACGTTGCTTCGCCAGTTCAATTGCCTCCTTATCAGAAATATCAGAAGAAAGATATGGGTCTTCAAGACTTTCCCAGATTGTCTCAGCAAGAATTGCTCGATCTTTCGAACTGAGTCGTAATGCCTGGATGGCTATCTGATCAATGCTCATGATCAATCCTCCATGATTATTTTTATTGATTAACTATAGAACATATCATAATAAGCAAATTTGATGTGATTAAGTTATTATGGCGTATTAATTTTAGTATACCTCATTCTGCTAAATTCACAACAATAATTCTCTACGGAGGTATCGGAATGAAGATTGAAGTGCGGGAAATACAGATCTCGGAGATAGTAGGTAGTCTGTGCAAAATGCGGTTGGAGGAAGACTACGAAAAAGAAGAGATGATGTCCTCCATTGCCAAGCATGGGGTGATGAATCCGATTAAGGTGAAGAGGACGAAGAAGGGCTATATGATCTTCGCCGGTCATCGGCGACTGGAATCTTCTCGGGCATTAGGACTTTCAACTATTCCGGCTGAGATATGGGAAGATATCAGTGATGAAGAAGCTATTCTAATGGGCTTCATCGACAATATTAACCGGAAAGACTTTTCCCAACTGGAAGAAGCGACCGCCTATACCAGACTGATCAAGGAATTTGATTATAGCGTGGCCGACCTGGTCGAGTCCTGCGGGAAGTCCCAAAGCCGGATATACACACTCTTCACCGTGGTCCGTAACCTTACCGAGGAGATGAGAGCAGCGATTATCAATGGTAAGATGACATTCGGGCACGGGGAGTGGCTTTTAAAGATTGAAGATCCGAAACTCAGGAAAAAGCTCTTTCAAAAGGTCCTGGATGGGGAACTGGATGTCGGGGATTTAAAATATCAGGTCCATCGCCAGAAGCCGGACTCCGAGAAGGACTACGATGAACTTCAGCTTGATCTTATCGAGGATATCTGCGAGAAAGATCAGGGTATCCAGGCAATATGGAAGAAGTCGGTTAATATCAGAAGGAGCCGGCATGGTTTAAAGATTACTGTCGAGGTCGGCAGCCTGTCAGATTCTATAAAGAAGTTATATACCATCCTCAAACCGCTTGAGGAAGAAGTTGAGTGATTTAAAGGTGGGGGGAAAGCAATGTAAAGCATTTTTCCTGCCGCAGGAAAATGGGTTGACAGTTATGTTGAGTCGCCATGCTCATATTTTCATATTCCAGGAAGAATTGGGAGTCAAGGGGGTAACCCGAGTTATTTGCTGAAGTTTCCGGGGATATTCCGGTAACCCGATAAGATAATCCCATCAGAAAAAAATGCCTCTCATTGGGTTTAGGAAACTGGTGCTCTATCCTACTGAGCTACAGGGGCATAAAGCAGCGCCTGCGGCGCTGCTTTAGTTTTGAAAAAAGACTATCATTCTTAGATAAAGGCAATCCCAAAATATATTTCAGCTATCTCATTGAGTTATTTTATTGCCCCGAAGAATTGAGTGAATATATTACACCCCATAAATTTTAACAACAATAAATCTTCAGAACGCCTGCTCTAAAAAAGCAATTTTTGGCATTTCCGGAAGCGTAACCATCACAATCCCAGCTATTGAAGAGGAGTACTTAGATCCCCGATTTTAGCCAAAAATCGGCACTCTAACGGCCCAAAACCCCGGTATATTCGTCATAACCAATTGGATGCTAAGGAGTAGTTGTGGCGAATCCACAGTTTTTACAGTTTTTAAATTGGATGCTAAGGAGTAGTTGTGGCGAATCCACAGTTTTTAACTCCTTTTCTTTCCCAGACTGAATAACCATTCACCCGGCTGGTCAAACATAACTGGATGAAGTATCAGGTAGAATCTGGAGAGAAATGAGTTAATAATAGACACTAGGAGTTATTGCTCAGGATAGTGTTATCCCGGTGGAGGCTGTGTCTACCAGGGCATTTGTCTTGGGCTCCGCCACCATCGTATAAACAAGACCCCAACAATTTGATACACATTTTTTTCCGTTGCAATAATCTCCATTGACGGTTAGGATTATTCAGTCAAAGTGTCTTTGCTTGGATTGATCCAAACGAACTATCCAAAGTAACATGCCTTAACTTGTCCAGAAAGATCTGAAGATATACAGTTATGCATTAAAGGCATCGGTATGGACATAGATTACTTTCTCAGTAAAAGACTAGAGTTCGTTAAGTTCTTCTATGAACATGCAATGGAGCCTTTTGAGATTATTAGAACTAAGATCGAGAACGAAGAAGAACCTTATAATCCGATAGCTTATAGTGAAGATGGAGAACCCGAATATTTAGATGAGTGGCTTGAGGCAGATATGGGAATAGACACCGTATCACATACATGTATTTCAATGTTGTCCTCGTCGTTACATCTTTTTGTCAAATCATGGTTCGAGAGATTAAAGCGTGACCACGGGATGAAATTTAAATTTAAGTTCAAACAAGGTTGGTTTAATGGGTACATGAAGGTTCTAAAGGAGCTAGACGTGTCATTTGACAAGTGTGAAGCCGATCTTGGTTTAATTGAACAATTAACGTTGGCCAGAAATAGAGTGCAACACCCGGAGCGAATTACTGAATTAATGATAGCTCACTCTGAAAGTGATCTTAAAAAAAATAAAAGTCCATTTTTTATAAGCGAAATGGATCAAAATTTAGCGACTGAAGAAGATGATGGTAGTTTATCTTTCTGGACCCCTGCGGCCATCTCGGCGTCAAGGGAACAGCTTGAAGAGTCAATTAAGAATATTAAGTTGTTTTCATCTTGGTTAGAATCTGAGTACTGGGAGGAAACGCGATAAAGACGAAGCGAGGCGGGTTAAAGTGGTACACACAGACGGTTAAACAAGTATTATCTTATAACACAAGGAACGAAGTATTACAGGCGGCATAACAATATATCGAAAATATACGCATATAAAGTTGCGGGATAGGATGTATATCACTGCAACCGATTAAATACTTGGGTGTAGTTCACTATGGGTTACGGGTTGGCCTATTAGAAAAACACGAAAAGGAAAAAGAAACAGAACCGGCTGTTGTGCTTCTATGTCCGATAATGTGTCATAGCGGACATAGAAAACAGGGGGATGTTCCGGTGATGAGGCAGGGGAAGATAATGAGTAGGATAGAAACTAGAAACAGGAGGACTATATGAAAAGGGATCAGAGAAAATATTTTTTGTTGTTTGCACTTATTATTCTGACTTCCAGTTATTTCTCGAAGAATGCCTCAGGCACTGAGTATCCTGGTAGTTTTGTTGAATGGACAACAACAGAATTGATTTTATCTCAAGTATATGTTCCAAATAATTTTAAATTAGTTAATGTAGATATAGCTATTGATGATGCTTACATTAGTCAGGGAGACCTAACCTGGTGTGATATATATCTCATTTCCCCGATTGGAACTTATGCCTATTTATTTAAATATTTGACTCTGGATGGTTCAAGTTTTCTTAATACAAAATTCGACGATTCGGCCAGTAATTGTATTACAGATGGAGTACCACCTTACATAGGGTCTTATCGTCCCGTCGATAATTTCGATATTTTCAATGGTGAATGGTCAAATGGAACATGGAGAATGGCAATTCAACCTCATTATGGTGCTTTAGGTAATTCTGGAACCATATCAGATTGGAGCCTTTTTCTTAATGAGCCTTCACCAATACCGAACTTTCAAATCGGAATTTTCAGAGATATATCTGGCTTATGGGCGATCCAGGATGTTACCAGAGTTTATTTCGGGAGTACTGGAGATGAAGCAGTTCTGAGGGATTACAATGGTGATGGGACTAAGGACATCGCAGTATTCCGTCCTTCCTCAGGGTTATGGGCTATCAGAGAAGTCACACGGGTATATTTTGGGTCATCGATTGATGCCCCATTTCCCCTCGATTTTGACGGCGATGGAAGTTGCGATATTGGGATATTCAGGGAGTCATCTGGTTTATGGGCTATCCGTGGAATCACGAGAAAATACTTCGGCTCATCCGGTGATACTCCTGTGAAGTGGTAACTGGTAGCCTCCTCCTCTATCAGGGATTGAATTGGTTATGGTATCTATCCCCGGAATACCTATTATAGGGAATTGGGGTCGGAATTGGGGTCCGGAATTGGGGTCGGACCACACTAACGTGTTGATATTAAAAGACTTACCCAGAAAATAGGACCAAAAATCGGCCTTAGGGGCGCTTTTCGGGGGCAAAAAGAGCTTCTAAGGGCTTTTATCCCACAGAATTCAGGCATTGTCAGAAGATAAGGATCGTAAAGCAGAGCCATAATAGTACGGTGAAGTATAGTCAAGAATTTCTGGATAAGCTGGAGAATATGCTGTGGGGAGATCTGCTGCTTTTCCGAAAGAAGGGCAAAGAATGAATCATGAGTGAGCAACAACCCAATAACCCCCTGCACGGCATTACCCTGGAGCAGGTTGTGAATAGCTT
>CAKZYZ010000363.1 GCA_937885075.1 uncultured bacterium | reverse complement strand
GCGGAGAAATCTACACTAATAATAAACAGAGACAAATGACAGAAACTTGATTGGTTTTTTCGTCAACTGACAACCGTAAACCAGCATCTGCCAAGGCTACAACGGGCGGGGCCGTCAACCGTCCTTTTCCTGCCTTATCCTTATAATGAATTTAGCATCGAAAACTTACAATTTTTGCAACACTTTGAATATTTGAAATTTTCCAAGCAACCCGTAGCAGCCCCGCCGAGGCGGGGGCCGCTAATGGCGACCTGAAGGTCGCCGCTACGAGAATACCGTAACCTAGATAAAAATCAATCAGTCCGGTTGAGCGGTAAAGTCATCGAAAATCATGTAGGAATCGGACTTTGACCATAAACCGATCTTTCCGTCTATCTGTCCTTCGGCTTGAAAGCTGATATACTTCTTATCGTTGAGATAGCCCTCGGCCTTATCGCCCTTAATAACAACTTTCAGGGTATACCATTTCTTTGATTCTATGGGGATATTTCTGATCCACTGCACCACGGAGCGGTGGCCGCGCTTCATTTTGAAAGCTACCATATTATTTTCCAGGGGGTTGGCCCTGATCACCAGGTAATCACCGTTGGGCTTGATATTAAACGCGATCCCGGCCGCCTGATCAATGCGCCCGCTGAGCGCCTTGAATCTTACGGATATTCTTCCCCCGTTAAAACTATTAATACCCTGGTAAATAGTTAGCGGAAAATACTTGTACGCCGTGAGATTATCTAAAAACTCCGCGTAGCGATCTCCATATAACGCCTTGGCCTTATCCGCGATACCGGCCGACATCGTTCCTCTCATCCATTTTCGGCCGTCCACCGCGTAAACAACATTGTTATCGTCCCGATCGATATACCAGGTCCCGACAAAGGAACTGAATGTTTTCGCCGGACCACCCACGACATCATTATCAAAATTAACTATCCCCGGCTTTTCGCCGGAGATACCGGCGGATACCAGGAAGAAAATACCCGCGGCCATGAGCAGCCCTGTTCTTATTTTTTTCATTTTGCTCCACTCCTTTTAAATTTGAATTTGTAATTTTTACTAACCGATACCGCTATCAATACCAGCGGGATCAGCAAGTAATATATGTACTTGATACCCGACAACTTTCCTTTCACCACCAGCGGATACCCGGGATACTCTATTTCCTCATTGCCATAATCAACCTTTATCCCGGCCAGCTGGAAAATTATCGGGAATATTTCCTCTTCACTATTGGAGTAGGTTTTCTCCGTCTTTCCCTGGACTCTATAGACAAACAGCCCGTAGTTCTTTTTCAGTTCACTCCCCTTCATCATCCTGACCCTGACATCATTTCTTACCAGGTCCAATTTTTTCAGAAAGCTATTTTGATAATCCTTAAATCGGGAATCTTCTCCTTGCAAATATACATCTATCTCCAGCCCGCGAACTTTTTTCAGGGCCCGGGTAATCTTCGGACCGAACGAATTTCTCTGACTTTCGGTCAGATCAAAATTAAGCGAGAGATGAGAGACCATCAAAAGACCGAAGATAAATAAGATAAGTGTCAATGATATCGGTCTCCATTTGCTCTTTAAATCAAACCTTAAGATAATATAGGCCAGGAGAAAGAACAAAGAGCTAATCAGAATAAAATCGGCCAGAGCGGAGAGAGAGAGAATTCCGTTTTCAAAATATTTCAAGAGCCGGGTAACACTCCAGGCGGAAATTAAGGAAAGCAGTGGGGATATATTCATATCACGGCCGAAATCGATTATCCAGGATGATGTGATCAGGAATATGGAAAAAATGGAAGCCGCCGCCGTATTATTAAATAGAACCGCGGAAAAAAATGAGACCGCTACCACAAACATACCATAGAGCAGATATCCGGAGATCAACAGGGATAGCTCATTAATCGGGAGATGACCGCCATATATCCGCCAGAGAAGAACACAGGGAAATGTCAGGACCAGGACAAACAGCAGGAAGAGAAAAGCGGCTATTATTTTTGCGATAAATATCTCTTTAAAACTGAAGGGAAGCTGCGTTAACAGGGCCAGAGTATTATGCTCTTTTTCTCGACTTATGAGGGGAATTATCACAAAGGGCAGGAAGAGAGAAAACAGAACAAACAAGCCGCCGTAAACCGGCCCGAACAGGCCGGGAACCGGCTCAAAGCCCCGGGCGTATAAGAGGTTGTTAACCGCGGCCAGACTCTGTTCACTATATAATTTAACGGCGGTTAAAAAGCCATACCCCACCAGAAAACTCACCAGGAGGAGGAAGAATAAGGCCGTTCTGGAGAAAAAAGTATCCTTAACCTCTTTTTTTGTCAGGAGAAAAAATGGCTTCATTGGAGTGCCCTGATGAAGATCTGCTCTAAGGAAGAATTATCTTCTCCGAATCTCCGCTGAAGGGTGTCTATGCTTCCCGTAGTCACGACCCGTCCTTCATCAAGCAAGACATAGTGGTTACATATTTTTTCCGCGTCGTAGAGCTGATGGATGGAGAGGATAAAGGTTCGGCCTTTTTGGTTTTCCGATCTGATGAATTCCAGAATTTCCATCAGTTGCACCGGGTCAAATCCATCAAACGGCTCATCCAGTACGATAAATTTCTTGGTATTGGAGAGAGCGAAGAAGAGTTTTAACCTCTGATGATAACCTTTGGAGAGATACCGAATTTTTTTATTCTTTACCGGGTTAAGATTCAGCAGCTCAATCAACTCCGGGTTCACATACCTGGTAACATCATTGATAAAACTTATGAACTCTCCCACATAATAATCAGGGTAGATTGCCAGATCTTCCGGCATATAGGAAAAAATCTCTTTTTTCTCTTTAAATGCCGGCAGCGGCCGGTCGTTAAAATATATTTCACCCTCATCCGGATTCTGGAAACCGGTAATTATCTCCAGCAGGGTAGATTTTCCGGCGCCGTTGGGACCGATAATTCCCGTAATAGCCCCTTCGGCTACTTCAAAACTAACCCGGTCCAACGCGATTGTTTTAAAGTATCTTTTAGTAAGATTACTGACTTTCAGCATTTAATCGTCCTGCCTGAAATAGTCCTGCTTTAATCCTTCCGCTGGATTTTAAATTCCCGAACCAGAAGATATACTCCCAGCAGATAGAGCAGGATCACCAGGGCGAAGGCGTATTCCTTCATCTCCCCGGCATTGGCCGCGAAAGCCATATAGGGATAGGTATAGCCGGAGGGGAGGAGGTTTTCCCCAAAATTTTTGGGATAGAACTTGCCCGGGATGGAGATGGTGGCCGCCAGCAGGGCCACCGGGATCAAACGCCAGGACGGAAATAAGTAATACCAGATTTTGCGTTCCGCGCCGGGGTTACGCCTCCAGCGAATCAGAACCAGGGGCATGATGATTCCTCCGATGATGGTAAAGATCAGCATCATCAAGCGGGGAAAGTTGTTGAGGATGGACCACCCTTCCAGGTTGTGCAGGCTGGTCTCCTGCTGATAGTTGAGGGAGGCCCACTCTTCCGGTGTCTTCCAGTGAAACCAGATCTGTCCCCAGTTGATCTCCTCCCCCGCGAAATAGAGCGCCGCGAAAAAAGAGGCCAGCATCACCCCGGCCATAATCAGAGCGGAGCGGCGGGGGAGCGGGGGAAAATGATGAAAACGGACCGCCAGGATACCGGCCAGAACAATTGCCGGCACGAGAAAAACAAAGGTCGCGCTCTCAACATATCCGTATTCTCCGGTCATCAAAGCATTCCAGCGAAAATACCCCAATAAAGGCGTGAGCCAGAATATCAGCAGACTGACCAGGGGAAAACCAAGCCAGACTATCGGGGGAAGTTCTTTATTATCTGTGATTTTCATTAATTGCTCAAACCTCCAAATTAGCTATCAGTCATATCTCCACCGACACAAGGTCGGTGGTGGATTAAAAAACTTGAAGTATCATCTCTCACCTAATCCTTTCCCCGCACCGCCACCCAGCCCTCCCGACCGGGGATTGTACCTTTCTCCATCACTCCGGTCGGGATGGCTGATAGATCATCGGGGAGAAGAGAACCCAGCGGGACGAAGGTAATATCACGCTTCCGTGCCAGATCAAGAAACTCCTGAAAGAGCCAGCTCTTGCTCATCCCCTCCACCTCGGTGTGGATGGTCAGCACATTTAATCGGTCCGCGCTGAACAGAGATAGGAGATAATCGTTGTAACTTCGGTCGCTCAGCCCATCTTTCCCGATTACCTCATCATAAGTCGGCAGTGTAACCGGAATCTGGGGGACAGATGATGGCCCCTCCTCCACTATCGGCCGGAAGATATGGCTCCCCCGGCAGTCACTTCCATAACGGATTCCGGATTCTATCTCCACCTGAAGCAGTCTCCCGGTGCCTTTCCAGCCCGGAGCGGCAAAGCTGACCGGGTCTCGCCCGATATAATCATTGATAATCTTAAACCCTTTTTTGAGTTCTCCGGCGATATCTTCCCGGCTCATTCTTCCCGCCCGTCTCTGCCAGCGCTGGTGGTCCAGAGAGTGAAGTCCAATCTCATGGCCGGCTCGATCGGCGGCCCGAAGAGGAGATTCCAGGACCCGGGATATATCCGGGCCGGGCCAGAAAGTACCCCGGAGAAGAATATCCCAGCCGTAAAGACTCCCCGCCTTGCTCCGAAGCATCTTCAAGAGAAACTGCGGGCGGAGCAACCGCCAGAGGTGACGCCCCATATTATCGGGCCCGACCGAGAAGAAGAAGGTGGCCTGGATATCATTCTCTTCGAGGTATTTCAGGAGAGACGGAACCCCATCCCGGGTACCGTTGTAGGTATCGACATCAATTCTCAGGCCGACTTTCATGAAAAAGTTTGAAGTGCCTAAAGTGCGCTAAAGTGCCTTCCTCCGTCGCTAAAGCTATGGCGGATAGGAAAAGTTATTCGCTTTCACCTGGCTTTTCAGGCAACGGTGCCCACTCAGGCCAAGTAGCAATAAAAAAATAAATTCCAAACTAGTTAGTGTCATTCGGATTAAGCTTATCCGCTGCCTCCTTCAAAAAGAAGTCAAGGGTGGTGCGGATCGATTCTTCAAGGGATATCTCCGGATGCCACTTGAGCTTCTTTTCCGCGTTACGGATAGATGGTTTGCGGAAGATGACATCCTGATAACCACCCTTCCCGTAATACCGGCCGCTTTCGACCTCTATCATTCCGGCCGGAGGGGGAAAGAGCGGACGGAGCGGGTGCTCTTCGAACTGGGCGGTCAGGATCTCGGCCAGCTCCCTGATGCTGGCCTCATTTACCGGGTTACCGATATTGAAGATCTCTCCGTCCGCCCGATTATCCTTGTTCTCAATAATACGAAAGAGACATTCGATCCCATCCCGAACATCGGTGAAACACCTCTTCTGTTCGCCGCCGTCAACCAGCTGAATCGGGGTGCCGGAGACCAGGTTGAGGATAAGCTGGGTGATCGCCCGGGAACTTCCGATCCGGGCCGAGTCCAAACTATCCAGCCGTGGACCGAGCCAGTTAAAGGGCCGGAAGAGAGTGAATCTGAGCCCTTCCTTGGCGCCGTAAGCCCAGATAACCCGATCGAGGAGCTGCTTGCTGCAGCTATAGATCCAGCGCTGCATTTTGATCGGTCCGGTGACCAGGTTGCTCTTATTCTCATCGAACTCCTCGTCGGGACACATTCCGTAAACCTCCGAAGTCGAGGGGAAGATCAGCCGCTTATTGAATCGGGCGCAATAGCGCACAATTCTTAAGTTCTCTTCGAAATCCAGTTTGAAGACCCGGAGCGGATTGCGGACATACTCCTTCGGGGTCGCGATCGCGACCAGGGGAAGAATAACGTCGCATTTGCGTACATGATATTCGATCCACTCCCGGTTGATGCTGATATCACCGTCAACAAAATGAAATCCGTCTTGTCCGATAAACCGTTCGATATTGTCCGACTGTAAATCCAGCCCATAGATCTCATATCCGCCATTACTCAGCAATCGATCCACCAGCGCGTTTCCGATAAAGCCGTTCACCCCTAAAATTAAGACCCGGGTTGGGCGGGTTTTACCTACCATAACCTGGCCAGCCTCGCCCAGCCTGGAACCAACCACCAGACCCAGTTCTCTCGCGACCTGGCGCCCGGTCTTCAGGATTGAACCATCCAATTGAGCCCGGGAAATTTCCAGTCCGCCCTCTCCGCAGGCCACGGTGAAAGGATCGATGGAAATAACGGTTCCCGGCTCTATATCCTGATCACGGGATATTATTTTCGCCTGCCAGACAAATACATTCTGATCGCCCATGGAAGTAAAGGCGCCGGGATAAGGATGAGTAACCGCGCGGATAAGATTATTGATCTCCCGGGCCGGTTTAGACCAGTCTATCTTCCCATCAGCGGGCGTCCGTCCCCCAAAATAAGTTGCTCGGGAATGATCCTGGGGAGTCCGGCCGGCCGTTCCGTCCTTGATCAATGGAAGAACTTCATCAAGGAGTTCCTTTGAAGTCTCAACCGCCTTCTCAAAGAGGGTCAGGGCTGTATCTTCATCGGTAATCGGAATCGCCGCCTGAGCCACGATATCACCGTCATCCGGATGAGGGGTCATGTAATGAAGGCTGACTCCGGTCTCCGACTCTCCATTAACCAGAACCCAGTTAATGGGAGACCTTCCCCGGTAACGGGGCAGGAGTGAACCGTGTAGATTGAGCGCGCCCCGGGGAGGAATATCGAGAATCTTCTTCGATACCATCTTCCGGTAGTAGAAGGAGAAGATAATATCCGGCGCCATCTCTTTTATCCGGGCCACCCAGAGGGGATGATTGATATTATCCGGAGCGTAGACGGGGATATCATGGAGCGCTGCCAGTTCCACCACCGACCGAAACCAGATATTCTCATCAGGATTATCCGGATGAGTAAAAACCGCCTGAATTTCATACCCATGCCGGAGCAGAGCTTCTATCCCGACACAACCGATGGAGTGATAAGCCAATACGATCGCTTTCATTTTTTTGCTTTATCCTTAATTGGGGTTTTATGGGTTTTCTACGACTATAATAGTTTTGACAAATATATCAATACTGAGAACGCAAAAAAATGATGACCTTCGGTTCTCAATATTTATTTATACTTCAGAATTTTTCATCCAAAAACCAATGCGCCTCCGGCGCACAATAAATCAAAGATAGCCGCGCCACCTTCTGTGAAGCATTTAACGTCTTTTTTCTTAAACGTCCTTATTCTTCAACGTCTTTATTTTTTAACGTTAGCGCCGGAGGCGCTAAGTTCCGGTAAGTCAGACCCCCCGACCCGGGTTCGGACAAAGTAACGGGGACGGCCCCGGGTCTCGGTATAGATCCGGCCGATATACTCTCCGATCAGCCCCATGGCGACAAACTGGGCCCCGATAAAGATAAAGAGAATGGCAAAGAGGGTGAAGACCCCCTGGGCGGCCCATTCCGGTCCGGCAAAAATTCGGACAACCAGGAGGAAGATGCCAAACCCGATCCCGAGGCACGAGATAACCGCCCCGATAAAACTTAGAATCCGCAGGGGGAAAGTTGTCATGCTGGTCAGGAGGTCGAATTGGAGATTAATTAGTTTGAAAACGCTGTACTTTGAATCTCCTGCCGGGCGCTCAGCGTGCTCGACATCGATCTCTATTGTACGGTTGGCGAAGGTATTGGCGAGGACCGGGATAAAGGTTGAACGTTCCGGGCACTGAAGTATAGCGTCAATAACCGGCCGACTGTAAGCGCGCAGCATACAGCCATAGTCGGTCATCTCTACTCCGGTCGCTTTCGCGGTGACCTGGTTAATCATCCAGGAAAATATTCTCCGGAATGCCGTATCCTGCCTCCCCATTCTCACGCTGCCCACCACATCATATCCTTCTCCGGCTTTAGCTATCAGTTTGGGAATCTCCTCGGGAGGATTCTGGAGGTCGGCATCAAGAGTAACGACAATATCCCCGCGACTCTGGGCGAACCCCGCGATAACCGCGGTATGCTGTCCGTAATTCCGGTTGAAGAATACTCCGGTGATCCGCCCCTGATTTTGATCGGAGGCTTCCTTTATAATGGAGGGTGAAGAGTCACGGCTCCCATCATCAACCAGGATCAACTCGGAAGGATTGGAGAGACCATCAAGGACCAGCATAGTCCTCCGGATAAACTCCTTGAGATTATCTTCTTCGTTATATACCGGAACGACTACTGAGATTGATCTATGATTCTGGTTATTATCTGTATTCATTTTATAAATCTATAATTGTTATTTCTGTTAATATAGCTAATTTAAACCACGAAGGACACGAAGATCACGAAGGGTTTTTATAAAACGAGGTAAATTTTGATTTTTCTCAATTATCTTCGTGTACTTCGTGGTAAATTATTTCTCTTACTTTCTCACCTCTTCCAGAGTCTCGCTGATCGCTTCAACAACATCATTCACATCCTCTTCATTCATGGTGGGAAAGAGCGGAAGAGAGAAGAGGCGATCTCCCACCCACTCCGTCTAGATCGGAAGAGCGTCGTGTAGGGAAAGAGTGTAGATCTCGGTGGTCGCCGTATCATTAAAAAAAAAATAAAGAAAATAAAGAAAAAAAGAAAGAAACTCAATCTGTACTT
>CAKZYZ010000362.1 GCA_937885075.1 uncultured bacterium | reverse complement strand
CGGGTCCCCGGCGGGAGATAATATGCCGGGTCGAGGAGATCGCGTTAAAAGGGGAGCACAATCTGGAGAATAGCATGGCCGCGGTTACCATCGCGATCAACCAGGGGATCGGGGCGGAGGCAATAAAATCAGCCCTGGTTGCTTTTGGCGGTCTGCCTCATCGGCTGGAGTATCTATCTTCTCCGGGAGGGGTTGGATATTACAATGATTCCAAGGCTACCAATCCAGCGGCGGTCGCGGCGGCGCTGAAATCATTCTCCCGGCCGGTTATCTGGCTGGCGGGCGGGAGTGATAAGGGATTGGATCCGGCTCCATTGAAAGAGAGTCTTCCCGGTCCGGTTAAACTGGCGATTCTGATGGGGGAGAGTCGGGATAGACTTAGAAGATTGGTGGAAGGATCAATTCCATTTCAGCTGGCCGCGGACATGGAAGAGGCGGTAGCGGTCGCGTCCCGGGAAGCGGAGAGAGGAGATATCGTGCTTCTATCTCCGGGGTACGCCAGTTTTGATATGTTTAAAAATTACCGAGAAAGAGGAGATGTTTACAAGGACCTTGTGAAGAGATTAACCGATCCAGGGGGCGGAGATTTTAATTGCGAATAATAATACAAAGTAATAAGTAAATTTATTTTCGAAACGAAATAACCGAGAATCATACTAAAGGAGGATGTAGGATGAAGAAGCCGAAGATGTTGTTGTATGTCTGCGCGGGGTCATTGGTGACAGTATTGATCTGGAGTTTTGTCGGGGGCTATCAGAATACTCCGAATAAGGAGATGGAACCGGCTCCGGACGTAGAGATCTCTTCGCCGGAAGCTATTCCGAAAGCTGTTCCGAAAGCGGTCGCGGAATCAGTTGATACCAAGGAGATAATGATTGAAGAAGGCATTATCGAAAAGAAGGAGGTTGTGGCGTTAAAGGAATCAAAGCCTCCGGTAAAAGAGGTTCCTCAGATTTCGGTGAAAGAACTGGGGGAGGTAGTACATGTGATTGATAAGGGAGATACGCTCTGGGCTATCAGTCGCACTTACGGAGTTACGGTCACCGCTATCCAGGAGGCCAACGGGATAGAAGATGCCGGGAGTCTCTCGATCGGCCAGAAACTAAAGATTCCAGGTGCTTGATATCACTCCGACACCATAGCTCGACCCTGCTCGTAGAGGCCCCGCCGGCGGCGGGGCCATCGTGTGGCAGCCTCAAGGCCGCCACTGGAAAATGGCCTTCAACGATCTTTAACGTCATCTTTCTTAAACATTTTTATTTTTCAACGATAGCGCCGAAGGCGCTATATAATATGCCGGTAAACCATTTAAAGACAATCCTCATATTACTGGTCTCCGCCCTGTTAGGGATTGGGTTTCTGATGATCTATTCGAGCAGCACCATGTACGCGGCGGATCGGTATGGGGATAGTTATTATCTGTTGAAACGCCAGCTGATCTGGATGAGTGTGGGAGCGGGGCTATTTCTGCTGGCTCTTCATATCGATTATCACTGGTTACAGAGAAGAAGCCGGCTCCTCCTTTTGCTGGGAATAATCCTCCTGATATCTGTCTTTATACCGGGTCTGGGGCACAGCGGCGGCGGTGCCCGGCGGTGGTTGAGCATGGGGGGAGTAGGTTTACAGCCATCGGAATTAGTGAAGTACCTGGTGATTGTCTATCTGGCCGATCTGCTCTCCCGTCGCCAGAAGACAATAAACAGTTTTTTCTCCGGTTTTCTCCCGCCGCTGGCGGTTATCGGTCTGCTCTGCGTGCTGACCATCGCCCAGCCGGACCTGGGATCAGCCATGACTATAGGAGTTATCGGGTTGTTGATGCTTTATCTGGGTGGCGCCCGCCTGACCCATCTGGGATGCGTGGCCCTCGCGGTTCTGCCGGTTCTGGTGGTTCTGGTCGCCCGGGTGGGATATCGAATGAGAAGAATCCTGGCATTCATCGATCCCTGGGCCGATCCCAAGGGCACAGGATTTCAGATTATTCAATCGTTGATCGCGCTTGGCTCCGGCGGCCCTCTTGGCCTGGGGTTGGGGGAGAGCAGGCAGAAATTATTCTATCTCCCCGCCGCCACCACGGACTTTATCTTCTCTATTCTGGGCGAAGAGCTTGGTTTTGCCGGAACAGCTCTGGTGATAACTCTGGTAATCGGCCTGGTGATTGTCGGCTTCGCTATCAGCCGGCGCGCGGATGATCTCTTCGGCAGTCTCCTGGCACAGGGGATTACAGCGATGTTGGCCTTGCAGGCCATGGTAAATATGGGTGTCTCCTCCGGTATTCTCCCGACCAAGGGATTGCCGTTTCCATTTATCAGTTATGGTGGTTCGAATCTTATTGTCAGTTTAATGGCGGTGGGTGTTCTGGCAAATATTGCCGCTCATCAGGATAGCGAGTGCCGGTATCAGAGGGGGAGGAGGCAGGAGAATTGGAGGATTGGGGATGGGGGATGGGGGATGGACAGGGAAGAGAAGGGAAGAGGAGGGAGGGGGCCTAAAAGCTGAACTTTCAACGCTCAACGTTCAACATTCAACCAGCCTTCGCTAAAGCTATGGCGGGCAGGGCGCTCAACTGTCGTAGTTCTTAAAAGGGGGTGAGGTGGGGGGAAGCGGAATGTCCAATATCCAATGACCAATATCCAAATCCAAATATCTTAAAGAAAATTCGTGTAATTCGCGTAATTCGTAGTTCATTTATTCTATTAATTCGCGAAGATTCGCGAGATTCGCGGTTTCAGAAGGGGCCGAAGCAAAGTAACTTTTGTGATTTTTGCGCCTTATTGCGGCTAAATATAGTTTAAGTTTAGGAGAACGGAAATGAATGAGGATATCTGTCCGATTTATGATAAATGTTTTGTCTGCAGTATAATGCAATCCATTGAAGTCCCATATCTTATGCGGTACTGCCGGCAGAGTTACTCGAACTGCCGGTATTTCTCAAGATTGGTCCAGCAGGAATATAAGGATAAGCAGATGGAAGAGGCGGCGGTGGCATGAAACTGGCCTTTGCCGGTGGAGGGACCGGTGGACATCTTGCTCCCGCGGTCGCGATTCTGGAGGAGTTGCGGATTCAAGGGGATAATACCCCGGCGCTCTTTCTAACCGCGGGACGCTCATCCGGGGGGATGGGTGATGTCTTTCTTCAGAGCCGGGGCGTGAGTATCTCCACTGCCGTAATCTCACCTCGAAGATGGTGGACAATTCCCCGCGCACTCGCAAAAAACTATCGGGGATACAGGCGGAGTCTGCGGGAACTGAGACTGGACCCTCCCGATCTCGTGGTGGGTTTAGGGGGATATGTTTCGGTCCCCTCGGTTCTTGCCGCCCGGCGGTTAAAGATACCGGTGGTTCTCCATGAACAGAATAGAGTATTGGGGAGAGCGAATAGATTTCTCTCCCGATCCGCTATTATGGTGATCGGGAGTTTCCCGTTCCGTTCCCCGGCCGGCGGCAAGAAAGTCCGGGATGGAATCGGGTTCCCGATTCGGAAGCCGGCCCGGGAATCAGCACCGCCCGATACCGCGGCCGGTTGGGGACTTAAGTCGGATAGGTTTACTATCCTGGTCCTGGGCGGAAGCCGGGGTGCCCGCCCGGTCAATTTATTGATAGAGAAGTTACTGCCTCTTCTGAAAGGAAGAGAAGATAGTCTGCAATTTATTCATTGTTCGGGCGGAGACGACGTGGTGATGATGGAGGAGGCTTACCGGGGAGCCGGAGTTAACGCCTCGGTATTTTCCGGTCTGGATAGTATCGGCTGGGGGTATAGCCTGGCCGATATGGTGGTGGGTCGGGCGGGAGGAGCAACCTTGAGCGAGATAGCATACTGGGGACTTCCCTCTATCCTGATTCCGTACCCCTGGGCGATGGATGATCACCAGCTGAAAAATGCCCGGTATTTCGAATCCGCCGGAGCGGCACTGGTCTATGAGCAGGCGGATCTGGATGAGAGATTGCTCTGTGAAAGTATTGATCGTCTGCGGGGAGATCGGGATGAATTGAAACGGATGGCAGATGCCGCCCGAGGTCTTTTCGTTCCGGGAGCCGCCGGGAGAATGGTCGAGATATTTCGAAAAATAATAAGCAATGGAAGTTCATAAGCATAGATACTGTTATGGAGAGTAGAGCTAATCTATCTGGAGAAATCCCAAATGACAAATAAATCAGGACGATTAAAAAACAAAAGAATTAATGGCAGAATGATTTAAAAGAAAAAAGAATTAATGGCAGGACGATTGCAGACAGGACGATTAAAAAGCAAAAGAAATTTAAGACAGGACAATTGCAGACAGGACGATTAAAAGCAAAATGAATTAAGGCAGAACACCTGAAAAAATATAAAGCCTGAGGCAAGGCTAATTAGTGCCTGACCGAAAACCCTGATTTTCATTTGATTTGTCATTGCGAGGAGCGGAGCGACGAAGCAATCTCCTCACAAACAAAGCAGATTGCTTCGTCGTCCCTCCTCGCAATGACTTAGTG
>CAKZYZ010000361.1 GCA_937885075.1 uncultured bacterium | reverse complement strand
GAGATAGATAGATGGGAGAGGATGGGTGGAGGAGGATGGGAGAGAAAGTAGCTTGCTGGCGTTGGGTGATATCTGCTATCAGTATTGTTGTGTGCCTGGGTATGGTACAGCTAATGGCCTTTTTTTTTTTTCAAGCAGAAGACGGCATACGAGATATATCAGTGTGACTGGAGTTCAGACGTGTGCTCTTCCGATCTCGGTTGCCTCCTGCACTCTGGATACGGCCTGCGCTATCCTGGAGGCCTGCTGGAAGGCCCTCTCCCTGGTCCTCCCCGACCGGGTCCCGGCCGGCTGGAACCGATGGAACGGACCCACCATTACCGGTGTCGATCCGCGGAATGACAATTTTTATGTCATGTTCGGTTTCAACGGATTCGGCGGCGCGGGAGGGATACAGGGTCTGGATGGCCGTCATTATATCGGCGATGGGATCGACCTGGGGGGGTTGATCGCCCCCAATATCGAGACCAATGAGGCCGATTATCCTCATATCACCGAGTTCAATGAGTTTACCACCGACTCCGGCGGCGCCGGTGAGTTCCGGGGCGGCTGCGGAGCGAAATATAAGATCAGGTTATATGACGATAACCCGACCCTGGTCATGTTCGGCGATGGGAAGAAGATCCCTCCCTATGGTCTCTATGATGGACAACCCGGCAGCCGGAACATCGCCTATATCAATGAAGGCACCCCGGAGGAAAAGGAATTAAGGGCGAAGGAAGCGGTTCCGCTGAAGAAGGGCGACACCTATTCCACCTACCCATCCGGGGGCGGGGGATGGGGTAATCCCCTCAGTCGTGACCCCGAGCTGGTCAGGGAGGATGCCCGCAACGAGATTATCTCTCTTGCCAGCGCCCGCGATGACTACGGCGTGATCCTGGAAGGGGAGGAACTGATAGTCAATCCGGAAGCAACCAAAGATCTGCGTAATCTTATTTTTTCTTCGAAAAAATAAGAGTGGGCAAGCCTTGAACCAACATTATAGGGATATTTTAAAGTTAATTCATTCTTAAAAATATATATATTCCACAAAGACACTAAGAAACAATCATAAAATCAGAGAAAAATATATTTATCGTATCTTAAGTATTTTCTTTGTGTCCTGGTGTCTTAGTGGCAAAAAGTTGCGAGGCGAAGTTCTAATATAAGTAATATTAAGGAGAAGAAGAGATGAATATTAAGAAAGTAGCGGTAGTAGGCGCCGGTAGCGGAGGAAGGATGGCGGCGGCCGATATGGCTAAGTTGGGCTTTGAAGTCGCTCTCTTTTCCCGGAGCGAAGAAAAAGTGGTCGGGATCAGGGAGAAAGGTGGGATTGAGGTTCTGGATATAGACTCTAATCCCACCGGTTTCTTCGGCGTCGACTGTGCCACCAGCGATATCGCGGAAGCGATAAAAGGCGCCCAGGTTATTCTCAACCCGGTCCCTTACTTTGTCTGTGAAGAGTACGCCCGCTTGATCGCTCCCCACCTGGAAGAAGGTCAGGTGGTGATCTATCTGGGTAAAGGCGGAGCGTCCCTCACCTGGGGCAAGGTGTTAAAGGAGATGGGGATCGATAAGAAGATTTACCTGGCTGATTGTAATACTCTCCCTTACGGGGCCTCTAAATTCGGGGATTACCAGGTCCGCCTGGAGAATCGGACCCAGAACCTGATAATCGCTACCTTCCCCGGAAAGGATATTGATTATGTAATCGAAGTGGCCGGGCAGGTCTTCCCTCCGGAACACGGGTATACCCTCCGGAAAGGTCAGAACGCGATCGATTCAATCCTGGTTGATTATAACGCGATCACTCACACCCCGCCCATGATCTGCAACGCGGCCCGGATCGAACTGGGAGAAGATGATTTTAAACTCTTCGGTCCGAAGGAGAATACCCCGGCGGTGGTGCATCTGATCGAACTGCTCGACCGGGAGCGGATGGCGATCGGAGAGAAACTGGGGATGAAGCAATACACTCTGGAAGAAGAGATACTGATGGTGAAGTGGAACCGGGACGGAGCGGATTATGTCCTGCCGATCTACGAGGCGATACATACCCCCTTTCTGGAAGTCTGCGAAGGTCCCTTCTCTCTGGATGTCCGCCACTTTACCGAAGATATCCCTTACGGCCTGGTGACATTTTCTTCACTCGGGAAGATGTTAGGTGTCCCGACCCCGATCTCCGACGCGATTACCACCCTGGCCGAGGGGTTGCTGAACCGTGATTTCCGGAGTATCGGAAGGACGGTAGAGACCATGGGCTTCGACCCCAACTGGACCGTGGAGGAACTGAAACGCTACCTGGCGGAAGGGGAAGTATAATATCTAATTCCACCATTCCCGATATCAATTGGCACATAAAACAAATTGAAACCACGAAGGACACGAAGATCACGAAGATTTCTAAAACTTGAGCTGAATTTTATTTGTTTCTCAACTGTTCTTCGTGTCCTTCGTGATCTTCGTGGTGAATTTATTCGTAAGGAGGAAGCAAAATGTCGGAACTGAAAGGAAGGAATATTACCGGGATAACCGATCTTAATTCGGATGAGATTAAGTTGATTCTGGAGGTCGCCCGGGAGCTCAAACTGGAACTCAAAATGGGGCGTCCTCATCGTCTTCTGGAGGGAAAGAGTCTGGGGGGTGTCTTTGAGACCCCTTCCACCCGGACCAGTATATCTTTTGAGACGGCGATGACCCAGTTAGGGGGGCATATGCTCTGGCTGGACCAGAACCGCCTCTGGGTAGGTGAGGCCGCGGAGGAAGATTGGCATGATACCATCAAGACCTTATCCTGTTACCTGGATGGAATCGCCTATCGCGCTCTCCGTCGGGAACGGGTGGATTCGGCGGCTGAATATACCACAATTCCGCTCATCAATGCCTCTTGTCCGGTCGAGCATCCCTGTCAGGCATTTGCCGACGCGATGACCATGATAGAGAAGAAAGGATCGATCCAGAATCTCAAGGTGGCTATCTGCTGGGGATACCGGACCGCCAACCCCCCGGCGGGGTTGCCCAACTCGACCATGCTGATGGCGGGGAAACTTGGTTTTGATCTCTCCATAGCCTGCCCGGAGGGCTTTGACCCGGATCTTAATTTCAAGGCTATGGCCGATGAGGCGGCGGAGCTGTCGGGCGGAAGCATTAATATCGTCCGGTCCTATGAAGAGGCGGTCAAGGATGCCGATTTCATCAATGTCTATTCCTGGGTCTCTCCGGAAGAGTTCGCCAAAGGACTGGAGACCCACTTTGCCGGGGATCCCGAGTTCCAGAAAATGAAGGCTAAATTGAAGGATGAATGGTGTGTCGACCAGAAGGTAGTGGATATGGCGAAAAAAGATGCTCTGGTGATGCACTGTATGCCGATCTCCCGGAATACCGAGGTGACCGATGAAGTTCTCAACTCTCCGGCCTCGATTATCTTCGATGAAGCGGAGAACCGTCTCCACACGGAAAAGGCAATGCTGGCCCTTCTGATGGGAGGGTACCGGTAAGAAGATGGCCCGCACTTCGCTGCGGGCCATTTTCTTAAGTGCCTTCCTCCGTCGCTAAAGCTATGGCGGATGAGAAAAGTTGGAAGTGCCTTAAGTGCCAAAAGTTAAAGAACTATTCATAGCTGCCGGAGAGTTAGTAGCTTTGTGCTCGTAGCGGCGACCTTCAGGTCGCCATCGTGTGGGCCCGCTGTGGTGAGTACGCTATGAGGGGATATGTTTTACTGAAGCTTGCCGGCGGAGAGAGGGGAGCTAAAGTTTACAAATTTAAAAAATGGAACTTACTCGAAACACTTCAGGATCGAGCATAATGACAGACTATATATTTCCTTCCACAATCGAAGAGGCTCTACAGGCTAGAGTCGCTGCTCCGGAGGGCCGGTTTATCGGCGGTGGGACGGATTTGATGGTCCTGATGGCCGCGGACATGCTTTCACCCGATCCCTTGATTGATATCTCCCGGATACCGGAGTTGCGGGGAATAAGGGAGACGGAGGAGGGTCTGGAAATTGGCGCGGCCACGCCGTTAGCGGAACTGGCCTCCGATCCCCGGCTGCCTTCGGTCCTGGTTCAGGGGGCGGCTTCGGTGGGCTCTCTCCAGATTCGAAATCTGGCTACGGTGGGGGGGAATATCTGTAATGCTTCTCCCTGTGGGGATACCATCACCCCATTGATTGTGCTGGAAGGGGAACTGGTTCTGATCTCACCGGCCGGTCGGCGGGAAGTAGCGGTGGCAGAATTTTTTACCGGGCCCAAAAAAACCGTCCTGAATCAGGATGAACTTCTGGCCGGTATAAAGATCCCCCGGAAAAATCTCTCCGGAGGATCATCATTTAAGAAGATCGGCCAGCGCAACGGACAGATTATCTCCCAGGTTAACGTGGCGGTTTGGGTGAAGGTGAAGGCCGGGCGGAAGGTCGGAGAGATCCGCGCCGCCGCCGGCTCCGTGGGGCCCGTTCCCATCCCATTGCTCAAAGCCGCGGCGACCCTCAAAGGGTCCGGGATGACTCCGGGGATAATCGCGGACGCCGCCCGGTTAGCCAGCATTGAGATCAGCCCCATCTCCGACGTACGGGCTACCGCCGACTACCGCCGATCGGTGATTGGTACGCTTCTCACCGATGCTCTGGCAGAAGCATGGGCCGAGGCCGAGGGAAACAATTAGTGTGAATCAGTGTAATTAGTGGACAGCAAAGCCGCCGATCCGAGGCGAAATAATCAGAGTAATCTGTGAAATCCGTGGACAAAAAAGGGGGAGAGGTAGGGGGAAACACATATCAATCAAGGCAAAATTGGTGGAGAAGAAGGAATGCTGATTGAATTTAACTGTAACGGCAAGGATGTCAGTATAGAGGCACCGCCCCAGACCAGAGCCCTGGATCTGATCAGGGATCAGCTCGGAATGACCGGGACCAAGGAAGGCTGCGGCCGGGGGGAATGCGGGGCCTGCACCATCCTGCTCGATGGCAGACCGGTCAACGCCTGCCTCCTCCCGGCGGCTAAATTGCAGGGGTGTGAGGTGATGACCATCGAAGGAGTCTCCGATGGATCCGGCGGCCTCCACCCCATCCAGGAGTCATTTCTTGACCAGGGTGCGGTTCAGTGCGGATACTGCACCCCGGGAATGATTATGAGTGCCCGGGCCCTGCTGGAGAGCAATCCCGACCCGACTGAGAATGAGATTGAAGAGGCCCTGGCCGGAAATATCTGCCGCTGCACCGGTTACGGGATGATAATAAGAGCTGTTCTGCAAGCTGCGAAGGTGTTGCGGGGGGAGAGGAAAAGATAAAGATCGAACGTGTAACTCAGGATGCAGGATTCAGGACAGAAATGTCCAATATCCAATGACCAATAGCCAATCTCCAAATGCGAATGACAACGTCGAGGTTGAATTTGGAAATTGGATATTGGAAGTTGGCCATTGGAAATTAATTATGGGGCCGAGGTAGGGGGGGAAGAAAGTTGACGGTTGGCAGTTGACGGCCTTGCCTGCCGTAGCCTTGGCGAAGGTTGGTTGACGGAGAAAACCAATCATATTTTTCTTAGTTGTCTCTGTTTTAATTCGTGTAATTCGCGAAATTCGTAGTTCATTTAAAGGGAGGGAGGTAGGGGGGGACAATTAGTGCAAATTCGTGTAATTAGTGGACTGCGTAAGGGGCCGAGGTAGGGGGATCAATCGGTGTTAATCCGTGAAATCCGTGGACAAAAAAAGGGGGGGGGAGGTTGGGGGAAGAAGTTCCAGATAGAATATGACAGCAGACCAACTAACCATAGTCGGAAAGCCGGTCAGGAAGGTAGACGGGGTTGAACTGGTCACCGGAAAAGCTAAGTTCGCCGGAGATCTCCAGTTCCCGGGTTTACTTCACGGCTACGCTCGCCGCGCCGGTATCCCGGCCGGATATATTAAATCGGTGGATGTAGCTCTGGCTCTGAAAGTGCCCGGTGTGGTCGATATTCTCCGGGGAGAAGATATCCCCGGCCCGAATATCATGGGGATTCTGCCCCCTTACGATCAGCCGCTCCTGGCCACCGAGGATATCCGCTACGAGGGGGAATCGATCTGTCTGGTAGTGGCGGAATCGAGGGACGCGGCCCGGGCGGGAGCCCGGGCGATCAAAATCGATCTGGAAGAGATTGAACCGATCCTGGATATTGATGAGGCCATGGCGGAAGGGTCCCGGAAGATCCATCCCGGTGGTAATATTGTCGTCTCCAAGAATCTGATCAAGGGTGATATCGATAAGGGCTTCCGGGAAGCTGATGTGATAGTGGAGAATACCTATCGGACCTCGCACCAGGAACACGCCTATATGGAGCCGGAGTCGGTCTGTGCCGTTCCCGAAAGTAATGGACGGGTGACGGTCTACGCTTCCTGTCAATCCCCCTATCATCTCCGCGGTCATATTGCCGCCAATCTCAACCTCCCGGCCTCCCGGGTCAAAGTGGTTCAGGCTTTTACCGGAGGATCCTTCGGAGGCAAAGATGACGTAGCCAGTGAGATCGGCGCCCTGGCCGCTGTGGCCGCTCTCCGTACCGGCCGTCCGGTCCGGATCGCGCACGACCGGGAAGAATCTATCATCGGTTCCAATCTCCGTCATCCTTCCCGGATTTATTACCGGACCGGGGCGAAGAAGGACGGAACTATCACAGCCCGGGAGTTCAAGATTATTCTCGATGGAGGCGCCTACGCCTCGGAGAGTCCCTTTGTGGTGATGAAGGCTCTGATTCATGCCACCGGACCGTATAGTGTTCCGAATGTTCGGGGATCATCCACAGCGGTCTATACCAATAAAACCTATTCCGGCGCTTTCCGGGGGTTTGGTGTCCCTCAGGGGATATATGGATCGGAGTGCCAGATAGAAGAACTGGCTCTGGCGCTTAATATGGATCCTCTGGAATTGCGGAGGAAGAACGGACTGAAGCCTGGTGACTCTACCGGAACCGGTCAGATATTCGAAGAGTCGGTTGGGATGCAGGCCTGTATTGACCGGGTCGACGACTGCCGGAAAGAAATGGCGGACGCGCCCGAACCGGATCCGGACCGTTGGCTTTACGGAACCGGCTATTCCGGAGTTATCCAGGGCATCTCTAACGGCGCGGAAGGGATTGACGTGGTGGGCGGTTCGGTCCAGGCTATGCAGGACGGTAGTATCCTGGTTGGCGTCGGACTGACCGAACTGGGCCAGGGGTCACGGACAGTCTTCGCTCAGATTGCCGCCGAGGTGATGGGAGTAACTATAGATCAAGTAACCGTCCGTCCGGTTGACACCGACTCGGTCCATGACTCCGGCCCGACCGTCGCCTCCCGGAGCACCACGGTCGGCGGGATGGCGGTCTGGAAGGCGGCTCAGAATGTGAAGAAGTCACTGGTCTCAATGGCCGCGCTGATGTTTAAGGCTGAGGAAGAGATGGTAATCCTGAAAGAAAATTTTGCCATTCTTGCCGTCGACGATTCCGCCCGGATCCCTCTGGCTTCAGTGGCTACCGCGGCCTACTGGACCGGGTTTCCCCTGATGGACCTGGTCTTCTCTAAAGCCCCGGTCGCCGATTATGATGAGGAGACCACCCAGGGAAATATCTATATCGCCTATAATTATGGTTGCCACCTGATGAAGATCCGGATCGACCGGTATACCGGCCGGGTCGAAGTGCTCCGCCATGTCGCGGCCCATGATCTGGGTAAAGTGGTGAACCCCCTGGGGGTGGAAGGGCAGGTTATGGGAGCATCTTTAACCGGTTTCGGACTGGCTCACCTGGAGAAGATACAGATGAAGGACGGTCATATTCAGAATGCCAACTTTGCCGATTATGCCGTCCCCACCATCAAGGATCGTATCCCCACCGAGACCATCTCGGTGGAAGACTATAATCCGACCGGCCCCTACGGGGTCAAGGGGATCGGTGAACCGCCGGTCGCCGGCGCGGCGGCCGCCTTTGCCAATGCCGTAGCCGATGCCACCGGAATACGTTTTACCCGCCTGCCCATTACCCGGCAGGATATCGTAAAAGCCCTGCAAAAACAACAGGAGGATAGCCATGGATCTTTCAGTAAAGATTGGAGACGTTGAGCTAAAAAACCCGGTCATCGTTACCTCGGGCGAGCACGGCCGGAATGCCGATACCATTAAGGAAGTAGCTAAAACCGGGGTGGGGGCTGTCACCACCAAGAGTATCGTCCCCTTCCCGGTCCCGGATCCGCTGCCCTGCTATGCCCTGGTCCCGGGCGGTTTTCTCAACTGTGTACTGGCGGCGGTTGAACCGGCCGATCAGTGGTTTACAAAGGAGATCCCCGAAGCTAAAACCGCCGGGGTTCCCCTTATTGTTAACCTGGCCGGCACCCATCCGGCAGAGACGGCTGAACTGGCGGCAAAAGCGGTCGCGGCCGGGGCCGATATCGTGGAGTTGCCCACGCACTGCTCCATTCTGGCCGAGAATCTCGAGGCCCAGTTCCCGGACCTGAAACTTCCTCCTCCGGAGATTTATGATCCCCAGCCATTTTATGATACCGTTAAAGCGGTCCGGGAAGCGGTTGATGTTCCCCTGATCGGAAAACTCTCGGCGGTCTTCAGTCAGAACGCGGTTGACTGGGTCAAGGCTGGAATGGAGGCCGGGCTGGATGTGATAGAAGTCACCGATACCTTCGGACCGGTTTTGAGCATCGACATCGAGACCGGGCAGCCCAAGCTGGGCGGTCCGCGCGGATTCGGCAACCTCTCGGGGGGAGCGTTAAAGCCGATTGCGCTCCGGATGGTCTTTGAGATCGCCTGGAATCTTGACATCCCCATCATCGCCTCGGGCGGAATCTCCACCTGGCGGGATGCGGTAGAGTACATCATGGCCGGGGCCGGCATGGTCGGGGTCTGTACGGCCGGGCATCTCCAGGGGATGGAAGTGTACACCAGGCTGATTCGCGATCTAGAGCGCTATTTCGAAGAGGAGGGGGTAACCCTGGAAGAGATCCGGGGCCTGGCCTTGCAGCGGGTAAGGGAGCGGAAGGAGAAGGGCCTCCAGGCGATTACCAAACCGGTCATGCCCAAAATCGATGAAGAAAAATGCACGGCCTGCGGCAAGTGCGCTGCGTCCTGCATCTATGAAGCCATTATCGTAGACGATATTGCCCGGATCGATGAGAAAAAATGCTACGGCTGCGGCCTCTGTGTTGAGGTCTGCCCGGTGAATGCAATTAAATCCGGGTACTTTGTCTAAAATAACCGATAAATAAGGAGACCGGAGATGAAGGCTGATATATTGATTAAAAACGGCCTGGTCGTGACATTTGAAAAAGACGCCATGACCGGTGAGATCATCGAGGATGGGGCGGTGGCGGTCATCGGAAACGAGATCGCAGCCATCGGAAATACCGCCCAAATCGAAGCGGAATACGGGGAAGCGGACCGGGTCATCGACGCGAGTGGCAAGATTGTGATGCCCGGATTTATTATTACTCACACCCATATGGCCTATCTGCTGGGACACAATCAGCCGGTTGATTTCACCCAGCTTAAAAGCTTCTGGGATATGCTCCAGAAGATGGGATGGGAATGGCTGGAAGATCTTCAGACCGAAGAGGGTATATATGCCGCCACCCGTTATGCGGCTATGAAGATGATTAAGAACGGGACTACCACGGTCTGTGATCTGATCGAAGGACCCAATGCTCTTCCCGGAGCGCTGGCGGCCGGGGGGCGGGCGATCGAGGAGGTCGGCATCCGGGCCCAGGTCGGGTTTGAGGTAACCGAACGGATCCCGGGGGTCTCGATCCGGGAGAAACTTGATCCGGGGATGGCGGAGAAGGGCTTTAAAGAGAACTTGGATTTTCTGGCCCGCTACCCGGCCGGGCAAGATAACCGGATCCAGGGGAGGCTGGGGGTCCATACCGCCTATACCAACTCACCGGAGACCCTTAAAAAGGCCCGGGAGATCGCCGACCGATACGGCTGCGGGATCCAGATCCATGTGGCGGAGATCCCCCGCGCCTTCCTGGTCGAGAAGTTCGGGAGATCCGCCCCTCAGGTCCTGGAAGATGCCGGATTACTCGGTCCCGACGTGGTGGCCGCCCACTGTATCGATCTGTCCGCCGAAGATATCGAGATCCTGCAGCGCAACAGAGTGAACGTCTCCCATACCCCGATGACCAACTCGCTGGGAGGCAATGGCGTCGCCCCCGTCCCGGAGATGCTGGAGCAGGGGATCAACATGACAATCGGCCATGACTGCTTCTTCACTCTCGATACCTCCGAATATATCCGGTACGCCTATCTTATTCACAAAGCCCACAACGCCAACCCGATGCTGATACCGCCCTTCCAGGTCCTGGACTTTGTCCTCGGCAATGCCGCCCGGGCGATGGGATGGGGAGACCGGATCGGGAGTCTGGCGGTGGGCAAGAAGGCCGATATCTTAATTGTCCAACCGGATTCCCCGTCCCCGGTTACCCCTTCATCGGTGATCTCGTATTTCACCATGACCTTTCTCGGTCGGGATGTGGAGAGTGTGATAATTGACGGTCAGCTTGTTCTTGATGAGGGAAAGATGACCACGGTGAATGAAGAGGAAGTGGCGGCAGCCTGCCTGGAAGAGGCTCGGATTCTCTGGAGGAAGAATGGGATTGAGGTATAGGTATTATTAAGAAGCGAATAACGAACCGCAGAATATCGAATATCGAATGTCGAAGTAAAAGAAGCCAATGCGAAGCAACTTCGACATTCGGAGTTCGGTGTTCGACATCCGATATTCGCCTTTAATTGGGGCTGAGGTGGGGGATAATTGATATTTGGTGCTTGGAATTTGGGATTTATTGCTATTTGTGCATAGAACAAAGGAAGAATCAAGATTATTTACCCGCACAGTAAAAGATAGAACTAACTATTTTTACGGAGGCTATGATGAGTATCGATCTCACCACGTCATTTTGCGGTCTGACCTTTAAAAACCCCATAATTGTCCCCGCCGGTATCCATGGGAGAGACGGGAAGACGATTAAAGATATCTCCCGTTCCGGGGTCTCGGCGATCTGTACCAAGACGATCGTCGCCCAGCCGGTCAGCGATGTTCTGCCGTGCTTAACCACGGTTCCGGCGGGAATGATAAACTCGGTCTTTGGTTCCGATAAGACCACGGAGTACTGGTTTACCGAGGGGATCAAGGAGGCAGGGGAGGGGGATGCCTTGGTAATCGCGAATCTGGCTGGATTTTATCCGGCGCAGGCGGCGGAACTGGCCGCCCAAGCCGAAGCGGCCGGAGCCCGGATGATCATCCTCCCGACCCACTGTCCCCACATGGGGGAGATTCTCAATGCCATGTTCCCGGGGATGAACTATCAGGAACCGAAACTCACCGATCTGGCGCCGATGATCGAATCCGTTCGGCTGGTAAAAGAAGCGGTATCCTGCCCGGTAGTGGTCAAGCTCTCCGGGACCTTCTCCCATATCACCCGGGAGTGGGCGGAGGGTGTAAAAGAGGCGGGAGCCGATGGAATCGCTTGTTCCGACGCCCTCGGCCCGGCTCTGAAGATTGATACCAGAACCGGCCGCCCCATTCTGGGCGGGCCTCGGGGAGTCGGTGGTCTGACCGGGCCCGCGATCATGCCGATCACCCTCCGGATGGTGCTCGATATCGCCCTGGCGGTAGATCTTCCCATCATCGGGATTGGCGGAGTTACCACCGCCTCGGATGTGATTGAATACATGATGGCCGGGGCTACCCTGGTAGGGGTCTGCACGGCCGGTCATCTGAAGGGGCCGGATCGTTATACTGAAATAATCAATGATCTGGAGGAGCTTCTCCGTGATCTGGATGTTTCCAGTCCGGAAGAGGTCAGGGGTCTGACCATTAAGAAGATCGAGGAGCGCGAGGAGAAGGGGCGGGTAGCCGTAACCGAAAAGATAATCCCTACCATCAATGAAGAGCGGTGTACCTCCTGCGGCCGATGTGAGCAGGTATGCGCGTTCGGAGCGATCCGGATAGATGGCGCAGCAAAGATTGATCCTGACCGATGTTCCGGCTGCGGGCTCTGTCTCAGTGTCTGCCCGGTTGATGCGATCACTCAGGTATATTATAATTGAACATAGTGCCTTCGGCGCAACCTCGTAGTGCAGGACTTCAGTCCTGCCCAACGAAGGCAGGACTGAAGTCCTGCACTACGAGCTTATTGAAATTCCGAAGCAGAAAATTAAAAAATGGCTGTACTGTTCCGGTTATCCCGGAACCATAATGTTCTCGTTTCGGCTACCCAAAGGGAAGACGAATCAGGGTAAGATCCGGAACGATTATAGATAGATTGAGAAGGCAATTGATCAACCCAAGTAAGGAGGTTTGTTATGGCTGAAGAGCAAGGTATTAATAGTGGAGCCGCATTGGCGATCGGGATAGATGCCAAGCTGTCATTCGGGGAGAATATCCTCTACGGATTTCAGCATGTATTTGTCTTGATCCTGACACCGATAATCACTCCGATTATCTTTGCCAGTGTATTTAAATGGGATGTCACTATCACAGCTTATCTGATGATGATCATGCTGGTGGGCGCCGGATTGGAGACGGCGATCCAGTGTAAATTTTTAAAACTTCCTGTAGCTCAGGCTCAGGCGATCATCTTTATCGCGGTAATGATCCCATCGATCATCGCGGTGGGACCGGTCATGGTATGGTGGGGTTTGGTTATTGTCAGCGCCATTACCGTACTACTGGTTATCCCCTTTAAGAAAGGAATACTGGGTCGGCTCCTCCCCTATATTGCCATCCCGGTAGTGATCGGGCCGTTATTTATTGTGATTGCCACCAGTCTGATAAAGGTGGCCAGTATCGATCTGATCTTTCCCACTGACTATGTCAATGGGGGGGTTATTGTCTCAACTTCTAATATTGTCCTGGCCTTGATCGCGATGTTGATTCCGGTTGTAATCTCCTTTTTAGTTCCGAAAGGAATCCTGCGGTATGCCTGCGTTCTCTGGGGGATATTTGTCGCGATAATCATCGCCGCGTTAATGGGGAAGATCGATTTTGCCCAGGTAGCTTCCGCTCCCTGGTTTGTCGCACCCAAGACATTCGGAAAGTTATTTGCCGGGAATATGGTCTTTGGCCAGCCTCGGCCCGTTGCTCTCTCCTGGAATTTTATTCCGGTGATTCTGATTCTTTTCGTCGCTGAGCTGACCAATGTCCTGGATACAGTGGGATGTTATCAGGGCACCGCCGGATTGGGAGGGCAGAAGTTGACCACAGAGAGAACCAACCGTGGTCTCTTCGTAGAAACCGGGGTCTCCCTGGTTACTTCCTTCTTCGGCAATATCCCCTGCACCTCGTCCGGCCAGAACCTGGGAGTTCTCTCCCTGACCCGGGTCGGCGCGAAGAGCATGATGATCTTCGGCGGAGTTATCATGATCTTGATCGGTCTGATCTTTAAGGTCGGGGTCTTCTTTTCGGTAATACCCTACGCGATCTATGGCGGAGCGATGTTTATTATCCTGGGTATGCTGCTGATGGTAGGGATTCAGATTATCAAGTCGATGGAGATGACGGAGACCAACAAACTCATCGTCAGCGTCGCGACCATCGTCGGAATCTCTTTCTCATTTCTTCCGCCCGAGATAGCGAAATCGCTGCCGTTATTCTTCAGTTTCTTCATACAGAATCCGATTGTATCGACGGTAGTGGTGGCTATTGTTCTGAACCTGATCTTTGTGGTCGGGTTGAAGAGCCCCGGGAAATAGTCTGAATTTCTTCGGGTATCTGTTATAAACCGGGAGCGGGCCCGTCCGTTTAACGGACGGGCCCGCCCTTTTTTTCTGGCACTCTCTCATCTTTTAATTGTAGATTCTCTATTATGTTTTATTCCTTTCATGGTATTATAATTTTTTAAACCTAATCCACGATAAAAATGACCCTTAGTGAGGAGTGCGGGAATCAGACGGATCGGTCTGATCCGACCGATCCGTCCGATTAATAAAAAAGGAGAGAATCAAATGCCGGAACATGACTACGACCGTGAATTAGCAGCAATCATAGATCACACCCTCTTAGATCCCGAAGCAACCAGGGAAGACTTCGACCGACTGGTCGAAGAGGCGAAAGAATATCATTTTCGCTCGGTCTGCGTTCACTCCAGCAATGTGGAGTACGCGGCCAAACTTTTGGAAGGTTCCGATGTGATCCCGATCGCGGTGGTCGGCTTCCCCCATGGGCAGATGACCGCGGTAGCCAAGGCTTTCGAGGCTCATGACGCCATCGTCAACCGGGGCGCGCAGGAGATCGATATGGTGATCAACATCAGCGCGCTGAAAAGTAAGCATTACATCATGGTCCTCGACGATATCCAGCAGGTAGTCCGGGCCTGTGAAGACAAGCCCGTCAAGGTGATCCTGGAGACCGCCAGCCTGAATGAGGTCGAGAAGATCTGCGGATGCTGTCTGGCCAAAGCCGCCGGGGCCCGGTTCATCAAGACCTCAACCGGGACCGTGGATGGAGGAGCGACTGTGGAAGACATCAGGCTGATCCGGGAGGTTGTCGGAGACGAACTCCTGATCAAGGCCAGCGGAGGGATAAAAACCCGGGAGTTCGCCCACCAGTTGATGGAGGCCGGCGCCAGCCGGGTCGGGACCAGCCACTCGGTGGAGTTGGTCTCCGGAGAATCCTTCTCCGGAGGTTACTAAATATATTCCGGTTAAATTATAAACTTTCGGTAAGCCCGGTAATCATATTCTTGTAGAGGGGTGTTGTAGCCGCGGTCGCTGACCGCGGAAGCCCGGCACGTGTCACCGATCCCTCTTCAGGAAGACCACCGGGTCTCCTGAATATTTACGTTAAATCGTGTTTATTCCTGGAAAATCTTCGTGACCTTTGTGGTTAATTATCAGTTAAATTCGATTTGCAAACTCGGGCCAAAACAGGAGGAAATACTGCTTCAGTTAAATGGCCAATTGTCTGTCTGCTTCTAATTGTTGCCTTCGCCTTCGCGGTCAGGATAATCGGGCTACGGTTCGGCTTCCCCTATCTCTTCCATCCCGATGAACCGACCGCGGTAAAGCGGGCGCTCCTTTTTTTCCGGGATGGTCTTAATCCGCACTGGTTCGGGATGCCATCCTTCTATCTCTACCTCCTTCATTTCTCCTATCTGGCCTACTATAAAGCGGAAGTTCTGCTCGGTCTATCTCCGGTCCTCCCCCATCTTCAGCCGGACCGGCTTCCATTTTATCTCATTGGCCGTATATGGTCAGCGCTTCTCGGGACCGGCACTGTTCTCCTCGTATATCTAACCGGGAAGAGGCTTTATTCTGCCATCGCGGCTCTTGCCGCCGCCTTCCTGATCGCGGTCATCCCCCTCCATCTCATCCATTCTCACTATGCTACCGTGGATGTCCCGGTCACCTTCCTGATAACTCTCTCCTTCTTCTTCTCCGCTTCGCTCCTCAGGAAGAGAAGGCTGAAATATTACCTGCTGGCCGGCGGGGCGGCCGGTCTGGCCGCCGCGACAAAATATAACGGGATATTCACAATATTTCCATTTCTGGCCGCGCACTTCCTCCGGGAGAGGGGAGGGGAGAAGGGGCTCGGCCGCCGGATCGGAGACCCCTATCTCTTCTTCGGGCTGGGTATGGCCGCGCTTACCTTTGTGGTCGCCACCCCCTATTCAATAATCGAACTCAGTCGTTTTCTCCAGGACCTCGCCACCCAATCGCATTATCTCATCAGCAGCGGCCATGGTCCGATATTCATTGATACCAAACCGGGCGCTCTCTATCAAATTCGTTACACTCTCTATTACGCCGGAGGAGCGGTATTCTGGGTGATGGCGATAGCCGGCCTGATCTACGGGCTCCGCCGCCGGCGGAACTCCGACTGGCTGATCCTATCCTGGGTGATACCATACTTCATCCTGATCTCGATCCCGGTAGTGAAATTCTCCCGCTTTTTCATCCCGATGCTCCCGTTCCTATCGCTCTGGGCGGGGCGATTACTGGAGATAAAATTCAAGCTCCCATTGCCAACCCGTCTCTTCCGGACCGCCTGGATCCTTTCCTCCGTCTGGCTTCTCCTTCAGGCAATAGCTTTTACCGGGGTTCTAGCCCGAACCGACCCCCGTATCGAGGCTAAAATATGGCTGGAAGAAAATCTCCCCCGCCCCAGCCGGATCGGCTTGATCAAAACCGAGACCGGCCTGATCTTCCTGGACGACCCCCCCCTGGACCGAAATTCACCCGGATTGGTAGTAGAACAGTACAACCGATTGCTCCCGGCGCTTAACCGCCATCCGCAATACATCATCGCCACCGACTTCGATTATCGCCAGATTCTCCGTCTAAAAGAACTCTACGATCAAAAGCGATGCGACCGCTGGAACAAATTTTTAGTGGGAGACCTCGGCTACCAAAAGATAAAAGAGTTTAATACCCCCCCCATCTTCCTCTGGTTCAGCCTGGGGGGAAAATTCCCCCCCCACGACATGCTCTACAACCGCCCCCGCATCACCATTTTTCAGGCCCAGTAATGGGGTCAGACCTTGCTTCTTGCTCTTAGCCGCATTATTTGGCATAATTTTGGGGTCAGGTCTTGCTTTATGCCTCAAGTAGTGTATGATTACTGTAAATCCTGAGTTATATTTTGATCTAAAACATACGGTATATCGGAAAACTTAAAAAAGGAGGTTATTGATGGCGCGCCCGCTAAGAGTTGAATTTGCAAATGCGCATTATCATGTCATAGCCCGCGGTGATGAACTCAAACCCCTCTTTAGAGATAATCGTGATTTTAAACGATATATTCGATTCCTCCATCGCTATCGAAATGAGTTGGGGGTAGAAATTATTGCCTACTGTTTGATGAATACGCATCTCCACCTGGAGGTTAAAACTCCTTTGGCAAATATAAGTAAATTTATGCACTCTTTACATACTGCCTATACCGGTTATTACAATTTTCGCCACAAGAGTAGAGGACATTTATTTCAGGGGAGATTTAAAAGTCCCCTGGTGGAGGAAGACAGTTATCTTTTAGAATTAAGCCGCTACATTCATAATCAGGCAGTTCGTGCCGGGATCTGTTCAACTCCCATTGAATATCAGTGGAGTAGTTATAGATTTTTTGTTACATCACAGGTTTCTCAGATTGTTTCCCCCGAGATTGTTCTGCGGTTATATGGTGAGGACATCAATAAAGCGCGGAAGAGGTATCGTAGATTTGTAGAGAGAGAACTGGGGTTGGATGTAATGGCCGAAGAGAAAAGACGAGTCGTCTATGGTAGCGCCGAATTTCAGGACAAGATTCTGGATCTTATCAATGATAGATTATCTCACAATCTTCCGGAGGTTCGCATCTTAAGAAGAGAGGGTAAAATTGATCGAATACAGGAGATCGTAGCTACCAGATATAATATTGCAGCAGACTGCTTGACACAGAAAGGGAATAGGTATATGAGTAAAGAGGTTTTGGAAGCTAGGAACCTATCATTATACTTGGCCAGAATATTCACGGAAAAGACTCATCGGGAGATCGGGAAAGCTTTTGGCGGGCTTTGTGACAGCAGGGTCTCTCGTTATATCAGCAAGATTACAGAACAACTCAAAACCGATACTGATCTTCAGGAGATTGCGGAAGAGGCGATAATTAAGATCTACGAAACAGGGATAACAACGGGTTCTGTTTATTGATATTATTATGAGACAAAGGAATAACCGAACCGGATAAACAATATTGGCACCTGGTACTATGTACTTTCTAAGCATAAAGCAAGGTCTGACCCCAAAATTATGTCAAATAATGTGGCTAAGAGCATGAAGCAAGACCTGACCCCAAAAATCGGTCAATTTTTGCGGGAGATTGTGGCTATTCCTTCAGGGTCGGGGAGAGAGGGGGAGGTACTGGGGCGGATCCAGCGAGAGATGGAGATGGTGGGGTGGGAGGATGTTCACCTGGATCAGGTGGGGAATCTGCGGGGGAAGGTGGGGAAAGGCCGACATTCTCTGGTGATTGATGGCCACGCGGATACGGTTGGTCCCGGACGGAGGGAAGAATGGGAATGTGATCCTTATCGAGGTATGGTAAAGGACGGATGGATCTGGGGGAGAGGAACGGTTGACCAGAAAGGCGGGGTGGCGGCGGCGGTATATGCTGGCGCGCTCTTCCGGGAGATCGGGCCGGTGGATGATCTTACTCTTTCCCTGGTGGTTTCAGTTCAGGAAGAGAACTGCGAGGGTTTAAGCTGGGAGTATATTATCGATGAGGAAGGGTTTCGTCCGGAAGGGGTGATTTTAACCGAACCATCCAGTCTGGAGATCCGGCGCGGTCAACTGGGGCACATGGATATAATAGTTGAGGTGGCGGGACAATCTGCCCATGCCTTCTGCCCGGAAAAGGGCAGGAACGCGGTCTATGAGATGATGGGCTTGATAGATAACCTGCGCCGTGGGGCGCCGCTTCTGGCATCTCATCCAGCCTTCGGTCGCGGGGTAATCACTGTTACCGATATCCGTTCTGAGGAGGCCAGTGACAATTCCGTCCCCGACCTCTGCCGGATCAGGATTGACAGGCGGTTCTGCCCCCAGGAGACGGAAGATGAGCTCATTGCTGAGATCCGCCGGATAGCCGGGGAGATTGACTGTAAAATCAAGGTGCCGATCTACCGCCAGAAAAGTCATACCGGGGTGCTGATTGAGGGGAAGAAGTATTTCCCGGGTTGGCTGGTGGATGAAGAAGACCCCCTGGTCATAGCGGCCCGGAAGACGACCGCGGTAACCCGGGGAAAACAATCGCCGGTCGGCACCTGGAGATTCAGCACTAACGGTGTGAGTACGATGGGGAGGCATGGGATCCCTACCATCGGTTTTGGTCCGGGGCGAGAGGAGATGGCCCATCGTCCCAATGAACGGGTTCGGATAAGTGACCTGACCGCGGCCCATCTTTTCTATGCTCATCTGCCCGGGATATATCTTGAGGAATTGAGCTTTGCCACTGAATAAAACGCGAATCCTGCCGTCGATTAATTCTTTGGGGCGGAGAAGCCTTCGCAAAAAGAACTGAATAAACTACGAAATAATGGAGAAAGAAGCATGACAGATTCCAGCAATATCATCTTTGAAGCGAGTGAAGCGGACTTTAGCGAAACTGTGGTGGAGAGATCCCGGACTATTCCGGTGGTGGTTGATTTCTGGGCGGAATGGTGCGCTCCCTGCCGGATGCTGGGGCCGATACTGGAGGAAATGGTACAGGAATACGGAGGAAAGATAGCCCTAGCTAAAGTGGATGTGGATAGCAACCAGTCCCTGGCCGGCCGGTATGGAATCCAGGGGATTCCGGCGGTTAAAATATTTTCCGGTGGCGAGATTGTGGGGGAATTCGTGGGCGCGCTGCCCCCGGATCAGGTCCGGGAGAAGATCGAGGCTATTCTGCCCGATGAGAAATCACCCCTGATCGAAGAGGCCAACCATTTTCTGGCCGGGGGCCGATGGGAAGATGCGGAGAAGATTTATTCCAGGATTTTAGCGGAGGACTCCGGTCAGCCGTCAGCCAATCTGGGGATGGGGATGATCGCTTATCACCAGGGAAGATTTGATGAAGCGGAAGGGTATTTAAAGCAAGTTTCAAGCGATACCCCCGGATATGAAGAGGTTCCGCCCATGCTGGCCCGGATTTATTTTGAGAAACATCAGACACCCGATCTTAATGAGATAACCAGCACTTTAAAAGATAACCCGGATGATTGCTCGGCACTCTTCTCCCTGGCAATTCTTTACGCGAAAGGTGGGGAATATGAGCGGGCTCTGGACACACTGCTCCAGGTGATGAAGATAGAAAGAGACTTTGAAGACGGCGTCGCCCGGGAGGCATATCTGAAGATAATTGAGATTATTGGACGGTTGAGTTCGGAGGGAAAGAAGTATGAGCGCGAACTCTCCATGCTATTATTTTCCTGAGCATTAAACCGTCCCGTTCGAATGATCAGGAAAATAATAGTTATAAAAGAAGCTTCATGCTTCAGGATAGAAAAAATAATCAGCAATTAATACTGCAACTCAATAGAATAAAAAACAGCCAAATGGCTTTAACTTCAATGTACTTCCATTAAGTTAGCGCCAAAGGCGATAACTTATAATTCATGAAGTATATCTGCATACACGGACATTTTTATCAGCCGCCCCGGGATAACCCCTGGCTGGAAATGGTGGAGGCCCAGGAATCGGCTTATCCCTACCACGACTGGGATGAGCGGGTTACCATGGAGTGCTATGGGCCTAATACCGCCTCCCGGATTCTCAATGGGAAATATCAGATTATAGATATAGTTAATAATTATTCCCGGATAAGTTTTAATTTTGGTCCCACCCTGCTGGCCTGGATGGAGAAGAATAAGCCGGAGATCTATAAGTCTATAATAAAAGCGGATAAAGAGAGTCAGATCCGGTTTTCCGGGCACGGGTCCGCCCTGGCCCAGGTCTATAATCACATCATAATGCCTCTGGCCAATCTCCGGGACCAGCGGACCCAGATTATCTGGGGGATAAGGGATTTTCAGCGGAGGTTTGAGAGGATGCCGGAGGGGATGTGGCTGGCCGAGACGGCGGTCAATAGTGAGACCCTTGATCTGCTGGCGGAGTATGGAATTAAGTTTACCATTCTGGCCCCCCGCCAGGCCCGGCGTGTCCGCCCGATCGGGGGAGAAAAATGGGAGAATGTTGAGGGGGCGAGAGTCGATCCCCGGCAGCCCTATCGGTGCAGTCTCCCTTCCGGTCGGAGCATTGATATCTTCTTCTATGATGGATACCCGGCCCAGGAGATTGCTTTCTCCAATCTCCTGGAGAATGGAGAATGGCTGGCCCAGCGGCTGATCGGCACGCTCTCTCCGGACTCTCCCAATCCCCAGCTGGCAAATATCGCCACCGATGGTGAGACTTACGGTCATCACCGCCGTCACGGGGATATGGCACTGGCCTTCTGCCTTCGCACTATTGAAGCGAATCCCGGCGTGGGATTGTCTATATACGGCGAATACCTGGAGAAGTATCCTCCCACCTATGAAGCAGAGATTGTGGAAAACTCTTCCTGGAGTTGTGCTCATGGGGTGGAGCGCTGGCGAGGGAACTGCGGCTGTAATTCGGGTATGCACCAGGGGTGGACCCAGGCCTGGCGGCAGCCGCTGAGAGAATCGCTGGACTGGCTGCGGGACAGTTTGATCCCGATCTATGAGGCGGGAATGAAGGAATTGAACGCTGATCCCTGGCCGACCCGGGACGAATATATTGATGTTGTTCTGGATCGAAGCGCGGGCAATGTAGATCAATTTATCCTCCGTCGGACCGGAAGGGAGCTTTCTCCCCCCGAAGAGGTGAAGTTCTTAAAGTTCCTGGAGATGGAGCGCCAGGCGATGCTGATGTATACCAGTTGTGGATGGTTTTTTGATGAGATATCCGGGATTGAGACAGTCCAGATATTAAAGTACGCGGCCCGCGCCCTACAGCTGGCTCGCGACCTGGGAGGGGGAGACCTGGAAGAGGAGTTTATATCCCGTCTTGCCCGCGCGCCCAGTAATATCAGGGAATTTGAGAACGGGGCAAAGATCTTCCGGGAGATGGTTCTGCCCTGCCGGGTCGATCTTCCGGAGATAGGCGTTCAGTACGCGGTTCTCTCCCTCTTCAACGATTTTTCCGATGAATCAGAACTTTACTGCTATCTGGTGCGCAGAGAATCAGGGGATAGGCTCCGGGAAGGGAAGAGAGTCATGGCCCTGGGTAAGATTAATCTTAGTTCGTCGATTACCCGGCAGAAGTGCGAGGTGGATTATCTCGCTCTCTATTTAGGGGATAATACCCTGATGACGGGGGTCAGGGATTCGACTGATGGAACCGTCACGCCGGACTTTAATATCCCATTCAAGGAATCTTTTCTGAAGGGTGATCTCTCATCCATGATTCGATTGATGGACAATCATTTCCCTAATCGGGTTTATGGTTTAGGGCAGCTGCTCTCAGATCAGCAGAGAAGGATGGCGCGCCGGATCCTGGAAGGGACAATCGGAGAGATTGAGACATCAATGCGCGAATTAACCAGGCATAATTATCCCGTTACCCGTATGCTGCGTGAGGTTGGATTGCCTATGCCGCCGGCTCTGGCGGCGATCGTGGAATGTACGATCAATGCCGATCTTCGTGAGGCCCTGAAGGCGGAAAAGCTTAACCTCACCCGATTGAGAGAAGCAGTCCATGAAGCGGGCAAGTGGAATTTTACACCCGAGAACAGTATTCTAAGCCGGCTAGCGGCCACCCGTCTCAATGAGCTTATCGACAGATTTTGCGATTCTCCGGAAGAGAGATCCCGTCTGAGCCGGGTAGAGTCATTCCTCAAAGTTCTCGCTCCTCTCCGTCTGAATATCTCCCTCTGGCACGGACAGAACAGATATTTCACGATCGGAAAGAAGCTGATGGGGGAGATGGTTAAGAGGAAGGATGAGGGTGACCGGGCGGCCGGACGCTGGGTTAGCCATTTCCGGAAACTGGGAGACCTGCTGAGAATTAACCTTTAATAGCAGGACAATTGACAAGGCAGAATGATTGAGGGCAGAACGATTAGAGAAGAAAGTGATCAGTAAGCAGTAATCCGTAATCAGTTGGCCCGGCTTGCCGAGAGAGGCGTACTGATAACTGATTACTGATAACTGATTACCGGTTACCATCAATGATACCAAAAAAACTTCTGAAACCAACCAGAGATCTAACCGAAGGGAGTATCTTCCGTTCCGTCATCTATCTCGGCATCCCCACAATAGCTATCAGTCTGCTCCAGAGCGGATTTAACCTGGTGGATATGTTCTTTGTCGGCAAACTCGGCCCCACCGCTCTGGCCGCGGTCACGATCAGCGGGATAGTCATCGCGTTGCTGATTACGTTAGCAGTTGGTATCTCGATCGGCACCCTCTCCCTGGTGGCCCGGTTCTGGGGCGCAAAGAGTTACCGGCAGGCGGCACTGGTGGTCGGTCAGTCCTTTTATATCAGCCTGCTGCTCTCAATCTTCTTTGGGATCGGCGGATGGTTCGGGTGCCGCCCCCTGCTGTGCTTTCTCGGGGGGAGGGGGGAGGTCCTGGAACTGGCGGTAGTGTATTTCCGAATAATCAGCGCCGGCGCCTGGACCATCTTTATCTTTGTAACCTTCAGTTCCGCTCTTCGCGGCGCCGGGGATGCCTGGACCCCGTTCAAGGTGATGGCGCTGGGTGTGGTCTTAAACTGTATTCTTGACCCGATTCTGATCTTCGGCTGGGGAAAAATCCCTCCCCTGGGAGTTCCCGGTTCCGCCCTGGCCACGGTATTTTCCCGTCTGGTTACCACCGGGCTAATCATCTTCTTAATCGGAAGAGATAGAACTCATCTCAATCTGACCGGAGTTTTCCGGCGGATTAATCTGCCCCTGATGGGGAAGATTATCCGGATCGGATTCTTCAGTTCGGTGGAGATGCTGATCCGTTCGCTGGCTGTGATCGGTCTCTTAAGAATAGTCTCCCCTTTTGGCACCGCGGCCCTGGCTGCCTACGGGATCGGGGTCCGGATCCGGATGATCGGGATGATGCCGGGGATCGGGATGGGCTACGCGGCTGGAACCATGGTCGGACAGAGCCTGGGCGCGGGTCTTCCGGATCGAGCTCGGCGGAGCGCCTGGCTGGCCTGGAAAATATATGGGATTCTTCTTCTGCCGGTTATACTGCTCCTGCTGCTTTTTTCTGAAAATGTGGTTGGCTTTTTTAACCGGGATCATCAGGTTCTCCTGATCGGGAAAGAATACCTGGAATATACCGCGATTATATTAATCTTTTTATCATTTGTGCTGGTTCTGGGGAAATCTCTTCAGGGCGCGGGCGATACCCGGGGGCCGATGTTTATCACCCTGATCTCCATGCTCGTCATGTGGGGACTGGCCTGGGCCGGGAGCGAACTCCGGGGCCTGGAAGGAGTATGGCAGGGGATACTGGCCGCCAGTATCCTCAATAGCCTGTTGATACTATACTGGTTCCGGCGGGGTGGGTGGCTCAGACAAAAACACATGGCCAATCTCAATTTTTCTCCCCCCGATTAATACTTCGGGGTGGGGAAAAAATTAAGAGGATGCAAGCATTGAACCAACATTACAGCCGGATGTTTAAATAAACTCGTGTCCCCGCTTACTTCGGGACAAGAATTCGTAGTTCAGACACTAATTAGTTGCGGAGCTAAGTTCCTGCTTCGGGGGACAATAACCCCTAAGGAAAGCAGGAAGGCAGGAGGAAAGAGGATTTTAATTTTCCTGCTTTCCTTAGAGGAAAAGTTTCCCGAGGCAGGGCCGAGGGCTAAGTTCCTATCGAGGGGATGATCCGGTGATGGCTTTTAATCTTTCGGACACCAATCGGTCATCAGGACGGATACGTTGGGCTATCAGCCATTCCCTTCGGGCCTCTTTGATATTTCGCTGGCGGTAGTAGGCATCTCCCAGGTAAAGGTGGGCCAGATAACTTCCGGGCATTATTTTAACAGCGTGGTTGAGATGATTCATTCCCTGGGCCTGGTCTTCCGGAGTGGAGCTGAGCATCCGGCCCAGTTCCAGGTGGAGACGACCGTACTGGGGGAAGATAGTCAGCCCCTGTTTCAAGGCAGAGACGGACGCTTTTCGGTCTCCTTTCTTCTCCAGCGCGGCCCCCAGATAGAGGTAGAACTCCGGGTAGTTGGGCTGGATTGAGATAGCTTGATTGAGTATCCGGATCGCTTCATCCGGGCGATCCGTGGTCAGGAGCAGGCGGACTAACCCGAGGTAAGCCCGGGTATTGGAGGGTAGGTTCTTTATAATCTCCAGATACTTATATCGGGCTTTCTCCGTCTCCCCTTTGCGTTCATAGACCATGGCCAGGGCCAGGTGAGCGGAGTCATAGTAGGGATTGCGTTTGATAGCGTTACGGTAGCCCTCCTCAGCCTCGTCGAGATTCCCCATCTTAAACTGGATATTAGCCAGGTTATAGTGGGCTTCCGCCCGGTAGGGCTCCAGGCGGAGGGCCTCTTTAAACTCCACCAGCGCGCGCTCCATATCTCCTTTTTGGGAGTAGTAAGCCCCGAGATGGTTGTATCCGGCACCCATATTCAGGACAAAACGGGGCTTGGTAATCAACTGGGGATTGACCCAGAGGATAAATCCGGCCAGGACCCCGATCGAGATGGCTATTGAGATCCACCTGCCGGCCTTGATCTTCTCCCACCACCAGTAGAAGCTATAGGCGGCAAAGATCAGGAGAAATGGGACCAGCGGCAGACGGTAACGGGAGTTGATGAAGTAGAGAACGATGGAGAAGATGTAACCTCCAATAAAAAAATATATTAAAAATATTCGGGCCCGTCTCTTCCAGCTCAGAGCCAGACCAAGCAGGGCGAAGGGCGCGATCCACCCAAAGACCAGGAAAGGAATCTTGAGGATTGGAGCGACTTTGATAAAGAAATAAGGGTGGATCACGTCCGCGATCTCCAGGTTGTCCCAGAAGATGGTGAATTTTCGATAGAATAGACCACAGAATTTTAAGGGTTGCTCTCTGATGAAGGTAAAGCCCTGGTTGAACCAGTAAGCTGAAACCTCGGAAGGCTTTAGTTCTCTCCCGAGCGCTTTCCGGGCGATCTTCTCCGCGTCATGCCGGAGGGTAGCTCCGCCGGAACGGAGGATCGGGGGCGGTTCGAAGACCCCCCGGGAGTGGGGATTATTCCCGATAAAAAAGTTAATCCCTCCGTGGGCGGTCAGCGGGACGAAGTCGTCTCCCACCTGCCAGTTGTGGATCGTGATGGGCGCGAGAGCTATGATCACTCCCAGGAGATATACCGCGGCGGAGATCCATCTCGGCCGATTGGTCCGGAAGGCGGGATTTACGAAGAGCCAGACTACTACCAATGGAATAAAGGGAAGGATGTGAGCGCTGGCCGCGGTAGTGATTCCGATTAAAAGTCCCCCGCCGAACCATCCGACCCAGCCCGATGATCTCTTCTCCAGGCGGAGGAGGTAGAGGAGAACCAGCGCGTCCAGGAAGATAATCAGGACCGGGGAGAGGATAGCTGAATCATAGACGATCAGCCAGCCATAGATAGCCATCAGGAATGCGGCCATAAGCCCGACCGAGACATTGAAGAGTCTGCGGCCGAGGAGAAAGATCAGCCCGCAGCTCATGGTTCCGATCAGGATCTGGATGAATTTCGCGACCTGAAGATAGGAGCCGAATATCGTATAGATCAGGCCGAGGAGATAGGGGTAGAGGGGGAGGGCGTAGAAGACATCGGTCCCCATCCAGTCCCCTCCCGCGATCCTTAACGCCCAGTCATGATAAGTCTTGGAGTCCTCAATCACCATCTCCGCGATCGGACTATTTGCCATCTGATAGAAGAAGATAAACCGGAGCGTAAAGGCCAGCAGAAGTATCCCCGCCAGGATGAAATATGTCCGGCGGAAAATCCCATGATTGTCCGTTTTGTTATTCACACCAGTAGTATGATTATTAACACTTTGGTAAGCAACTTATATTATATTTTTTACGGCGCAAAAAATATATTGATCAAAACCGGTTCTCTGGTAGTATAACGAAGATAGCTCGGGTTTTAGATTTAATCTTTGTATAAGATTTGAATTTTTACCAGTGTTGTTTTTATAGAACTAAACTTAATTAACGCCACCGGCGCTAATTAAAAAAGGAGGAAGAATATGGAAGGTTATTGTGTTAAGTGTAAGGCCAAGAGAGAGATTAAAGACGGGAATGAAGTTATCATGAAGAACGGCCGGAAAGCCATGAAAGGCACCTGTCCGGTATGCGGAACCGGGATGTTCAGAATCCTGGGAAAAGCATAGATCCGGTATTCTGTTATTTCGGATCCCCTTTTCTCCTCAGGAAAGGTCCACTTTTTTCCCGTAATGGGGCGAAAGGTTTTTGCCGGGGTTTATCGTTATCTTGATTTATGCCCGGTGAATATAGAGAAACTATCAAGCAAGCAGGATAGGAAACTATCCTGCTTGCTGATTATTCAGAGTTGATCAATTCGGAATAAAGATGTAAATGTTATTGTTAATACTTTTTATGCTATAGCCTTAACAGATTAATAATGGTCGTTGTTCGAAACTAAAATAGCGACCGAAGGGAGCTATTTTATGTCGGTTGAACTTGCGGCGGTATGGATTAACCCATACACAATTGAAAAATCACGGACCGGAGGAGTAATCGCCCGTCTGCTTTCTCTCTGCTCGGGAGAACTTGTGGCGGCCCGGATGTTTACTCCCAGCCGGGAGTTAGTGGAGAAGTATTGTCGGCTTATCCCTGTTAAAGGTGACAGAGAGTCAAAGATGGTCCGGGAGGAGATTCATTCCTACATGCTTAATAATTGGGTCTCAGCCAGAGGAGCGAAAGATAGACCACGGGTAATGATGCTTCTATTCAAGGGCGAGAACGTTATCCGGATGTTACGCCGTCAGGTTGTCGGGCATATCCATAAGGACTCTATCTTCGGTGAGACTGTGCGTGATACCTACGGGGATTATATCAAGAACGACCGGGGAGAGGTTACATATTTTGAGCCAGCGGTATTTATTATTCCCGAAGTGTCAGAAGCTGAGGCGACCCTTAAGCTCTGGGCCCGGTATTCCGATCGGGACGGGGGGATTCTCCTTGATTCCTGTCAATATCCCGGCACTTCCTGCCCGGAAAAAACTCTGGTTATGATGAAGCCGGAGAATTTTAAGGGGCAGTCGAGTCTGGCCGGGAATGTAATCGATATCATCTCCCGGACAGGTTTGAGAATCATCGGGGCGAAGATTGTTCATATGAGCGTTGAACAGGCTCAGGAGTTTTATGGTCCGGTTGCCCGGGCATTGCCGGAGAGGCTGAAACCCCGGTTGGTCGAGCAGTTGAAGAAAGCTCTGCCGGATATCCTCGACTTCTCAATCCAGGATTCTGATTATGACAACCTGGCCGACCAGTTAAAGAATTTGAAGGGCCGCCAGGAGTTCAATGGCATTATCAAGACCATGACCGGCATTGATCCCGATGAAGTTACGGGAGTACGGGCACTTCGTGCTCCCGGGACGGAAAAATGCCTGGCCCTGATCTACCAGGGGGACCGGGCTATCTCCCGGATCAGAGGGGTTCTCGGGGCAACCGACCCTGACAAAGCGGAATGGGCGACTATTCGGCGGATCTATGCTCACAGCATCAGTAAAAATGTTGCCCACGCTTCAGATTCCGGACGGAATGTTACCCGAGAGATGAAAATATTAAAGATGGAAGATAATGACTTAAAAACAATAATAAATAGGTTTTATAAAAAATGAATATATCCCCACGATTAAGTCAGATCAGCCCTTCTTTGACCCTGGAGATTACCGGTAAAGCTAAAGCGTTAAAGAAAGAAGGGATTGATATTATAAGTTTCGCGGCCGGAGAACCGGATTTTGATACTCCGGCCCATATCTGTGCCGCCGCCCGGGACGCAATCGATCGCGGCAAGACCCGATATACTCCGGCCAAAGGGATGCCGGAGCTGATCGCAGCGGTGCGGGAAAAGTTTCAGCGCGACAACAATCTCGACTATCCAGCCTCATCGATAATTATATCCTGCGGGGCCAAGCACTCTCTTTATAATGTCTTTCAGGCCATCTGCCGGGAAGGGGATGAAGTAATTATACCTTCTCCCTACTGGGTTACCTATCCCGAACAGGTGCGGTTAGCCGGCGCGGAACCGGTCTTTCTCGATAGTGTGGAAGAAGACGGATTCCCGATTGATCGGGACCGGCTGGTCTCGCTGATCACCCCCCGGACCCGGGCGATGATCGTCTCCAGCCCTGCTAACCCATCCGGGAGCGGTTACAGCCGTGATGACCTGGAGTTTCTTGCCGGACTGGCCGTAGAGAACGATTTTTATCTGATAAGTGATGAGATCTATGAGAAGCTGGTCTATGACGGTTTTGAAGCTATAAGTATCGCATCATTGAGCCGGGATATTCAGGATCGTACCATTGTCATCAACGGGGTATCGAAATCATACGCGATGACCGGCTGGAGGATTGGTTACATGGCGGCACCGGAAAATGTGGCCCAGGCGATCAGCAGTTTTCAGTCCCACAGCACCTCCGGCCCCGCTACTCCCTCCCAGTATGCCGCCCTGGAGGCTTTGACCGGTGATCAGAGCTGCGTGGAAGAGATGCGCCGGGCTTTTGAGGAGAGGAGAGTCCTGATGATTGAGCGTCTGAATCGGATCGAAGGGATCAGCTGCACTATGCCGAAGGGAGCTTTTTACGCCTTCCCCAATATATCCGCTCTGGGAAAGCCTTCGCTGGAACTGGCTGCCAATCTTCTGGACCAGGCCCGGATAGCGGTTGTCCCCGGGATAGCTTTCGGCGCGGATGGTAATATCCGGATGTCCTACGCGGATTCGATCGAGAACCTGAATAAGGGCCTGGACCGGCTTGCGGAGTTCGTTAGGAAAAACTGAACGCCGAACCAGCCTTCGCCATGGCTACGGCGGGCAGTGCGCTCAACTTTCAACGATCAAAGTCAGATGCGGGGATACAGGATACAAGATGCGGGGCGAAACAATTAGTGTGAATTAGTGTAATTAGTGGACAGCAAAGCCGCCAAGCCGAGGCGAAACAATCAGAGTAATCTGTGCAATCCGTGGACAAAAAAGGGGGAGAGGTAGGGGGGAGATGGAGTTTTTGTCAGGGAAAGTGACATAGTTAAATCAGGACGTGACAGATAATGGGTTTGACCGTTGCAGAAAAAATAATTCAGAGCCATCTTGTCTCCGGAAAGATGATTTCTGGAGAAGAGATCGCGATCAGGGTTGATCAGACCCTGACCCAGGATGCCACCGGTACGCTGGCCTATCTTGAGTTCGAGGCTCTGGGGATACCCCGGATCAAGACCGATCTCTCGGTCAGCTATGTCGATCATAATACTCTCCAGGCCGGGTTTGAGAATGCCGATGACCACCGCTTCCTCCAGTCTTTCGCGTCTAAGTACGGAATATATTTCTCCAAGCCCGGAAACGGTATCTGTCATCAGGTTCACCTGGAGCGGTTCGGCCGTCCCGGTGAGACCCTGCTCGGCTCCGACAGTCATACCCCGACCGGCGGCGGCCTGGGGATGCTGGCGATCGGGGTAGGGGGGTTGGATATCGCTTCTTCCCTGGCCGGGAACCCCTTTCATCTTCGGATGCCCGATATCCTGGGTATCCATCTCACCGGCAGCCTTCCCCCCTGGGTGAGCGCCAAAGATGTGATTCTCCATCTCCTCTCCCTGATCTCGGTAAAAGGAGGAGTTGGGAAGATTCTGGAATATTTCGGGGATGGAGTTGCCTCGCTGACTGTCCCTGAGAGGGCGACAATCACCAATATGGGTGCCGAGACCGGCGCTACCACCTCGATATTCCCCTCAGATGTTGAGACCCGGGCTTTCCTGGCACTTCAGCAGAGGGAGGATCATTTCCGGGAACTGTGTGCTGATTCCGACGCTCTTTACGCAGATGAATTGACGATCGATCTCTCCACCCTGGAGCCGTTGATTGCCTGTCCTGATTCTCCGGATCGGATCAGACCGGTGCGGGAGTTGGCCGGAAAGAAAGTCGACCAGGTCTGTATCGGAAGCTGTACCAACTCATCACTCCGGGACTTGATGAGGGTGGCGGCAATCCTCCGGGGTAAGACCGTCAATCACGAGGTGAGTCTGGTCCTCTCGCCTGGTTCCCGCCAGGTGCTGACCATGCTGGCGGAGAACGGAGCTCTGGCAGACCTGATCGCGGCCGGTGCCCGGGTTCTGGAGACCGCCTGCGGGCCCTGTATCGGGATGGGACAATCCCCTTCGTCCGGAGCGGTAAGTCTCCGGACCTACAATCGGAATTTCAAAGGACGGAGCGGCACCGCCGATGCCGGGATCTACCTGGTCTCTCCCGAGACCGCCGCCGCCGCCGCGTTTACCGGCAAGATAACCGATCCCCGCGATCTGGGCTCGGCACCGGAGGCCTTTATCCCCCTGCAATTCATGGTCGATGATTCCATGATCATGGCGCCTTCCACTGAACCGGATAAGATATCGGTTGTCAAAGGTCCGAACATCTCATCAATCCCCCGGGGGGAAGAGCTCACCGAATCTATTTCCGCGGAAGTCTGGCTCCGGGTGGGAGATAATATTACCACTGATGATATAATGCCTGCCGGAGCTAAGATTCTTCCTTATCGGTCAAATATTGAGAAGATCTCTCGGTTTGTTTATACCGCTATCGATCCCGGTTTTGTCGATCGGGCGGATCGGGGGCGGGAGTCCGGGGTAGGGGGGGTAATTGTCGGCGGTGATAATTACGGGCAGGGGTCTTCCCGTGAACACGCCGCTCTCGCTCCCCGGTTTCTTGGAGTACGGGTGGTTATCGCCCGATCCTTCGCCCGGATCCATAAATCGAACCTGATCAACTTTGGCATTATCCCCCTGACTTTCCGGGAAGAAGAATCGGGAGATAATCTTGAATCGGGGCTCAAGCTGGATTTCCCCGCTCTCCGCCGGGAAGTTAAGAATGGCTCTTCGGTCACAGCGTATGATACGGCTCACGACCGGGAATATCAGCTCGACCTCTCTGTCACCGACCGGGAGAGAAGCATCCTCCTTCAGGGTGGCCTTCTAAACTGGATTATTCAGACCGCTTCGCAGTCCGAATAGTTATATTTTATCCAACCCGGTTATCTTTGATGATCAAGGATTGCCTCGTATCCTATCCATACCTTCCCCCCTTTTCCTTTCCTGAAAATCTCCTATCCGGCGCAGCTTATTTAAGTATACTAATTATAACTTTACTTATATGTTCTATTTGAAATCCAGGAAGTAGTAATTTATGAAGTATGTCAGGATATTAATCATTGGTCTTTTCGTATTCACCTTATTTGCCCATATTGGTTACGCGACAATTGGTATTCATTCCGGTTATCATTTTCCCTCCTTATCAAACACAGAAATTGATCTAATTCTATACTTGTCAATTATAATAGGGGCGCAAGGTCAGATATGGTTGTCATTTGGAATACTTATCGTAGCACTTAGTTTGAGAGTAGGGAAAAAGTGGCTACTTGTCTTTTTCTTAGTCTACCTCACAACGCTCGGGATTGAGGTTTGTGGTACAGTGACAGGCTTTCCATTCGGGGACTATAAATTTTCCGCATTACTTGGGCCCAAATGGTTTAATCTGGTTCCAATTTCCATCCCGATCAGCTGGTTTTGTATTTCTCTGTCATCCTATGGAATTTCAGCGCTAATTTTTGCTGGAGAAAAACAGAGATGGATCAGAATGTTTACTGGCGTCTTACTAATTTTAAACATTGATTTAATCTTAGATCCAGCATTGTCTCACTTACTACCAGTTTGGGAATGGTTTCATAGTGGCCCTTATTATGACATCCCTGCACAGAATTACGCGGGTTGGTTTTTAACCTCTTTTACTATTCTGACCATTTATGAACTCATGAAAGTAAATAAATGGATCAATCGAATATCACCCTGGCTTTTTATAGCCCTTTATGGCGCGAATGTATTTGCACCGTTAGGCATAGTACTTTTAGGCGGATTATGGATTCCTGGTTTACTAACTACTTTTTTATACTTGATCTCACTGATATTTTCATTAAAGGCCTTGAGGGCGAACAAAGTGGTATATGGAGAAGTCTGATCGGGGACAGAGTCGCTGCCTCTCCCCCTGAGAATAAGATGGAGCAGAGATAAAATGAATGAAAACGTCCCGGCGCAGAAAGGGTCACTTTGAAATATAGTGAACTGTCAGGCTTCCTCGATCTTCCCCGTCTGTGAACTATTGGCAGGGGATGAAGAAGTTCCGGATCACGGTCATTCAGCGGGCACGGCTTCCAACCGCGATTATAGTGGCAAGATTTTCCTCCCACAATCCGTATATACGGGTTTGCCGAATATTTAAGTCATCGGGTTGCCGGCTGATCTTCTTCTCCTCCGTAATAAAGACGGGTAATCCCGCGGGCCGCCCACAGCCCCGATGAATCCCGGAAGATCCCGATATCATCGGCAGTATCGCCGTCATAATCGGCCGGTGCCACCCAGTCGGTTGCCTGGCCGAAATATGCTCTCGTCAGTCCCCGGAACGCCCATAGCCCGGAATCCGGACGGAAGATAGCCGTCTCGGCGGTACCATCCCCGTCATAATCTCCGGCAAGCGGGTTATCACCCCCGGTTCCGAAGTAAATCCGGCTCAGTTCACGGATTGCCCAGAGGCCGTTATCATCCCGGAAGATGGAGATCTCCGTTGTCGAATCGCCGTCAAAGTCTTGCGGGACCGGACTATCTCCCAATCCTCCAAAGTAGGCGCGGGTGATTCCTCGCAGAGCCCAGAGCCCGCTGATATCCCGGAATATCCCGAGAGCACAGGAGCCATCACCGTTATAATCTCCGGGGACGGCGGTATCGTCCGGCCTCCCGAAATAGATCCGGGTCAGACCGCGGATGGCCCAGAGTCCGGCACCGGGCCGGAATATCCCGATCCGGTCGGTCCCGTCGCCGCGGTAATCCCCGCAGACCGGAACGTCTCCCTCGGTCCCGAAATAAACCCGGGTGATTCCCCTCACCGCCCACAGTCCCGTGGACGGACGAAAGACGGCGGGATCACGGGTCCCGTCACCGTTATAATCTCCTCCACTGATAAGAGAACGCGGCTCGGGAAGTTCAATCGGCCCTCCGGGTGTTAGATCTTTCCCGGCCAGACCGGGATAATCCGGTCCGTATCGGTAACAGCGGAAGACCTGATTATTATTGAGATCATCGGTACCCTGGCGGTGAGGACCCTGGATATCTACCGGGTTGACATACTGCCAGACGATATCTTCATTGGTATCGATCTCGAACAAGCGCCCGGTCTCTCCCTCACAGATCATGGTGTGGCCGTCTTCCAGACGATGGGCGCCGGAGATATGGCTGGAATAAAAGTCGGAAGGATTATCGGCGGTATAGATCCAGGTTTGCGACACCGGCCCGTAGGCGGAGCCGGGGGCCAGGTAGTAGGTCCCGAATTCATCGATCGGGGGTTCGATCTCTTCAACCGATGAATAATTTCCGGGCCGGGAGTCCCCGTTATTGAATACCATGATATTCCCTTCTCCCGGCATACTGCTCTCGATCCACTGGGCGTCATGCTGCCCGAAGAATTTCTGATCGCTCGCGTCACCGCTATCATAGGTTTGGGGGTTCCCCCACCGGTAGAGGATGTCACCGCCCCGGCCGCTGTTCCCGCCGGAATGGGAAGCGGATTCGGTGGTGGTGGTACTGTGATCGATCACCCAGATCTCATCGAACTCGTGGACACTGAGCAGGATCTGGTCGAAATCTTCGTTGTAGTCGATAGAGTTGACGTGGGTCCAGTCGGCCGGCCCCGATCCCGGGTTGCCGGTATAATTGATATCTACCAGTTGAGGGTTATCGGCCACCACTCCGTAGGAATTCCGGGCCGGGTCATAGTCCTGGATCAGGTGGTCCCAGAGATGCCATTCCCAGACAATATTCCCTCCGGTCAGACCGGATGGTTCGACTTCGATCACGGTATCCGGCCAGAGTTTTTCCGCGTTAATGAGGGCGGGGTCCCGTCCGGCCTGGATAGCCTCGAGCTTTGTTTTGTATTCCCAGACTATCATGAGGATATTTCCGTTGGGAAGAATTTCAACGTCATGATGCTGGAGATGCTCTGTATTTGAGTAAGTATAATCCCACTCCAGGCCGCCATCCCAGGCTATCTTCTGTATCTTTCCCCCGGCGCCGCCGGCAGAAAAGATCGGATTGCCGATTGTTCCGGTTCGGAGGAGGAGGCCGTCTTCGAGAAGATAGACGACATTCCCCGGCTGGTAGCTGCTCGGCCAGGAATTGACCAGGTTCCCGTCATTGTTGACTAGATAGGTGGTGGTGTAAGATATCGGCGCGAAGAGTGTATAGCCCTCAAAAGCGGATGGTTCATCCTGAATCAGTCCGATATTCGTCTCCGCTTGTATTGATTGAAGAAACAGAAGGGGAAAGCAGATTATAAGGTTCCGGATAGCCATTCGGTAATAATTCATTAATTTCTTCCTTTGGAATAAATTAGTGTTGAAAAATTATTATTATAATTAGATTGCTGCAACACCACAAATAATTCTACCATCTTAATCTCATATTTTTATCTATAATAATATATAAACGATGGAATTGAGAAAAAGTTTAACATTCATATGAGGGAAGCATTCAGTAAACCCATTTTACTTGTGCGTGTCTATCGTTTCATCAGGGTAGATTTGGATTCTGTAACCCCCTCTGTCATTGACCAAGCATGAAGATCTGCAACATCTCCAATCATTGGCAGCGTATACAACTTCACCTTATTTGTGTACACTTCTTGCTCGTACGAGCAAGAAGTGTACACAAATTCAGAATGGAACGGCGATCCTATTTGCCCATCGATATACCCTGTATTTAAATATGCCGGGCATGATATAATTCCATCCAATTGAGGCAAAGTGTACTTTGGAAGTCACTGTTTCGGTAATCTTCATCTCCCGAGTGGTTCCACATTAAGTCTCGGGTCCCGAAATCCTTCGGGATCCCGGTTATCTTAATTGATATTACCGGGACAATAACCCATAAGGAAAGCAGGAAGGCAGGAGGGGGGAGTATTTTAAATTTTCCTGCTTTCATGCTTTCCTTAGAGGTAAAGTTGCCCGAACGAAGCGAGGGCTAAGTTCTGGTATATTAGAAATGAAAGAGTTGTCAGGAATACTTAACAGATCATTGGAGTTCCGTCTCTTTCTGGCCGCGTGGGAATCCGGAGAGGATGTATGGGTACTCCGGGTTCCGGGCTCCGCCCCCGGATTTCTTGTCGCCGAGTCCTACCATCATTCCCCCCGTCCGTTCCTGGTGGTTGTCCACGAAGATAGGGACGCGGAACGGCTCCAGAGGGAACTGAAAGGCTTCCTCGATCTTCCCATCTTAATCTTCCCCGCCTGTGAGCTATTGTCAGGTGCTGAAGAAATCCAGAACCCCGTGGTTCAGGGGGAACGCCAGGCGATTCTGGCGCGGTTGGTTATTGATCGGTCTCCGCCGCTCCTGATTACAACTATATCCGCTCTGACAGCAGATCTGCCCTCCCCGAAAGAGTACGCGAAATCAATCCTGAAGATAACGACCGGGGTTGAGATCGCACCGGTGAAACTGATTAAGCGTCTGGTTGATCAGGGCTATGAGAATCAGAATCCGGTTATGGAGCGGGGACGGTTTACCCGGCGTGGCGGGATTGTTGATATCTATCCGGGGAATCTGGATTATCCGGCCCGGATCGAGTTTGATGGAGATCGGGTCGATTCACTCCGGCAGTTCGACCCCTCGACCCAGATATCCCGCGGGCCGCTGGAGAGCCTGAATATCTATTCTCCGGTCGGGGAGGGGAGCTCGACCATATTCGACTATCTTACCGATGATTGCCGTTTATTCCGGATAGGATCATTCTCCCCGGAAGCGGGGGAGAAATTTGATCTGGCCCGGGATGGTAAGCCCGCCTTCATCTTTGGATCGGATATGGCACATCCGGACAAAACGACCGATGGTTCCGAGATTAGATTATCCATCACCACTCTGGAAAGATTCAAGTATAGGGATCCCGGGATCAAGTACCCTCTCCTGGATATGATTAAGGAGTGGCTCCCCTCGGGATACCGGGTCCTGATTTACGGACACAATCCCGGAGAGATCGAGCGTCTGGAGGAGATCCTCTCTGAAAAGGGATTCTACCCCCATAAAAACCTTCAGTTGATGATGGGAGAACTGGATCAGGGATTCATCTGGGATGAACCACGGTTGGTGGTATTGGGGGACAGCGAGATATTCTCCCGTTACCGGATCCCCCGGCCCCGGCGCAGATATACCGCGACCATACCGTCACTCCCCCGGGCCGACTATCATCCGGGTGATTACGTTGTTCATCTCGACCATGGTGTCGGAAAGTTTTTAGGGATCAGGAGTATCAGTAGTGAAGGGCGGGAGCGGGAGATGCTGGTCATCGGGTACGCGGAAGGGGCCAAGCTCTATCTGAATCTGACCCAGTCCCACCTGGTCTCCCGTTACCTTGGCGCGGGGAAGGCAAATCCGAAACTGGACCGGCTGGGAGGGAACAGATGGCTCCGGGTAAAGATAGGGGCCGAGCGGGCGGTTAAAGATCTGGCGGGTGATCTGCTGGAACTCCAGGCCCATCGGGCCGCGACCCGGGGCCATTCTTTCCCTCCCGATAACGCCTGGCAGAAGGAGTTTGAGGCGGCCTTTATCTATCAGGAGACCGATGAACAGGCCCGGGCTATCATTGAAGTCAAGGAGGATATGGAAGCGAGCCGTCCGATGGATCGTCTCCTCTGCGGTGATGTCGGTTACGGGAAGACCGAGGTCGCCATCCGGGCCGCGTTCAAAGCGGTGATGGACGGGAAGCAGACGGCGATCCTGGTCCCCACCACGGTTCTGGCCCAGCAGCATCTTCGGACCTTCCGGGATCGGATCTCCGACTATCCAGTCCGGGTGGAGGCCCTCTCCCGTCTGGTTTCCTCGAAAGAGCAGGCGAAGATTATCGACGATCTGGCGGCCGGAACCGTCGATATCGTGATCGGTACCCATAGGCTCCTTCAGAACGATATTGCTTTTAAGAGTCTGGGGCTGGTAATTATCGATGAGGAGCAGCGGTTCGGTGTCCGCCATAAGGAGAAACTGAAGCGGATGAAGAAGCTGGTCGATGTACTCACCCTGACCGCCACCCCCATCCCCCGGACACTCTATCTTTCTCTTACCGGGGCCCGGGATTTGAGTTCCATCACGACCCCTCCCCAGGATCGACTGGCGGTGGAGACCCGGGTGATGCCGTATAATCCGGAGGTGGTGAAGACCGCGGTCCGGAGAGAAGTTGACCGCGGCGGCCAGATCTTTTATCTCCATAACCGGGTTAAGGATATCGAGACAGTCCGGAGTAAACTGGAGATCCGGTTCCCGGATCTAAAGATCGCGGTCGGTCACGGACAGATGGATGATAAAGAATTGGCCGGAGCGATGGAAGAGTTCGCCGCGGGAACGATAGACCTCCTGGTCTGCACCACTATCATCGAGTCGGGACTCGATATCCCCAACGCCAATACCATCATCATTGAGAACGCCCACAGGTTTGGATTGGCCGATCTCTATCAGCTCCGGGGGAGGGTAGGGCGGTATAAACACCGGGCCTATGCCTACTTCTTCTACCCCCCGGCGATCTATTTGGAAGATGGCGCCCGCAAACGCCTTCGGGCGATCGAGGAGTTCTCCCATCTCGGGGCGGGCTACGGACTGGCGCTCCGTGACCTGGAGATCCGGGGGGCCGGCAATATCCTGGGGAGAGAGCAGCACGGCCATATCGCCGCGGTCGGTTTCGACCTCTACTGCCGGCTCTTAAGAGAGAGCGTCACCCGTCTCCGTGGCGAAGAGCCGAAAGCACCGCCCAGATCCACGATCGACTTCGACCTCCCGGTGACAATACCGCTCGACTATGTCGGGACCGAAAGCCAGCGGATGGAGATATATCGGAACTGGTCCGGGATTGCATCCCGAAAGGAAGCCGATCTCTGGCTCACCGAACTCCGGGACCGCTTCGGCCCTCTCCCGGAAGAGGCGAAGGCCCTGGCGGAGATAAGCAAACTGAAACTAACCGCGGCCAAAAAAGGAATAGACTCGATCCGGTGGATTCAGGGAAGATTCGCCTTCTTTCGTAAAGAGAAGGTCCTCCTGGCCCGGCCCGGCAACCTTCCCGACTCCCCCGCCACCCTCTCCCGGTTCGCCCGAGCAGCGATGAAAAAATGCCGCGACCTATAGTTGGTGTCTGAACGAAAACCCAGATTATTTGGGATGTTCTTGGTAGCCGCAACTTTTAAGTTGCGTAATCGTTATATCAGTAAACGCCCCGCGGAATGCGGGGCGGCTACCAAAATTGAGGTTTCCGTTCAGGCACTAAGTCATACTTAATATTTTAAATATGCAGATACAAAAAGAGGAACCGGATATTCGCATACCCTGCCTACATCGATCTCCTCAACAAGTAATCATCCTTCGTGAAAGATGCAATGGAAAGGCTGGGAATAAGGATATATCCCGAGAGGTAGTCGAAAAGGATGGATTTTCTGATTTGGGGTGCCAAATATTCCTTACAGTGTCAGTTTTGACCCTAAAACTGGACCGCTAAGCCCCAAAAACAGCTACTTCTGGGATCTAACCAATTGAAATTACCAAGGTTACGCAGGTCCGACCCTCCTCAACCCTCCTCAAACCACGCCTACACCGTCGCCGGTGTCCACACCGAGTCTTTATCCCACGCCGGAGTACCTGGTTCTCGACTCGGGTGATTACGACGGTGACGGGATTACCGATGTCTCCATCTTCCGGTCCTCAAACGGCCTCTGGGCAATCAAGGGGCTCACCCGGATATATTTCGGGAGCAATGGCGATAGCCCGGTGACAGGGAATTTTGCCGGCGACATGCTTGATGAGTTCGGGATCTTCCGACCCTCCGCTGGCCTCTGGGCGGTGAGGGGAATATCGAGAGTATATTTTGGATCCAACGGCGATATTCCGGTAACCAGGTAAAACCAGTTTAATCAACGACGAGAAGGAAGGGCGGTTCCATTCGGAGCCGCCTTTTCAGTTTGAAAAAAGTTTGCATTTTATTAGGCATGACATATAATACCTATTAGGAGAAATATATAATGAGTAATGAGTACTTTAAGTTTAAGATTGCTTGATTGGAGGTTTAAATAATGAAAACTGTAGATATCAAACAGGAATATCTCATAAAGCCAAACCAAATAGATGTCTTGGCTTTAATACACTGCGCACAATTATTACCAGAAGAGATATGGAAGACATAAAAGTGCCCCACTCTTATAAGACCCCAACGTGCCAATTTGTCTGATCCGGAAACATTCACTTGCCGAGGAAAAACGAAGAGAAAAGAATGTTATCCTTAGGGGCCGAACCGGAAATTTCTTCAAGTATTACCTCAACTGTCTATTATTGGTGATCTAGGAATCTGCTTAATCCGAAGGAATTGGTAGGTCTGTCTCCATCCTTATTTGACAGAACAAGTCAAGCGTGTTCTGTCAAATAAGGATTATTTTAGAAAGAAATAATTATGAATGAAGAGATCGAAAAAGAGATCGGGATTCATGGGAGTCGATGGGAAGGATTTCATCAGGGGTATTTCTCTGATCCGGTTATATCCCGGCATCTGACGGAGGAGATTATTTCGGCGGTGGATGAAGCCGATCCTGCGGTTCTGGTCGATCTGGGAGGGGGGACCGGGTATCTGCTCTCTGAGTTAATGAAGGAGAAGATAGATCCGGAGATCCGTCTGGTCAATCTTGATCTGTCGCTTCAGCAGCTCAAGCGGACCGGATCGGATCGGATAACCACCATCAGGGAGTCGCTCTCCGAATTCAAACGAGCTCAGCTTGCTTCGGATGGTGATCGGGTTCTCTTTCTTATGCGGTCCGCGCTTCACTACTTCGGGGAGAGTGGTTTGGTGACAGTTCTGCGGCACCTGCGGGCGCAGATGAAGGCGGGAGAATATTTTGTCCACCAGACCGCCTGCTTTACTTCTCAGATATCCGCCGATTGTCTGAACACTATCTACGACGGTATGGGAACAACAAAGTGGTATCCAACGGTTGAGGTATTAATGCCTATTCTGAAGGCGACCGACTGGGAGGTTATACGCGTCACCGATGCCCCCGGACTGCGATTGGCCTCCGATGAACTGAAGGAACGATACCGACTGAGTGACAATACCGTCAGTAAGATACGCGAGAGGGTAATGAGAGATTTTGGTGAGATCGATGGTGTCCTGGAAGTGACAACTGATGGATTTATTGCTTATTTGTCGTATAAGATATTTCGGTGTCGGGCGAAGGATATTGATGCGGATTAATATCCTCCGGAAAAACGCTTGATTTCAAGAGGGCTGTAAGATATTTTATTACAACATTAATATTTTCAAAACGGAGTTAATATCATGAGAAGCACTATTACAATAAGCCTTCCGCAGGAAATGCGATCCGAACTGGACAGTCTTTCTCAGTCAGACGGGATCTCTCGCAGTGATATTGTGCGAGAATGTCTTCGTGATTATATGTTTATTCGTCGATTCCGTTCCACGCGCAAGAAGATGGTCGAAAAAGCATCTAAACAGGGGATATTTACCGATCAAGACGTTTTTGATCGGGTGTCATGAAGGTTGTCCTCGATACAAACGTCCTTATTTCCGCATTCATTTCGCACGGAGTATGTAACGAACTCCTCGAATATTGTGCGCTTAATCATGAAATAATTCTCTCGGAGTTCATTCTTGGCGAACTGGAAGAGAAGTTGACAGGGAAGTTTGGATTCTCAAAGCGTGAAATAAACAGTGTTATACGCATTTTGAAATCACGATGTACTATTGTCCAGACGGAAGTTCTACCTTTCCCGGTCTCGCGGGATCCGGATGACGATAATATTATTGCCGCGGCAATTGCCGGTTTATGTGATTGCATTGTCACCGGGGATAAGGATTTGCTTGTTCTTAATCAGGTTTCCGGTATTCAGATCATTCCTCCTAATCGTTTTTGGATAGTTGAGAGTAATAAATCTTAAATAATTCTTGGGGAGGGGCAAGACGGAAATAACCGGTCACACTCCGTGACCGGTTAATACTGAGGCGATTATTCTCTTAAATGGTTCGCTTCTTAGTCACAAAATCATATATCTTTTTGGAATATAATATTGCTTGAAAGGCATCAGAGTCAGTGGGGAGTCCATCCGGGAGCATGCCCGGGAGGGCGTCGGGGTATCTGGTCGGTATGTAATAATCATCAAGGATAGAACATTCTTTTGTAATTGTCTGAAAGTCAGAATCCACCTTGATACATATCTGGACCAATTCAGACAAGAAGTGAGTGCGGGGTACAATCTTCTCCTGTTCCAACAAATAACCTTTCAGGATCTTTTCGCCACCCTGTTGAGAATGAAAACAAACCTGATTATAGATATTATTCTCCAGAGCGATTTCAGCCATCAGGAGATCTTCCTCAGCAAAAAGATACCAGTTGTTGGTCTTTCTCATAAAGTGTCTTTCCTTTCATGAGGATCTCATGAAGTAGGAAATAATTTCCGTCTTTGATCATATTATTTATCTCTGAAGGGGTATAGATTATAAAATTTACGCCAACTTTAGGCACAGTCAAAAGACGCACCTCATGTAATCTATCCAGGAATCGATTGTCGGTTTCCTTAATAATTACCAGGTCTATATCGCTCCATTCGTGAATCATATTATTTGCCAGAGACCCAAAAAGTATAATTTTTTCCGGCGAATAATTATCCTCCAATGTCGTTAGAATTCTCTGCAATTCTTTTTCCAGGAGCTGCTTTCTTTTCTTAATGATAGTTTTCATAATAGTATGGATATTATCCATGTACATATAGCTTGTGAGTGACGAGTTCCATCTCATCATATCCTCTTTGTTCTAAGAGTTAATACTATGCGGTGGAGCTTTCTATTGCAAGTCCAATTACAGTCGAATTACAAGCGAGCCTTTATCTTAAGTCATTTTAGGGGGAACGATCTGTGTCGCGCGTTGCTGAAGAGGTATTCAGGTACAGACTCGACTCCGGAATTATGTGCGGATTGCCCTCGTGATGATAACCGCGATAAAATATGAACACAGGTTTGCCGAATATGGTTCCGACATTGGATTTATGCGGAATGAATCAGGCCCAGGTGGCACAAAATAGGCTGCAGGAGTGTTAAAAACGCTGAATGGGACGCCGGAGCACGGGGAATGCGCAGAGCGATTACATGATGTGGTGGTCGGTTGACAGTCGCGGACGAGACGGAGCTATGCGGCCAAAGTAAGACGCAAACCTTCGGCCCTGTTTAGATCAATCCGTTTGCGTAAAAAGTCTGTGAGGTCCGTATTCTCGGAGGAGTCGACCAAGAATACCGGTAGCGAGTTTCGCATGGCAGAGGCGGTAATCTGCTCCGAGGGACAGAGACCGGGACGAATCGTGCGAATCCACGAACCGAAGGACGACCAAACCAATTTAGGGAAGGCTGAAGAGAGATACTGAAGTAACCCCTGTGCGATGATACCGAGTTGAATATGGCAATGATAAGCGCCTATCTTGCGGCGTGCCGCATTCCGATAGCTCTGTGATTTCTTATGCAGGTGTTGATTGCCGCTGACTCCGCGGATAGGGGTCATGGTAGACATCCAGAAGTGATATCCATAGGTGCCGATAGTGCGGAGAGCTTGCTTGAAAGACAGCTCAATTTTGAAGCGTAGGCTGTAGATTCGAATAATCTCAATAGGGGCTAGATTA
>CAKZYZ010000360.1 GCA_937885075.1 uncultured bacterium | reverse complement strand
GTGCTGCATGTGATAGTTGGAGAGTCACGGATGCGACGGCTGGGTTGTTGTTGTTTTTTTTTTCAAGCAGAAGACGGCATACGAGATATATCAGTGTGACTGGAGTTCAGACGTGTGCTCTTCCGATCTCATCAATAGCCGGATGACAGATCCCCAGCGCCTCTACTCCGAATTGATGAAACTGTCGGCGCCGGCCGGCCTGCGGTCTCTCCCTCCGGAACATCGGTCCCATATAATAATAGCGGGAAATTCCCTGCTGCGCGTAAATTGAATGCTGCAGATAGGCCCGGACAACCCCGGCAGTACCTTCCGGACGGAGGCTGAGACTTTTTTCTCCCGGCCCGGGGAATGAAAACATTTCTTTCTCCACAATATCGGTTGCCTCACCGATACTCCGGACAAAGAGTTCGGTCGGCTCGACCAGCGGGGTACGGATCTCCTCGTAGCCATAGCGTGATCCTACCGCCCGGGCCAGAGATTCCAGAGCGGAATATCTCCGAGCCTCATCACCGAAGATATCCGCCATTCCTTTAACTGCCTGATATTTCATTGCGATCCTAATGCCTTATCTCTATTTATTTAAACCACGAAGGACACGAAGATCACGAAGATTTTATTGATTTCTTCGTGTCCTTCGTGTCCTTCGTGGTAAAAGACTTTTCGATTACGCCCTATCTGGTTCAGTCTCCCAATCAGACTAACTGCTCGCTACTCTCCGGGTCATCTTCTGCTTCATCACTTTACCCTCTTTAAAACGGACGACATACCGGGCCGGTATCTCTACCGTCTCCTGGGGCTTGCGGGGATTACGCCCGATCCTGGACTTCCGGTATCTACATTGAAAAACACCGAAATTCCGGAACTCAACATTCTTTCCAGCAGCCAGATTGTCGACTATACTATCTAAAAATTTCTGGATAACTTCCTTGACCGCCAACTGGGTCAAACCGGTCTCATTGGCTATCCTTACTACCAGATCACGTTTCGTCATCTTCTCTTCCCCTTTTTACTTTTACTTCGTAAAATTAAAATCTATTTTATCTATTATCAATACTACTTACCTTACCAAGCATCAATGACTTACGCAAGTATATTTTTTAATTTAGAGGAAAGTATTCGGTAAACCCGGTATTCCTCATTTCAAATTGTCTGTGGGAGCGGCTTCCAGCCGCAATAATCGGGGCAAGATGCCCCTCCCACAATTTGACGATTCGCGAGATTCGCGGTTTAATTAGTTGCGAAGCTACGTTCTAATTTTTGTTTTATTAAGTCTTTATATATGCCGTATTCTCTCCCAGGATCGCCTCAATCTCATCGATCAGACCGGGTGTACACCTGACACTGAATTGACTGCTGGATTTCATCAGAACCTTCTCCCCGGTCGCGTAATCAAAATCCAGATAGACCGGGCATCTGCCCCGGGCTCCCTTGAGTATCCCGGACAATTTCAGAAGACTCTCCTGGTCGATCATGGCTAGATGAAGGTTAATATGCAGCGCCCGGGAGAAGAGTTCCTGTGCCTGGTCTAGTGGATAGACTTTATTGATCTGAACATTACTCCCCCTATCCCGGGCAGTAACTTTCCCTTCTACGAATATGATCTGCCCCGGCTGGAGGAGCGAGTTAAACTCCTGGAACTCCTTATTCCAGGCCGTAATCTCAACCACTCCGGTGAGATCCTCCAGCTGACAGAAGGCAAATTTCTTACCGTTCTTCTTGGATGTCCTCTCATCGATCTGCTCGATAATCCCACCGATCCTAACCTGACTCTGATCCTTCAAGCCACCCAGCTGAGAAATTGAATGTGAAGAAAACGCCTTGATACTCTTTTCATAATCGGTCAAGGGATGGCCGGATATATACATTCCCATCAGTTCTTTCTCCATGGCCAGGCACTCATTCTGATGCCACTCTTCCATATCCTTAAAACCGGTTATGCCGTTCTTCTCATCTTCCTCTTCGAAGTGATCGAAGAGTGTGGTCTGGCCCACCAGCCGGTCCTTCCGGGTCCGGTGAGCCCGTTGAAGCGTATCTGCCAGACAGTCCAATTTCTGGGAACGATACCCGGGAAGACGGTCCACCGCCCCGCATTTGATCAAACTCTCCAGGACCCGCTTGTTGACCGCGGACGGATCAATCCGCTCCAGCAGGTTAAACCAGGTCGTAAATGGACCCCCCTCCCAGCGGGATTCCAGTATCGATTCCACCGCGCCTTTGCCCACGTTCTTAATCGCGTTCAATCCAAACCGGATATTATCCCCTACCACGGTAAACTCCGCGAAACTCTCATCTATATCGGGAGGCAGCACCTCAATCCCCATCTCCCGGCATTCGGCCACATAGAGCATCATCTTATCCATGTTATTGATCTCGCTGGTAAGCAGCGAGGCCATAAACTCCCGGGGGTAGTGAGTCTTCAAGTACGCGGTCCGATAAGCGATCATGGCGTAGGCGGCGCTGTGAGACTTATTAAAACCATACTCGGCAAAACGGGACATATCCTGAAATATCTTCTCCGCGACCGCCTTCTTAACCCCCCTCTCCTGCGCCCCCTTGATGAAAGCCTCCCCCAGTTGAGCCATCTTCTCGGCTTTCTTCTTAGCCATCGCCTGACGAAGAGTATCGGCTTTAGCCATGGTAAATCCGGCCAGCTTATTGGCAATCAGCATTACCTGTTCCTGATAAAGCATTATCCCGTAGGTGTCTTTCAGGACCGACTCCAATAAAGGATGATCATACTTTATCTTAACCTTTCCGTGTTTCCGTGAGATATAATCCTCCAGCATATGCATCGGACCGGGGCGGAAGAGAGCTACCAGGGCCAGGATATCATCAAAATGCTTTAATCCGATCCGGGTGGAGAGATCACGCATCCCGGATCCTTCCAACTGAAAAACTCCTAGCGTATTGGCCCGGGAGAGGAGCGTGAAGGTATCCGGATCGTCCAGCGGGAGTTTCTCCAGATCGATTACCTTCCCCTGAATCTTCTCCACCAGATCAATCGCCCCCTGAATGACGGAAAGGGTGCGCAGTCCCAGAAAATCCATCTTCAATAGACCCACTTCTTCCGAGTCATACATATCAAACTGAGTGATAACTTCATCTTCCTTACCCCGGCAGAGAGGCACGTTCTCTATCAGGGGGTTGCGGGAGATCAGGACTCCGGCGGCATGGGTACCGGCATGCCGCGCGATCCCTTCCAGCTTGAAACAGATATCGAATAAATTCTTGAGCTGGTCATCTTTATCATATAGTTCCTGGAGTTTCGGTTCTACGCGGAGAGCTTTCTTCAGTGTTACCTTCGGCCCCGGGGGGACCAGCTTGGCTATCTTATCCACCTCCCCATATGGGATCCCCATCACCCTCCCCACGTCACGGATTACCGCCCGAGCCTTCATTGATCCGAAGGTTATAATCTGAGCGACATGATCCGACCCGTATTTATCGGTAGTATAGCGGATCAGCTCACCCCGGCCTTTATCGGAGATATCTATATCTATATCCGGCATGGTAGTCCGGTTGGGGTTGAGAAACCTCTCGAAAAGCAGATCATGCCGAAATGGGTCGATATCCGTAATCCCCAGCAGATACGCGACAATGCTTCCGGCCGCCGAGCCGCGCCCGGGGCCAACCGGGATATGCCTTTCCTTAGCGTGAAGGATAAGATCCCAGACAATCAGGAAGTAACTGACGAATTTTTTTCCCTCAATTACTTCCAGTTCATGATCGAGGCGACTCTGAACCCGGTCGGAATTCTTCCCGTAGCGGCGTTCGATTCCCATTTCACATAGTTCCCTGAGGTATTGATCCGGCCGCTTTCCCGGAGGGGGTGAAAAGTCAGGAAGGAGATCAATACCGAACTCCATCTCAAGATGACAACGATCGGCGATCGCCCTGGTATTCATGATCGCCTCCGGAACCTCTCCAAAGAGAGCCTCCATCTCATCCACGGATTTAAGGTAAAACTCTTCCGAGGAGAGTCTCATCCTTTTTTCATCATCCAGCTAGATCGGAAGAGCGTCGTGTAGGGAAAGAGTGTAGATCTCGGTGGTCGCCGTATCATTAAAAAAAAAAACAATA
>CAKZYZ010000359.1 GCA_937885075.1 uncultured bacterium | reverse complement strand
GTGGACTGTCAGAACAATATATGAGGTTGTGGATTATGAGAGTAGTGAGTGATGTGAAGAGATGAGTAGATTATGGGAAAACTAAAAAAAGAAATGAAAAAAAGATAAGTTGTTTTTTTTTTTTTTTAATGATACGGCGACCACCGAGATCTACACTCTTTCCCTACACGACGCTCTTCCGATCTCTTTATTGGAGAAAGCATTGGCCATAAAGCCAACGCACCGGGAAGCGCAGCAGCTCCTGCGGGAAGCAAGGGAAACCGCGGAGAAGATGACCAGAGCCACTTTAATCTTAAAAATACAACCTCCCGAGGCGAGAGTCTACGTTGATGATATCTTCAGAGGAACTGCTGAAGAAATATCCCCATTGATTACTACTCCCGGCCGTCATCTCATTAAAGCAGTCTCCCCTGATTATCAGACTCACTCCGGAGTAGTAACTCTCAAAGGAGGAAAGTCAAAAACAGTTGCTTTTTCTCTTAGAAAGAAAGCGCGGTTACGACCTGTTGTGGTATATTAATAAGTTAGCGCTTCGCACTAACTTAGTTTTAAAAAAAAGACTAACATTATTAGATTGTTGCGACAGAAAAACATTGATAATTTTCGAAACAGGAATTTCGCACCAGAGGTATAGAATTATGAAAATATTTTATCTGACTATCGCATTAATCATATTTATCGGGACCGGAGCAGCTATCGCGGAAACAGAACTTGAAGAGTCTCCCCCAACATTGGGAGAAGAATATATGGATATTGAGATATTCGAGGAGGATACTCCGGGAAGAGAGATGTATCCTTACTTCTCCGTGGGAGCACGGACCTGGTTCAGTCATATGTATGATGATGGCCAGCATCAAGGTCCTCTCAACATGTACGGAGGGGAACTGAATATCGATATAACTGAGGAATTCGGGATCGGGGCAACATTAATGGTCGGAAAGGATCGCCTCGGACAGGCTCAGAAAGACGTGGAGAGGATGGATCTCGATGTGGCCATTAAATACCAGTTCTGCCGCTATCTGACCGGATATCTTGACTTCAAGCGGATAGATTACGATTATAAATTCCCCGGCCAGGTCAAGAATTCAACTGTTCAATATCAGGAGACACTTAACGGCATCGGCTTTGGATTAGCCTCGGCCATCCCTATCTTCGACACCGGATTATTTATCTACCTCGGCGGCGGATTTATCCCCTTTATAAACTTCTCAAACTATGATCCTTTTGATACAGGAGTAGAGAAGGAAGTGGATTATCTATATAACACCGAGGGAGGTATCGGATACTTTCTCCCCACTAGATATTTCGACATTATGGCAACCCTCGGATATCGATTACAGGCACAGAGGATGATCGAACATCAAGGTTTTACACCACAGCCTTCCGGAGATGGGACAGAATCAAACCCTTCCCCGGATCCTGAACCGGGGATCAAAAGAGTTACACACCGCTCAAATTTGGTTCAGGATGGAATTATCTGCGGGCTGAGAATTAACTGGTAATTTTTGCTACGCAAAAATTATTAAGAGCCTCAGGCGGACGGAAATTTTGCCCGATCTTATTGATCAGAGATCTCCCGGTTATCCAACCATCCTGCGATTCTTTAATTGCCTGATCCAATACCCCTTTCAATTCATCAAAATTTCCGGGCCAATCATAAGAAACAAGCACCTCCTTTGCTTCCAGGTCAAACGCGAATCCGATTCCACCGGGACTGCTATTAAGTATCATACGTGCCAGCGGAATAATATCATCTCGCCTATCCCTGATCGGGGGGATCACGATCTCAATCACCATCATTGTGTAGTAGAGTTCAGGCAGAAAAGTCCCCTCACACACCCGTGCTCCAAGATCATCCGATCCTCCCAGAATAAACCGTATTGTGGGAAGGTTTAATGCTTCTCTGCGCCGGAGGTTAGTCTGTTCTTTCTCCAGGATACTCTTCAGATAAAACTGCCCTCTCCTATTCAAACAATCAATTCCATCTATGAACACACTCCCTCCCAACGCCTGCCTCCGGAGTGATGGCCAGAGATCTTCTATATCGGGTTTATCGGCGTATTCCTCAGGATGATCAGGATCGAAAGATCCGGCTGAACAATCCAATGATATGAATGCCGCTTTATCTCTATCGCTCAAGGCATGGATTAATTCGGAGATATAGACCTTCTCTGTGTCTCTTTCCCCCGATAACAGAACCACTGAATCACTATAGGCAACCTTCAGTATCCGCGAGAATTTTTCTCGAATATATCGAGTATTGCGGACCATCTCATCTAATTGAATTCTCATAATTTTTAGATTTAATCGAAAACGACTATGGCGCTCTGTTGAAGTAAACCGAAAAATAACTACTAATAATCTAATTAGTGCCTGACCGAAAACCCTGATTTTCATTTGATTTGTCATTGCGAGGAGCGGAGCGACGAAGCAATCTCCTCACAAACAAAGCAGATTGCTTCGTCGTCCCTCCTCGCAATGACTTAGTGTTCGGGGTTTTCGTTCAGACACTAATTAGCAAATTCCATGCCAACATCATTGAGATTCTGCAATACATTCATTGATAGCTTGTTACAACTTATGACTGATATTCTATTCTGCTCGGTCAGTTACATTTTGCGACACTTGCGATCAATGAAAGCGGCATATTGCAGATAACTTTTCTATTGGAATTATGTCGCATTCTGCCACATGGAATGTCGCGCCACCTCATTACGCGAGGGTCAAACTACGGTCTCAAGATCCAGGAGAGATAATATATTTAATTGCAATTCATATGGTTATGGATCTTTGCCCGAGAAGGCCTTTCGATTGGCACGCTTTTTGCTCACTTAACCAGATGGAAGTTAGAACGTCATAACCGAGAGTTGATGATGATGATAAGAAATATGAGAATGAGCATCTTGCCTGCCATTGGAATATCACTCACCGTGATATTCACTGCCTGTACACCCCATTATTACTATATCCGGCCGGTGGAGGAACCGATCAGGCTGGAGACCATCATCACTCTCGCCGGAGAAGGGCGAACCGACGACGAGATAATCAGGCGGATAGATGAGAGCGGAACGGTGATCTTTCTGCGGACCGATGAGATCCTCCGGCTCCATAATAAGGGGGTTAGTGACTCGGTAATCGACCATTTAATCCTGACAAAAGAATGGACACTGCTGGCATCACCCGGAATTTATACCGATATCTCCCCGGGGCGGATTTATCAGGTTCCTCGGTCTTCCCGAGAGAGGCGTCAACCCAGGTCATTGGTCCCGATCGCGGTCCACTGATATAAATTAGCGCCTGCGGCGCTAATTTAGTTTTGAACAATAACTATCATGATTTTATTGAAGCAATATCGGAAAAATTACTAACAATCCGGGTTAAATCCCAAATAAAGGAGGAAGAGATGAAGAAGAAATGTTTGATCGGACGGAATATATTAACCGCAACCTTAACCACCTGGGGCCTGGCGGCTTTTCTGGCAATCCCCGGGTTTCTTTTCGGTGCGATCAGCGACTTCATCTATCCCGGAGCTTCGTTGAGCCGGGCCGATTATTCATTCATCGGGGAGAAATCCAGTGACGGAAGTGGATACCGTATAGTTGGAGCAGGCGATGTGGATAATGACGGGCTGGATGATATTCTGATCGGGGCGCCCTACGGCGGGAGCAGCTGGAACGGCCGGACCTATCTGATTATGGGGAGCAGCCTGGGGAGCACCTCGGTTATTGATCTTTCCACCGCCGATTATACATTTACCGGAGACAGCGGGGGAGACCAGAGCGGGAGATCGGTAGCCGGAGGCGAAGATGTGGATGGAAACGGTCAGGACGATATCCTGATCGGTGCCAGCGGAGACAGCTACAGCGGCTCTTGCTCCGGAAAAACTTTTCTCTTCCTGGGAGAGAGCCTGGGGAGTACTACCAGCCTCACGCTCTCCGACGCGGATTATGTCTTCGGCGGAGAGAACTCTTCTGATGCAAGTGGATTATCAGTCTCTCTGATAGGCGATGTAGATGGAAACGGAAAAGCCGACATCCTGATCGGCGCCCCCGAAAATGATGACGGCGGATCCAACGCCGGGAAGACCTACCTGATTCTGGGGGAAAGCCTGGGAAGCACCACCACCATCGCCCTGGCCGATGCTGACTACGCCTTCATCGGGGAGAACTCCAATGACAAGAGCGGAACTTCGGTCTCCAGCGCCGGTGATGTCGATGGAGACGGCCTGGACGATATCCTGATCGGAGCTTTCCAGAATGATGACGGTGGCTCCAACGCAGGCAAATCCTACCTCTTCCTCGGTTCCACTCTGGCCGGCTATTCCACCCCGGTTGACATATCCCTCTCCGACGCTGACTGTTCCTTCACCGGGGAAGCTGTCGATGATTACAGCTCACTCCCGGTTGCCTCCGCGGGTGATGTTGACGGGGATGGTCTTTCCGATATCATTATCGGGACTAAAGAGAATGATGACGGAGGATCCGGCGCCGGAAAGGTCTACCTGATACCCGGGAGTTCCATCGGTTCCGGCGGTATAACCTATGATCTCGCCACCTTTACCGGTGACTGGGAGTTTATCGGCGAGAGCGCCGGATCCGAACTCGGCTATAAGACCGGCGCGGCCGGCGCCGGGGACGTAGACGGTGATGGCCTCGATGATATCCTGATCGGGGCTGATAACCACTCGGGAACGCTTCCCTTCGACGGCAAGTCATATCTCTTTCTGGCGAAGAATCTCCCGGCGGCCGGGTCGATCATCTATACCGGTACCGATGAAGACTGCGCCTTTACCGGGGAGACCGGTTATGACTACTCCGGTTTTTCGGTAGCGGGCGGCGGGGATGTGAATGGCGACGGATTGGCCGATCTTCTGATCAGTTCCTGGGGAAATGACGACGGAGGATCCGGCGCGGGAAAGACCTATCTGGTCCTCTCCGAGAGAGGGTTTTTCCCCGGCTCCGCCATCTACGTTGACTCGATCCTGGGGACCTCGTCCGGACCGGGTGGCTTTGATTATCCTTTCGATACCATCACCGGCGGGATCACCGCCGCTGCCAGTGATTCGATCGAGACCGTGATCGTTCGCGGAGGTTACTATGATGAGACCGTTACCCTGGAGTCGGATATAGATGTAATCGGAAGGAAACGGGATATCTCCGGAGTCTTCATGCCCCCTACCATTGAGTCTTCCTCGGTCCCATCTTCCTGGTACCTGGTGGAGGCTCCTTCCGGAATCTCGAATGCTTCATTTTCCGGATTCGCTCTATATATGTTCGGGATCCAGCTTGACGGTTGCAATGATGTTAGTATCAAAAATAACTGGGTTTATGGATACAAGTACTCCAACCCGCTCCTGATGCTGACCGGGGGCGCCAGCGACAACTTTATCCGGAACAATATCTTCGCCTACCTGGCCGATGGAGCCTCCACCGTCCTTAAAGTAGAGGCCAACAGCGACGATAACCAGATCGTCAACAACACCCTCCATCTCTTCGATGTTGACGGGACCTGTGATCTTTACGGGATTTATCTCGATAACAATACCGATGACAATGTCATCAGGAACAATATCCTCGAGGTTAATCCCTACCCAACGTCTACCTATACCGGCTATGGCTTCTACGCCGCCGGTTCCAGTGTTACCGCCGATATCCAGTACAACAAGACCCCGGCTGATAACTATGACGGGACCGGGATGGGACTGATCGGTTCCACCAATATCGTCGCCGCGATCCGTGCCGGATTTGTTAACACGACGTTAGGCGGTCAGAGTTAGCATCTCCACCCGGTCTCCTCCTGAGTGCATACCGGGCCTCTTGTTGTCGAAGCACATGATTTTGTCGATTTCTCCAATCCCGTCTATGCTCACAGTCCTACCAGGTGAAGGGCGACCATCGACATGGTGGCCTATGCCGTCCATTAACCCCTCCGGATCTCGGACAATCACATCACCTACGAAATAACAAGCC
>CAKZYZ010000358.1 GCA_937885075.1 uncultured bacterium | reverse complement strand
TTTTCTTTTTCTTTTTTTTTGTAGTGTTTCTTTTTTTTTTTTATTTTTTTTTTTTTCAAGCAGAAGACGGCATACGAGATATATCAGTGTGACTGGAGTTCAGACGTGTGCTCTTCCGATCTAGAGCAGGATACAGATGCCCTTTTACTAGGCGATCTCGAGACTATTCTGGTGGATCGTCAATACTTTATGGATGATCGATATTTAACTCGACTTCGCTTTTCTATTGCTCATGAAATTGGACACTTGATTTTGCATAGTCACAAATTCACTGAGATAGCACATACATCCATCGATGATTGGGTAAGTTTCATCCAACTTATACCAGATGATCAATATAGATGGATGGAACTACATGCCAACGAATTTGCTGGACGGTTATTAGTACCCCGCGATTACTTGGAAGATCAATTAGAATCTGCGATTCGTTTTGCTGAAGATCGGGGTTTTGTCTCTTGGGATACCTCAGGAGATACTGCTCGAGGATACATAGCTAATCGTATAGCCTCCGCATTTGAAGTCTCCGATCAAGTTATTGCAACACGATTACTTCGAGAACAACTTTGGCCCCCAAGAAAATGATGTATATCTTTCTTTGATCCAGTGTCAGGCGGGAAATTTAGGGGACTTTGTTAAGTTAGCTTTTGAACTAATCCACCTGAGAGATACCTGTCCGACGATTAATCCGCCATAGCCAGAAGGGCGACGGCTGAAGCCCTGGCGAAGTAGGAAACTTACAGGGGTCTTGTCCGAAGGGGTAAGGAGGATCAACTTTCAACGCTCAATGATAGGGGGAAGGAGTCCTTCAGGAGCAGGCTCTGACGATCGAAGGCCTCGCGGGCAGAGATCGGCTCCCGCATCATGGCTACCTCCTGAGTGATGAGACGGGCTACGTGCATCATGTGGCGTTGCCTGGTTTTGGTCTCACGTTTATAGAGGGGGTGATCGCGGTTAAGGTAGATGACACCAGCCTCGGAGAAGCACTCCGGCCCTTCCGGCCCATAGTGGTCGATACAGCAGGTAACACCCAGGTATCCCATCTTCACCTTCTTCACCACCGCCGAAGGGGTCAGCTTTCGGACATGGGGACGCACGGACTTCTTCTTCCGGAGATTTTTATCCTTCCCCCTCCCCTTCTCTTCCGTCTTTGAGTCCTTCTTCTTACTTGAGGTAGCCTGAAGAGCCGGCTCACCCGAGGGATCGGCCCCTTCCCCCACCGGAATCATCCCCTCAGGACAGATTTCCAGGTTATTAAGGAGGGCCTGCTCAACCCGCTCCAGGGTCTCCCGGAGAGCCCGCGATATCTTCCGGTTCTCCTTCTTGTCCATACGCTGGTTGAACTGAACGCGTACCTCGGCCTTCAGCTTCTCCACCGCCTCAAGAAAGACTCCGTACTCCGGACTGTCGATGATGAATCCGGTCCGATCGCTGGTGACGGGGAGGAAGTCGGCGTGGATCTCACCCATGATCCGCTCGGCCGCCCTCCCCCACTTCTCCATCCCGAAGAGGTCCCGCCGGACGGTAACCCCCTTAACCTTGACCTCGATCCCGATATCCTCGATCGCGGGGAGAGGGAGGCTGGCCAGAACTATCTCGCCGTGAACAAGACCATACTTCGTCCCTTCGAGAAACGGAAGTTTTCGGCCGGGCACCCGGACGGATTGGACCCGGCTGTCGTTGACGTAGACGGCAAAATTGGGTGCCTTGATTGGGACGCTCTCTATGATCTTCCGCTCTACCTTGAAAGGGTCGAGGCGCTTGGTCACATGGCTTAGGGCAATCCGGGTGCCGTCGGTTTGGCCGGCAACGGGATCGATGATCTCCAGAGGGAGTTCCCATGTGCCATCACCCTCCTCCCAGTCCTCGCGATCGAAGACCACCCGGGCGCAGAAATCGCCTTTCTTTGTCCATACCTCGAAACGATCGGCAGCGGAGAGACTGGCGAATTTGCCGATGCCGAACTGACCGATACGCTGACGCTTGAATTTAGGAGAGAGATCGTGATCGAGCTTCTCCTGAGAACCGATGTTAAAATACTGCGCGAGTCCTTCCAGGTCCATGCCAATGCCGTTGTCGGCCACCTCAATCTCATCCTCCCGGATGGTGACTCTCACCTCGGTTGCGTCAGCGTCATAGGCATTATTCACAAGTTCACGGATGAGCTCAATACTCTCCGAATACAGCCGTCGGCCAATGGTGATAATATGGCTCCGGTCAACCCGGACAGGAATGGTTGTACTGTTTCGAACAATTTCTTTCAAAGCCATTTGCATCCTCCTTACTGTTGGGGACTACAAAACCTATGAAGCGATGATTGCCTGAATTGATCCGAATAATAGTAAGGCTTCAGTGAACCCCGTCGTCCCGTGCTCGCAGAGGCCCTGCCGACAGCGGGGCCATCGTGTGGCAGCCTAAAGGCAGCCGCTACGACAGGACTGGGTTCGCTGAAAACGAATGACGGTTAGCGGCCTTCGCCGTATGAGGCCTTCTCCTCCGCAACACAAGCTTGTCTCATCGCAGCTTCTTTAGACAGGTCTACGAGATTGGCACGCTTGGCCTGCTTTTTATGGATATCCTGAAACATCGCATTGAGGTCATAATCGAATTGTCGGGCGTAGGCTTCCCGAACCCTGTGGATCTCTTCTATGATTGCGTCCTTCGTAATCTCTCTCCCTCCAGAATCTCCTGGGGCGTACAAATCTCCGGCATTCCGAAGCCATGCCCTTCGATGATATCACGCAACTTGTACACCCAATGCGGATTGGCAATATGCGCACAGTTCAACGTCAAAAGATACCACAGTAAATTCCCAGAGGCAAGTTCACTCTATATTTACTTTGGGCGGGATCGGACCACACTAAGCAGTGGAATAGTTTAGGGGACGTTGTTAAGTTGTTAAGTTAGCTTTTGAACTGATTCACCTGAGAGATACCTGTCCGACGATTAATTCACCATAGCCAGAAGGGCGACGGCTGAAGACGTGACAAAGTAGGAAACTCACAGGGGTCTTGTCCGAAGGGGTCAGGGGGCTCAGCTTTCAGCGCTCAATGATAGGGGGAAAGAGTCCTTCAGGAGCAGGCTCTGACGATGGAAGGCCTCACGGGTGGAGATCGGCTCCCGCATCATGGCTACTTCCTGGGTGATGAGACGGGCCACATGCATCATGTGCCGCCGCCGGGTCTTGGTCTCTCGTTTATAGAGGGGGTGATCGCGGTTAAGGTAGATGACACCGGCTGCGGAGAAGCACTCCGGCCCTTCCGGCCCATAGTGGTCGATACAGCAGATCGTATTAAGAAGCAACGCCAAGAAGCCCATGCGGGGCAGGCTCATTAGTTCAGGGGGATGGTTTAACCAAGGTTTCGGTCAGCAAAGTTTTTAATTTTTTTATCTCATCCGCGGGAACCAGGCCGGCATAAAAATATTGAATAATTCCTTTCTGATCGATAAGGATCACGTTGCTATCATCCTCCTCCATCCGGTAATCTTCCAGCATATCCCCATCCCAATCCCCATATATAATAATCCCTTCTTTTTCGGAATTTTCTATCAGATTATCCCTCCATTTCCCCTTAAAAGGCCAGAAGGATCCGGTGCAATCGATGACCGGGAGACGGACAATCAGGAATTTTATGGTATCAGATCGGTTCTGGAAGAATTTATTCAGCTCTTTCTTCAGAGTGCGATTCTTCTCCACCGAATCCTTGTCTTCATAAAAGATAATAATCTGTTTTCCCCGGAGCATCTCCAGAGTCAACTCTCTCTCATCCCCCGATTCGACCTTAAAAGAAGGGGCACGGCTACCCGGTGACAACCCTGCGGCACCAGCTGAAACCGTAAATAGTGATAATGCTAATCCAACGATGGATAAGACCGCTATCTTTCTCATCGGTAATCTCCTCTATATTTTGCCGGGTCGGACCTGCGGAATCGGAATAATATCAATTAGACAGATCTTAAACGCAGGCGTTTTTTGGGTAAGCTTTCAGTGAACCCCGTCCTCTCGACGAGCACGGGGTAACGGGGTTCACTGAAAGCTTAGCTCTACCCCGCCTCACTAATCCCCAGTCATCCGCGGTCAACGACCGCGGCTACAACACCTCGCGAAAAGCGCGGAGCTCCCGGTTTACCGAATATCTACTTTTGAATTAGCGGAAAAATTACTTTTTCTCTTTCTCCCCCAGGCAATAGATGAATTTACCGGTCGTCGCCTGGTATATCCTTCCCCCCTGAAAAGCAAGCGAGGAATGGATCTCCCCTGTCAATTTTTCTTTCCAGAGCAGCTTTCCTTCATTTAATGACAAACAATATAAATATCCATTATTAGATCCCACCACCACCTTCCCATCCCCCAGGGCCGGCGAAGAGGTAACCCGATCTCCCGCACGATAAGACCAGATCTTTCTTCCCCGAGCGGCATCGAGACAATAAATATATTTATCAGCGCTGCTGAAGACTACCTTATCAGATCCGATCGCCGGGGTGGAATTTATTTCATCAGTCGCCCGAAACTTCCAGATGAGTTTACCCGTATCGGCCTGCAGACAATATAGGTATTTATCGCGGGAGCCGAAATAAATCCGATTACCCCCGGCCGCGGCCGAGCTGAAGATAATATCGCTTGACCGGAACTCCCAGAGTCTCTTCCCGCTGTCAGCATCGAGACAATAGAACTTATTATCATACGAACCGAAATAAACTTTCCCATAGGCCAGGAGAGGCGAGGAGGCAATCATATCCTGGGTTTTAAATTGCCAGCGCTGGTTCCCCGTTTTCGCTTCCAGGCAATACATTTTCCCATCTCCACAGCCAAAATACACACTTCCTCGAAAAACAGCTGGGGAGGAAAAAACAAAATTACCCATTCTCTTGCTCCACAGCAAGTTGCCCTGACTCAAGGAAAGACAAACCATCTTCCCATCATAATCCGGGGAGATGGTCACTTCGATAGAATAGCTTTTGGTTTTTACCCTTCTATATACCCGGCCGCCGCGGGGAAGGGGCTGAGGAATAAGCTCCAGATACAAATCCAGTGAACCTATCCCAAAAAATACTTTTCCTTCCGCCACAGCGGGAGACGAGTTGATAATGCCGCGGGTATGGCTTTTCCAGAAGAGGGAGCCTTTCTCTTTATCCAGGCAGTACATCTTCCCGTCCAATGCCCCCACTAACAACCGATCCCCGCTCAGAGCGGGAGATGAATTTACCGCCTCCGCCGTCCGGAAGGCCCAGAGGCGATCTGGTGAGTTCGGGAGAGATCCTTTTCCGCCCCTTCTTTCCGGTTCGGATCTGAACATGGGCCAATCCTGACTAACTGCCCGGCCAAAAAATAACGACACCAGAACAAGTAAGCCCCCTACGAGTACTACTCCTGTTTTCTTTTCCATTGGGTACCCCCCTCTGCCAGAATTAATCTCATGTTTAAAACTGAGCTCAGGATCTTTCTCTCTCCCCGGACAACCGTAACATTTCTAAGTTCCAAAATGGGGGGAGAGGAAATTTTACGGGAATTTTCGGATCCGCTTTCAGCCATTGATAACAACCTCATGCAAAAGGTGTATGGTTTTCGTAAAAACCATTTGCCCGGTAGCAAGGATTATGACCGCAGGGCCGGTAAAATTGTAGCATAGGGAAAGAAGTCCCTTCACTCTTTACCCTTAATCTTACAGTGAGCCCTGTTGCTCTTCCCGGCCGTCAGCTACCGCCTGAATGGCTTCAACTATCTGGGTATAGCCGGTGCAGCGGCAGAGGTTGCCGGAGATGGCTTCTCTGATCTCGGCTTCGGTCGGGGTTGGGTTATGATCGAGGAGAGCTCTGGCACTCAGGATCATTCCGGGGGTGCAGAAACCGCACTGGACGGCTCCATTGTCGAGGAAGGACTGCTGGAGGGGAGAGAGTCCGTCTTCCGGGGTGACTCCTTCAATGGTGGTGATCTCGCGGCCTTCACACTGGCCGGCCAGAATCAGGCAGGAGTTGACCGCCCGTCCGTCAAGGATGACGGTGCAGGCACCGCATTCACCGATCCCGCAGCCTTCTTTGGTACCGGTGAGATGGAGGTTCTCCCGGAGGAGATCGAGGAGGCGGAGGTTGGGATCTATCTTGAGTGTGTGTTTTTGGCCGTTAACCGTGATGTTTAGTTTAAGTTTTTTCATTGGACAAAGATTCTTTAGCTATTGAACTTTCGCTCCACGGGGATAAACCCCGAGGGGGCGTTTCATTTATTACACTCCCTCGCCCGCTGCTTCTCCCAGTGCTCTTGCTGTTAGGGCGGCGATTACCGGTTCTTTATAGGGGGTGGACCAACGGCGGCCACTACGGTTAATCATCTCTTCCGAGACTGCTTGGCCGGCCCGGCGGAATAGTTCCTCGCTTGGTTCTTTCCCTATCAGCAGTTCTTCAGCCGTAGTGATCCGGTCCGGAGTGGGGGTGGTGCTGCCGGGGGAGATCCGGGCTTCGGTTATCTCTCCATCCTTGATGACCAGGACTACCGCCACATTCATCCGGGATATGGCCAGAGCGTTTCTCCTCCCTAATTTGATGTAGCTGCTGGTCGCTCCTTCCGGAAGACGAGGGAACCGAACGGCAGTGAGGATCTCATCGTCTTTGATATCGGTCTGATAAGGCTTTAAATAAATATCTTTTAAGAGGGAAACCCGCTCCCCGCTCTTCGACTGAAAGACCGCTTCGGCATTGAGCGCGACCAACGCGGGAACACTATCCGCCGCGGGAGAACCGTTTATGACATTACCGCCGATAGTGGCGATATTCCGATGCTGGGCGGCGCCGACCGTGGAACAGGCCGAGGCCAATAAGGGAGCATACTGAAGAATAATCGGAGAACTGCTAATCTCACGATGAGGAGTAAGAGCGCCCACCGTGATTGTGCTGCCATCATCCTTAATCCCCCTTATCTCATCGATAGGGGTAATATCGAGAACAGTCCCCGGACCTTTTTCCCCGGGAGAGATCTCTCTCAGTTCAACCATGAGGTCGGTCCCGCCGGCGATGATTTTGACCTCCGTACCATCCCGGTCCAGGAATTCGAGCGCTTGCTCAAGTGATTCAGCTCTCTCCAGATTAAAAGGGATCACCGGACCCTCCTTTTCTTCTTAATTAGTTTATGGCCGAGAACGATACGCTCCAGATTCAGCGGAAGATCACGAATCCGTTTTCCGGTAGCGTGATAAACCGCGTTGGCAATGGCGGGCGCGCAGAGTTCCGCGGTCGGCTCGGCGATGGATTTGGCCCCGTAAGGACCGTATTTATCATAATTTTCCAGGATAATCGCGTTGATCTTCCCGACATCCATCGCGGTCGGGATCAGATATTCATCCATATTCATCGTCTTGGTCACCCCATCCACCATCTCCACATCCTCCAGAAGTCCGTAGCCGATCGCGGTGGCCACACCGCCATAGATCTGGCCCCGGACCGTATCCGGGTTGATGGCCTTTCCCACATCATGGGCGGCCCATACTTCGACAACATTAACCTTCCCGGTCTCGGGATCAACCTCGACCTCCGCGATCTGGCAGGCATAGACATAAGTGAAGTAGGCATCCCCCTTCCCGGCTTCTTCGTCCCACCAGATCGGAGGAGAGAGATGCCAGCCGAAGCAAGAGAGATTAAGCCCGGTCTCCAGAGCCAGCGCGATCGCCTCCAGAAAAGCGACTGAACGGGAAGGGTCGTTTTTCAGCATAATTTTTTCATCGGCGGCGATTAGATCTTCGGGCGCTACATCCAGTTTCTCCGACACGGCCTGAAACAGCCTTTCCCGTACCCCGATCGCGGCCTTCTTGACCGCCGACCCTCCCATAATGGTGGAACGCGATGCTACGGTCGGTCCCCCATCAACAATAAGCGAGGTGTCGGTCGGGCGGTACTGAATCTTATCTATCGGGATACCGAGTTCCGCCGCCACGATCTGGGAGAAGATAGTCTTCAGACCCTGCCCCATTTCAACCAGACCGGTGGCCACATCTACCGATCCGTCGGAATGGATCCGGACCGTCGCGCCGGTGGCGTCCACCCCTTCCGCGCCCAGGGCTACCCCCCGGTAGGAACAGGCCAGTCCGATCCCACGTTTCATAATTCGCCCACTGTTCTCTTTCGGAAATCGGGCGCGTTTCTCTTCCCAACCGGAGGCCGAGGTGGTGACATCCAGGGCCTGACCCACGCTGACGGTATGGTCAAGTATCTGACCGGTGGCGGTAATATCGTTGTCGTGGAGAATGTTGATCCGGCGGAACTCGAGCGGTTCCATCCCCAACTCTTCGGCAATCTCATCCATCAATGATTCATAAGCAAAGGTGATCTGGGGAGAACCGAAGCCCCGGAAAGCTCCGGTATAGGTATTATTGGTATAGACCCCGTAAACATCGGTTTTAACATGGGGAACGCGATAAGGGCCGGTGGCGTGGACCACTGAGCGCCAGGTAACAAACTGGGTCATCGAAGCATAAGCCCCGCCGTCGGCGACCATCTTAATCTCCATCGCGGTGATGGTGCCGTCATTCTTCACTCCAACCTTATAATCCATGAAGTAGGGATGACGCTTGTAACTCTCAATCAGGGAATCCTCACGGGAATTAGAGAGCATAACCGGACGGCCGGTCTGCTGTGCCAAAATACCGGCGCGGCAGCTCAGCACCGACATGACATCATCCTTGCCACCAAATGATCCACCCAGGGAAGCCTGGACAATCCGGACCTTCGAGAGGGGAAGTCCCATGACCCCCGACACAGCCGATCGGATATTAAATATACTCTGATGGGACCCCTTCACCACCAGAGTCCCATCCGGTTCAAAATAGGCTACCACCACTTCCGGCTCGATGTAGGCGTGATCAACTCTCTGGACCGAATACGACCGCTCGATCACGCGATCCGCCGCGGCAAAACCGGCCTCTATATCTCCTCTCCGGGTCTTATGGTGGACTATCAGATTTCCGTCTTCGTGGATCAGAGGAGCATCGGGCTTCAAGGCATCCCGGGGGTCGAAGAGTCCGGGAAGTTCTTTGTATTTAACCTTAATCAGGCTCACCGCCTTCTCCGCGATCGCCTCGGTCTCGGCGGCCACCACCGCCACCGCGTCGCCGAGATAGCGGACCTTATCCCCGGCGATCGGCTGGTTGTCGATGATAATGGCGCCGAAAGCGGGGTTTCCCGGAACATCGGCCGCAGTCGCCACCGCGGCTACACCCTTGAGCTTCTTCGCCCGTCCGGTCTTGACGGAGAGGATCTTCGCGTGAGGATATTCGGCATGCTTCACTTTGGCGTAAAGCATCCCTTCCATCTTAAGATCCGAGCCGTAACGGGCAGCGCCGGTAACTTTCTCCCGGACATCGACCCGCTTCGGGGATGTTCCAATTATTTCAGGATTTTGATTCATGTTTTTTTACAGACGATTGTTCTTGTTGTATCCCCCTACCTCGGCCCCTTTTTTGTCCACAGATTACACGGATTGCTCTGATTGTCTCCCCCTGACTCAGCCCCTTAATTATCCGCAAACCAGCCGTCGCTCTTCGAGCTTCCTCCGTCGCACTTCGTGCTATGGCGGACCAGATGGCGGGTCAAGAAAGGCGCAAAATTCGCAAAATTTCCCTCGCCGCGGCCTCTTGTTTGCGAACGTTCGATGTTCGAAGTTGAACGTTCGACGTTCGATGTTCAATCTTTACTCCCCCTACCTCGGCCCCACATGAACTTCCAATTTCCAACTGCCAATTTCCAATTTCACTAATTGCATTTGGAAATTGGCAGTTGGTCATTGGTTATTATAAAAGATAGTAAGCGGTAAACGGTAAGCGGTAAGCTGTGATCGCGGCATCATGCCGAATGCGATCGCTTCCCGTTTACTGCTCACCGCTTACTTTCCTTTTCTCAGTCTTCCTTCAGCGCCGCGGCTTCTTCCTCGTCCCGATCGCGTAGACTCAGGGCGTCGGCGGGGCAGATGAAGCCGCACATGCCGCAGCCGATACATAACTCGGCGTTGGTCTCCGGGATCTTCTTGTCGTTCAGGGTAAGCGCCAGGTACGGGCAGCGGGTACAGTTGCCGCAATGGACGCAGAGATCTTCATCCACGGTCGAGATCTGCTTGATCGGAGTGAGATCCATGAAGTCCCGGATCGGCTCGGGGAGCGCGATCCCGATCAGATCGGAGACCGACTTGATTCCCCGGTCGGCCATCAGATGGCTTAATCCCGAGCAGAGCTCATCAATAATTCCATAACCATATTTTTCCGCGATGGTACAGAACTGAACTGTCTTCACGCCCAGGGCCAGGAAGTGCGCCGCGGCCATGTAGTCCATCGGACCACCGTTACCGGAGACATGAACATCGAGATTCCCGACCTTGGCCAGGGTGAGGTAGTTGATCGGAGCAACGGCCGCGCCGCTGATCCCGACCACCGCGCCATCCTCCCACTCCTCTTTGACCATTTCCCGGAAGTCAAGACTGGGGAAGGTGTTGCCCAGGGTAACGCCGGCCTTACTATCCGGATAACGGGCGAAGACCTCCTTGATCGCATTGATGATGGTGGTGATCTCGGTTACCGCCGGAGTCAGCTTGAAGAGTTTGGGGATATCCGGGTCACCCACCTGGAGGACCCAGTCGATGATCTTGGCGGTCAGGGGAGCGTTCTGGGAGACAATATCCCCCTCGGCGCCTTCTCCGCCCTGAGGGCAGGAGAGGCTGTACTCAATTACCATCGCGCCGGCATCCTCAAGCATTTTGGTATTACTCTGCCAGGACTTCATATCGCTCTCGTCGTTTCCGCTCACATCCCCTCCGGTCGAGGCCCCGGTCAGGCGGTCGGGGTAGGCCTCGATCAACCGCTTCACTTCCTTGCAGACCCGGTCAAGATGATGACCGGAGACATTATCGCAATTAGCAAAGGTGAGCGGATCGTTCTGATACATATAGGCGGCCGGGATATGAATATCAACCCCGGGGGCGAAAGCGGTCTTCATGATCCCGCCGGCCCAACCGGCCTGATAGGCCTTCTCCATCTGGTCGTAGCCGTCACTGGGAGGCGCCGCGGAGAGAAGGAAAGGATTGATCAATTTCCGGCCGAAGAAATCTGTCTCCAACCCTACCGGTCGGTCATTATAACCGGGCAGGATTACTTCACTCTTCCCCGGGGCGGTGATCACGGGCTTCGCGGCGCCGCCGATCAACGCGTCAATCTCCTGAGCGGCATTCTTCCCGGAAGCAACTGCCTCTACCACGGTAACCGGGCCCAGGGCCAGATCACCGGCATAGAAGATAGCCGGGTTCTCGATCTTTTCAATGGCCGACCGGTTACCGATAGCCAGGACCACCCGATCGATCCCGACTCTCTCCTGTTCACTTCCGGCGATATCACTGATCGCCTTCAGGCTGAACGGTTCTCCGGACGGGAGGTTCACCTTGGCGGTCTTAAGACCGGTGATCTTCCCATTCTCGGCCAAGATCTCCTTAACCGCGATCCGGCCGTTGATATCTATGCCTTCTTCCAGAAGCTCATCACGCTCGGTATCGGTCAGGGGCATCTCCCCAATCGTCTCCAGAGCGAACATCTCCACGTAATCAGCGCCGCTCTGTTTGGCAATCACCGCGCAGTCCGCGGCTACCGCTCCCCCGCCGATGATGGCGACCCGGGTTCCCTTGAGGTCGAACGCGACAGGATCGGTGAGAAGATCGAGCGAGGTGATTGCCACGTCCTGATTGGGGATCCCCGGCTTAATCGCTTCCCAGAGACCGGTCGAGACCAGTACCGCGTCATACCCTTCAGAGAGCAGAGCCGCGAAATCATTGACCTCGGAGTCGGTCTTGATGGTGATCGCCCCCAGGGAAAGACAGAAGTCGATATCAGCATCCAGGACATCTTCCCGCAGACGATAAGACGGGATACAGCGAACAACACCGCCGGCCCGGGAAGCTTTCTCGAAGATATCCACCTGGTAGCCCTTAAGACCCAGGAGCGCCGCGCCGGCCAGACCGGCCGCGCCGGCACCGATCACCGCGACCTTCTTGCCGTTGGATGAAGACTTCTCCAGCTTCGGCATCACACCAAGTTCACGGGCCTTGTGAATGATCGTGGCCTGAAGCGCCGGGATATTGATCGGACAGTCGAGATTATCATGGACGCAGGTTCCCATGCAGTGAGTATCCGGGCAGACCATCCCGCAGACCCCGCCGAACGGGTTGGCGGTCATGATCAGAGCGGCGGAACGCTGGATGTCCGAGGGTTTTCCTCCCCGGGCGGCCATAATAAATTCGGTCGGAGAGACATTGGCCGGGCAGCCAATTTCACATGATTCTTCCCCCTCCAGACAACCGGTCCGGCAGGGCTGCTCTTCACAGTACTCGCAACGCCGTAACTCAGTCTCAAAATAGGCGTCAGTTAAGATCAATTCCTCGGTAAACTTCATTTAAAATCCTCCTTGATTAAACATAAATTAAGCAATTCTATGTGGTGAACTGCACCAATCTTATGGACTGCAATCTGTTGCAAAAATACTCGTTCGCATTCATTAATGCGTCTGCGTTTTTTGCAACAGATGCAGCCTCATAATCTTAGCACATTTCATCCGCAATAATCGCTCAACTTAGGTTAAAGTAAGTCAGCGCTTTGCGCCAACTTAGTCTTGAAAAAAGACTAACATTGTTAGATGGTTTCGACAGAAAAAATAATTATACATTTCCAAATGGAATAAAAGAATGACAGACTTACATTAACTTATACTATTCCATATAATCGCCACAACACCAACCCCTGATTTATGCCCAATCTTTGCCTATATTCAATGGGTACCAATAATCCGGAATGAGTCTGAAGCTACTCAATCCTTCCTTGGTGCTTATTCCATTATTATACTCCCGAAGGATTCCGGGTCCCGGTAATCTCAGTTAGACAGACCGGGAAACAAAAAATTGGAGCCAACAAGATAACAAAGAGAACCCGGGGCGGTCAAGATAATATTACTTTACCCCACTAGATCTCCCGTTCGTCCGTTAGAATAACTTTCACCTGCTCTCCTGACTTCAATGGTCCCTGATTGGGCGGGATCACCATCAATCCATTACTGAGAACCAGGGATCGGAGGATCCCCGAACCCTGGGGTCCGGTGAGACGAGCACGATAAACCCCATCTTCCAACTTTACCATCACCCGAACCAGATGAGTCCGATCGGTCCGTTCCTCGCAATCTTCCAGCAGTATAGCTTCAACCTCCGGTTTGCGGAGCTTTGTCTTCCCCTGCATCTTCAGGAGCGCCGGACGGACAAACTGTAAAAAGGAGACCAGGACCGAGACCGGGTTGCCGGGGAGGCTGAAGACCGGGATCCCTCTTAGCATGCTAAAGGTAAGGGGTTTCCCCGGCTTCATTGCCACCCGATCAATCAGGAGTTCACCATCCATCTCCCGGAGCGCTTCCCGGACCAGATCATACTTTCCAACCGATACCCCCCCGGAGGTAAGGATCATATCCGTGGTACAGGCCAGGCTTAAAATCTTCTTCAGATAATCCTTCAGATCGGAAGAGCACACGTCTGAACTCCAGTCACACTGATATATCTCGTATGCCGTCTTCTGCTTGAAAAAAAAAAAACAACTAAA
>CAKZYZ010000357.1 GCA_937885075.1 uncultured bacterium | reverse complement strand
GGGCATACGAGATATATCAGTGTGACTGGAGTTCAGACGTGTGCTCTTCCGATCTTGGACAAAAAAAAAGAGGCGGGGGGAACAATTAGTGCAAATTAGTGTAATTAGTGGACAGCAAAGGGGCCGAGGCAGGGGGAATAATTCGTAGTTAGTGGACGGAACAGGAGATACAGGGATCGTAAGCCCGGACCAGCATCTCACTTAAGAGCGTGATCTCCTGATCGTTCTTTCCCTGAGCCAGCGCCCATTCCGTCAGATCGGCCAGATCAAAATGAATGTTAGCGTTGTTCTGGGTGGTGGGGATGATACAGTTCGCCCGGGTGACATGGCCGGTATCATCTATGGTATAATCATGATAGAGGATCCCCCGAGGTGCTTCCACCGCGGCCACCCCGGTACCGGCCCGGACCTTGAATTTTGACCGGATATTATTAAGTTTCATATCCAGAAGCTGGTCGATGACATCGATGCAGTCCAGCATGGCGTTAAGTGATTCAACCACCTGGGCGACATTGTTCATGAAGGGGTTGTGATTGACGGGCTGGAGGCCAAGCTCTTTCGCCGCTTCTTTAGCTTCCTGGTGGAGGAATTTATAATTGTTATTGAATCGGGCCAGCGCGCCGACCGCCATCGACTCCCGGCTCAGCCGGGCGAACTTGGAGGTGGTGAAATCCTCCTTATACTCATTGGTCATAGCCAGATAATCATCTTCATGTTTCACCACCCCGTCGGTTGATACCATATCTCCGCCGATATAGGGATAATCATTATCTCCCTTTAAAGAAATATACTCGGTCTCGCGGACGAAGTCGGGGATGTCAATGGTCTTGAAGAGATCAACCGTAGCCTGCATATCGGGGAGCCTCTCCCCCAGCCTCTTCTTTATAGCTTCCAGCTGCTCTTTCTCGGGCGCCTTACTCACCCCACCCACGATCAGGGAGACCGGGTGGATCGTCCGACCGGCAACCAGATCGCAGATATCGTTGGCGAGACCCTTCAGCCTCGCCGCGAGCCCGACCACCTCAGGATTAGTCTTGATCAGGGGGATAACACTCGGGACCCCTAAGAAATCAGGGGCGGCCAGAAAGAATACATGGAGGATATGGCTCTGGAGAGTCTCCGCGTGTTTGGCCAGGAGGCGGAGGTGGCGCGCGGCCGGAGGGATCTTCACATCCATCGCCCGTTCAACCGCCCGAAGACTGGCCAGGGTATGAGTTATCGAGCAGATCCCGCAGATCCGGGAGGATAGGGTTGGAGCCAGATCGTACGGCTGCCCCCGGAGCATCGCCTCGAAAAACCGGGGGGTCTCCACCACAGCCCATTGCGCTTCCAACAGCTTCCCGTCTTTCACCTTGATGTGGATATCTCCGTGACCCTCCACGCGGCATACGTGATGCACATCTATCTTCATATTAACTTTCATCTATCACCATTCCGGGTAAAGCGTTATAGAAATTTATCCGTTCCAGAGCTTCCTGCATGGTAAAACCATTTTCTTCCAGGATCTCCCGGAAGGACTCATAGTTAGCATCTTCCGCCGGTCCCCGGCAGCCCAGACATCCCACCCCGCCATTCGGACAGACCGCGTCACATCCGGCCTGGGTGATCGGCCCCAGACAGATCATCCCCAGATCGAAGACACAGGTATTCATATTGCGGCGACATTCCACGCAGACCGGATACTCGGGGAAATTAATTTCCGACTGATTAACTATATCCACGACTATCTTCTCCACCTCAGCCTTGGAGACCGGACATCCGGGGATTTCCAGATCGACTTTAACCACATCAGAGAGGGGCCTCACCTTACTGGTCTCCACCTTGTCTTTGCCGTAGGCTATCTCCACCACTTCCTCAATCTTAAACTGATTCTTAAGATTATTGACCCCGCCATAGCAGGCACAGGTCCCCAGTGCTACCAGGACTTTCGCCTGCGCCCGGATTTTCTTTATCCGCTCAATCTCATCATCCCGGCTGATCGATCCCTCCACCAGAGCGATATCGTAATCTTCCCCCCTATCCGATGATATCTCCCGGAAAGTTACCACATCGAGCAGGTCCAGAAAATCGACCAGGGTCTCTTCCTTGTTGGCCAGCGCCAGCGCGCACCCCTCGCAACAGGTAAAATTAAAGACCCCGATTTTTATTTTTTGCGGATCTATACCGAGATATTTCAAAATGCTCTCCTGGAATTAATATGTGCCTGAATTTCTGCTTTGAAATTTTTTCAACGATCTTTAACGTTCTTTTTCTTCAACGTTTTTATTTTTCAACGTTAGCGCCAGAGGCGCTAAATCGCTTCTTTTAAGTTCATCACCGACCAGTAATCAAAGACCGGTCCATCGACACAGGTGAAGGTGGAACCGACCATGCACCGGCAGCATTTACCCATTCCGCAGTGCATCCTCCTCTCCAGCGAGACAAACATCCGGTTCATGGGGAGTCTGATCGAATCGAGATAATTGCAGACAAATTTGAACATAATCGGAGGGCCGCAGACAATCGCGAAAGTATTATCCGGATCAATGGTCATCTCCTTGAAAAGCTCGGTAATCAATCCGGTCCGTCCGGTCCAACCGTCATCACCTTGATCGACTATGGTCAGGAGATCTATATGATTAACCTTCTCCCATTCCGCGTACTCATAGGTAAAAAGCATTGAGGGGGGATCTTTGGTTCCGTAGAGGAGCGATACATCTTCATATTCATCCCGATGTTCACTGATCCAGTAAAGCGGTGCCCGAAGCGGAGCCAACCCCAGCCCCCCCGCGATCAGCAAAATATTGTGGCCGATCATCTCTTCCATCGGGAACGAAGTTCCGAAAGGACCGCGGATTCCAACCTTGGCGCCTTTTTTGGCCTTATGGAGGATATCGGTCACCCGGCCGGCCTTTCTGATACAGAGAGCGATATACTCTTTATTGTTGCTGGAACTGGAGATGGAGATGGGAACCTCACCGAACCCGGGGACCTCCAGCATAAGGAATTGGCCGGGACGAAAGCTGAATATATCCCGTTCGACCGGATCCAGAATCTTTAGATGAAAGAGCTTCTCCATTGGGGTGAGCTCGATAATATTTATTATCTCGCACTTATAAGTCTTGTCCGTCCGCATAATCACATCCTTCCAATTATAGCGGGGCGGCTTGGACATGAACGGCTTGAGGTTGATATCTTCTTTGGGGAGCTTATACTTCATCGGTCTTCTCCATTAATAGATCGTCGATAACATCTTTGGGATTGATCCCCGCCAGGCAGTTCCGGCCGCAGCGGTTGCATCCCACACAGATCTGTTCATCGGCGTTCTCCGCGAAACCATGATAGTGATGATAATACCGATATTTTAATCGGGCTTCTTTGCTGGGGCGGAAGTTATGCCCCCCCGCCACCTCGGCAAAATCAACCACGGTACAGGAATGCTGGAACCGCTCTCTCCGTGAACTCTTCAGGCTGACATCGATGGACTCTTCAATCCCGTAGCAGTAACAGGTCGGGCAGACCATGGCGCAGGTGCCGCAGTTGAGGCACTTATCACCCCACTTCTCCCAGATCGGCGAGTCAAACTCGATATCCAGAAGATTGGGGAGACTGGAAGTATCTACAGTGGTATTAAAACTCCTTTTGATCAGATTTCTCCGCTCCAGCCATTGCCGGTCATCTTTATCGGTGGGATCGGTGGTCTTAACATTCCTGAGGAAGTTAAACGCCTTGGAAGAGTTGATGGAGAGATAGTAGCGATCCCCGAGATCGGTACAGAAGAGATTAAACCCCTGCCGGACCACCAGCTCTCCCATCGACATGCAGAAACAATCATCCATCGGCAGATGATCCATCCCGATCAGGAAGGTGTTGTTTCTCCGCGCGATATAATAGGGGGAAGGGAATGATCCATTAACAAAGATATCATCCAGCTTGCAGAGGGCGTTGATATCACAGGCCCGGACCCCGACAATCACCCGGGGATTGACCCGGTATTCGATCTCCTGCTCCCAGTTGTCATCGGTAAAGTTGTACCGGGAGAGGACCTCGCGGAAGGGGAGGAAGAAGTTCTTTAAAGACGAATAGGAGAGAGTATAATCGAGCTCCATCTCATCAAATGAATGAACCTCCTTAAACTGGTAGATCGGTTTGCCGTCCTTAGCCGTATTTACCTGCCGCGGGCCAAAGGTCTCATTCGAGTTGATCAGGCCGTTGACAAACTTTTTGAATTCTTTCTTGGTAATTACTTTATATATCATATTAAGTTATCGCCTTCGGCGCTAACTTAGTGGAAAACATTTAAGTTAACGCCGTTCTGTTGATCTATTACTATACCCAGCTACAATAACTGATGATCATTCATAAAATCAAATCAGGCAATTCTTTCTTATTTCAAAATCACAATACCATTATAATGGATCATTTCCATAATAAAATTTTATTCCCTGCTTGAGCTCCGACATAAATAATGAAGATTACAGAAATTTCTACCAAGAGCGCGCTGGTCCGGTCAAGGATTCCCGGGGTGAGGTTTGTGATCAACCCATATCTCGGCTGCGGGCACGGGTGCCGTTACTGCTACGCGACCTTTATGCGGCAGTACTCCCATTTCAATAGGAATAGCCGCTGGGGGGAGTTTGTGGAGGTTAAGACCAACCTCCCCGCGGTTCTGGAGGAAGAACTGGCCCGGAAGAGAAAGATCGGGACCGCGCTCCTCTCCAGTGTCTGCGACCCTTACCAGCCGGTGGAACGAGAATATGAACTGACCCGGCAATGCCTGAAACTCCTCCGTAGCTACGGCTGGGGGATCCAAATCCTGACCCGCTCACCCCTGGTTACCCGGGATATCGATATCCTCACCTACGCCATTGACGCCCGGGTCGGACTCTCCATCCCGACCGATAATGACCGGGTCCGGAAAATCCTGGAACCGGACTCACCTCCAATCGAAAGTCGGATCGAGACCCTGAAGCAGCTCAAGGCGAAAGGCATCCGGACCTGGGCCTTCATAGCTCCCACACTCCCTATGGACCCGGTCAAACTACACCGCCTGATCTCCCCGCACGTCGAGTACGTCATGATCGACTCCCTAAACTACAAGAATCAGGTAAAACATATCTTCCGAGAAGAAGGCTGGGAGCACGCCCTCACCCCGGAATACGCCAGAGAGACCAGGGAAATACTTCAGAAACTTTTTGGAGGACAAGTGGGCAGGGAGAGTAATCGGTGATCAGTAATCAGCAGACTGTCAACCTGCTAAGGCGAAGGGACTTTTGCGAATTTTGCGCATTTTTGCGGCCAATAAAGGGGCCGAGGTAGGGGGAAGCGGAATGTCCAATATCCAATGGCCAATAACCAATATCCAAATGCGAGAATTGGAAATTGGAAGTTGGAAGTTGGCCATTGGAAATTCATTGTGGGGTCTCCTATCCCCCATCCATCCTATTCAAAGCACTTATCACGGCCTTGATTGAGGCCAGACTGATATTGGTATCCACTCCCACCCCAAAGTGCTCCTTTCCCTTCTCATCAGCCAGGGAGATGTAGGAAGCTGCCGCCGAACCGGAACCCCGGTGGCTGATATCGTGTTCTGTGTAGGAAGCAACGGTAAACTCCCGGCCGGCGGCTTTCTTGAGCCCGTGGACAAAGGCGTCGATGGGACCGTTGCCTTTCGCGGTAAAAGTCAGGACCTCGCCCCGGTCGCTGATCTCAGCGCGGACCTCGGTTGTTCCGCCTTCGTCCCCCTCGAACCGGCATTTTATCAACCGGTAAGGTGAGGTCCGATCCAGATACTCCTCCTCGAAAGTTTTTCGGATATCTTCCGGGAGGAGCTCTTTCCCGGTCCGTTCGGTCATGGCCTGGATAACCCGGCTGAACTCGGCCTGCATGGCCCGGGGGAGCTTGAAGCCGAACTCTTCCGCCATTATATAACCGATCCCGCCCTTGCCGGACTGGCTGTTGATCCTGATGATCCGCTCGTAGCTCCGCCCCACGTCTTCGGGATCGATCGGAAGATAGGGCACAGCCCATATCTCCTCCCGACCGGCCCTCCGGGCCTTCATCCCCTTATTTATCGCGTCCTGGTGGGATCCGGAGAAAGCGGTATAGACCAACTCTCCCGCGTAGGGGTGACGGGGATGGACCCCCATCCGGGTACATTCCGCGTAAACCTCTCTGATCCGATCAAGATGGGAGAAGTCCAGACCCGGATCCACCCCCTGGGAGAAGAGATTGAGAGCCATGGTAACAATATCCAGGTTGCCGGTCCGCTCGCCGTTGCCGAATAACGTCCCCTCCACCCGGTCCGCGCCGGCCATCAGGGCCAGTTCCGCCGCTGCCACCGCTGTTCCCCGGTCATTATGGGTATGGAGACTGATCCTCACGCTATTCCGATCCTTGACGTTCCGGCAGAACCATTCGATCTGATCGGCATAGATATTGGGGGTGGCCATCTCGACCGTCGCCGGGAGGTTGAGTATAACCGGTCCATCCGGGGTCGGTTGCCAGATATCCATTACCGCGTGACAGACCTCCAGAGCGTAATCCAGTTCGGTGCCGGTAAAGCTCTCCGGCGTATACTCAAACCGGAACCCGGGATTCCCGGTCTCATCTCTCAGCCGTTTCATCAGCTCCGCTCCGGAGACAGCGATCGCTTTGATCTCATCCTTGCTCTTACTGAAGACAATCTCCCGCTGCAGAGTGGAGGTCGAGTTATACAGATGAACGATCGCCTGCTTTGCCCCGGCCAGCGAGTCGAAGGTTTTCCTGATCAGATGTTCCCTGGCTTGGGTCAGGACCTGGACCGTCACGTCATCGGGGATCCGGTTCTCCTCAATCAGCACGCGGAGAAATCGGAACTCAACTTCAGAGGCGGAAGGGAACCCGACCTCAATCTCCTTGAAACCTACTCCAACCAGGAGTTCAAAGAATCGAAGCTTCTCTTCCAGGCTCATCGGGATACTCAACGCCTGGTTCCCGTCCCGGAGGTCAACGCTGCACCAGACCGGCGCCCGTTCAATCCCCCGCCCCGGCCAGGTCCGATCCGGAAGATCTATCTTTGGATAAGGCCTATATTTTTCCACTTTCATGACTCTTAGAACATAGCCTCGCAACTTTTTTGCCACTAAGACACTAAGGCACAAAGAAAAGATTTAAAGACACAATAACAACGTTTTTAATCTTTCTTAAGTTTTTCTTACTGTCTTTGTGCCTTTGTGTCAGATTTATTAAACTTCTGAAACAGGAATAAAGTATCACCAAAACATTTACAGATCAAGCAATACCAACCTGCTCCGACGCAGTCGGAGCACAATACTTTAATTCGTAGAGCGGATTAAAGTAGCTTTGAGTATCTTCTGCTCAGTCCGGGGGCGATTGCCGGGGCCGGTCGGGGTCTTCTCCAGCTTCTCTACTACATCATATCCTTTAACCACCTCTCCAAAGATCGTATGATGATTGTTCAGCCAGGGGGTAGGGGCGACGGTGATGAAGAACTGTGATCCGTTGGTATCCGGCCCGGAATTGGCCATGGCCAGAATGCCCGGCTTATCGAATTTCAGACCGGAGCCGAACTCATCCTGAAACGGCCTTCCCCAGAGAGACTCTCCCCCCCTTCCGGTGCCGGTTGGATCTCCGCCCTGAATCATGAAACCCGGTATTACCCGGTGAAAGATGATTCCGTCGTAATATCCTTTTTCAACCAGGCCGACAAAATTCTCTACCGTTATCTGGGATTTTTTCGGATAGAGGCGGATCTCGATATTACCCTGGGTGGTCTCCAGGAGAACCCCGGTAACCGGTTTTTCAGCGGGAGGGGCGGCCGGTTTGGCGGCACTCTCGAGCGCGTCATTTACCGCGTCTTTGATCAACCCGTAACTCACCGTAGCTCCGGTCACTTCATCAACCTCGGTTGACTGATTATTAATAATCTGATCTCTCATCCTTGTCTCCACCTTCTCCGCATCCCAATCGGGGATCTCCCGGTATATTATATCTGTTATTCTGCCTTCCACGATCTTCACCTTCAACCGAACTTTACCATAAACGCTGTCCGGGGAGACTCCTTCATAAATCCCATCCCGGTATGTTGCCGCTACTGCCGGAGAGCTTATTACCATCAGCATAATTGATACCATAAAAAATATTATAGAAAATCTTCCCGATCTCATCTTATCTTCCTTGTTCGTTACATTTAGGTTGAACATTTCTAGCAATCAATCACATCTACACCGACACAAGGTCGGTGGTGGATTTCCCTCGTTCCCACGCGCCGCGTGGGAATGCATCGGCCGATCTTTCGATACGACGCAGAGCGTCGTAACGAGAGGGGGGACTCCCTTTGGAGAGCGCAAGCCATGCTTGCGCCGCGGCAGCAGAGCTACTACACTCCATATACCCGACAACCGGGCCAACTGATTACCGCTTGCCGATCACCGATTACCTTCTTTCCCTCGTGGCTATAAGACTTCAAAGAACCGGACCAGCACCTTCCTCTCCGCGTCGATCTCCTGATGGACCGGTCGGAAGTAACGGAAGGTATCCGGTTCATAGATCATCCGATAGAGGAACGTCTTTCTCATCCGGGAGAACCGGCGGATATGATCCGGGCGAGGGCCTATAATAGTATTTCCCCGCATGGTAAAGGTATCATTTTTTTCATTTACTCCGGTGATGCCGAAATACCGGCTGGTAACATGAATATACTTTACCCCGCGGCGGCGCAGTTCCCGGGCGGAATCCTTCTCTTCCATCCAGTAAGTCCGGGAGAGATCAAAGTCGATCTTCTCCGGCGTTGTCACCGGGATAAGCCCGGTAGTTGAACCAAGAAAATACCCCTGGTTCCAGGCCGCGAAGATCTTCTCTCCCGGGCGAGAGTGATTGTCCAGCCACTTATAAGCTTCATACTCCACCTGATCGCTGCTGGTATTGGCGGCCAATAGAACCCAGCTCCCCTGGAGTAGGATAACGGATACCAGGATGAGACCGATGATCCATATCATCTTCCCCTTGAATAGTCCGGCCCAGAGAAGAACCGCCGCGAAGAGACCGGCAAAGAGCCAGCCGCACCGTAGATAAACCCCTGGGGCCTGAAGATCAGCAACAGTGAACGACTTGATAACCGAACCCCACAAAAGAGTTAAACCGTATGGTATCCCAAAATATATACTACGGGCCAGGCCGGGGGAGATAAGATCAACGGCAATATATATCACGACCGAGGAGACGGTAACGATGGCGGCACTTCTATTCCAGTTAGCGAGTGCTTGAGCGGCCATAACTACCACGGCCAGATCGAGGAGCCTCGCGCCCCGGTTCACCACCAGGGCCAGGGCCAGGCTGAAGATGAAGAGGCTGAAAGCCAGAAAATCCCTGTTCTTAAATGCAGTCCAGAACCCCCAGGGGAGAAAGAAGATGAAGAGAGTGTACCGGTTCCAGAAAGCGTCCCGGGGGAGGGGCTGAAGATCCCCGACCTGGATCCTGACCTGGGCCATCAGGTCGATCCCCCGAAACTTCAAGGCCAGCGGGGCTATCCATTCCAGGAGGTGGGGCTTTATCAGGAGATAGAACCCATAATTCAGCATTATGAGACATACTAAAAAAATAGCGGATGCCCACCAGGAAGGAATGGCGCCAACAAGCTTACGGAAGATAACCCAGAGGCCATAAAGAAATATGATTCCCAGCGCGCCCGCCATCAGGGGGCCGATCTTCATCCCCAGAAGGAGACAGGCCGCGGCTAAAATCCCCGCCCGGATCCGCTTTCCCCGGCCGTCTATCGCCAGACCCGCCGCCCAGAAGAAGAGAACCACCAGAGGAACCTGAACCAGGTCATGGGAAAAATTCACCAGCGAGAGGGTGATCGGGGCGGGCAGAAGCGCAAAGACAACTCCTCCCCACCAGCCGGTCTCCCGGCCGCACCGGCTATCGAGCCAGTAGAAGATCAGAACCGCGGTCAGGGCTGAGATCAGAGCCGCCTCAAAGACCACTATCTGGTAGAGCACCGGACCGGTAATAAGCAATCCCGGAATCCGGAGGAGAAGGAAGGTAGGGTCGAGAAACGAGAGAGTATATACCCCCCGGGCAACTCCATAATAAAACCAGACCTCAATCAGATGGGATGAGAACCAGCCGGACCGGAGGAAAAAGATAATATCGAGAGAAACCCGGAGTAGAAACGCCCCGAGGAAAATGTAGAGAGCGAGTTGTGCCTTGCGCTGGTTATAGAAGGAGAACATGGGATTTGGGATATGAAGTAATATAGCAACTTAATTCTAAAGTGAGTGGGGAATACTAACATTATTTCAAGGACGAAGCCCGGAAATAAATGACGAAACCCGAATGAGGAATGACGAAAGAATGACCAAAGCCCGAATGTCGAAGTGTCCTTGCCAAGCCTCCTTGCCAACAACCTCCGCCATAGATAGGGCAAAACTGAATATGGCGGTGGCACGCTCGCTTTTGCACACTACAGTGCTATAGCATTCATCTGTGAAGGCAGGTGATCAAACTAGGTCAAATCCCAAAAATACAAGCCGCCCGCAAGCACTTGAATGCGATGCAGGCTTATTTGGGCATTGAGATTTCCTCATTCTTTCGTCATTCCTCATTCGGATTTCGTCATTAACATCAGTAGGCAACTGACAATATGTATATACACACCAGGTAATTTAGAATTACCCATGTAAAATATATTTAACTACCCAGCTCCCCCCTCCCGAAATAAATCCAGAAACCGGTCCTCATAGAGATGATAGACTCCCCACTTATCCAGCTCTTCTTTCAGCATACCGGCCTGAAGGGGATCGATCCGGACCTGTTGGAAGAGATCTTCTATCCGTTTCCGGGCGGGCGCGGGCAAGGGCTTACTCTCTCCTTCATCCTCCTCTTCTTCTTCCTCACCCATATATCCCCCCATCCCAAGCAACCCCTCATCGGGATGGATAAATGTCTCCATTGTCTCCTGTGCCCTCTTCCCGATTCTGGTTATTTCACGGTCGAAGTTCTTAATATCATCTTCAAGAGGAAGGGTGTCGATCCTGATCGACAGAAGTATCTCCAGAAGGTTTAGAATAACCAGGGATGCCCGGGGGTTCTCCAGATTAATGGTATAATATGGGATCTCCCCCAGCAGACAGATCCCCGGGATCTTAGCGGGGACCTCTATCCCCAGCAGCAGGCCATTTAACCCGCTGATATGCCCCATCTCCAGCAGTTCGATACCATGTTCGATAAGGTAATCTTTCAGAACCATGGTATTGGAGACCGCCCAGATCCGGGGTTTATCCTTATGCTGGATTGCGGCCGGAGCGGCGGCAAATGTCCAGGTCCGGAAGACTCCCATCTTAACCGCCAGGCTGATAACTTCCCGGGCCATCTGGATCTGAAGCGCCGGGGCGGGCTGGGCATCACCCAGAAATAAAATCAGGTCACTCCCGGAATAGGGATTCTTCCAGAAATAGAAATTATTAGACGGTAATGGAGGAATACTTGCCAGAGACTTATCCACGACCACACTGGTGGGGGAATAATAATTATCGGGATTAATGAACGCGAACCGCTCCGCCTCCAGAGCGTCCACCAGATATGAGACTGTCTTGGATGCCACATAACCCATCCCCGGCCACGCGACCAGCAGCTGGGGATGATTTAGGTGAGGATGTTTTAGATAGGTAATCATTAAAATTTTTCTTTGGGGAAAATTTTATCTATAAATCCACTGCCATATTTATTGGGAACCGGCGGAACGATTATAATGTCCGGATGAGGAAAAAGAAATATAGAAATCTTATCTGGAACAATGAAGTGATCCACCACGAAGAACATTCTTTGCAATACCCCCTTGAGGGGTACGAAGAAAAACACTAAAGAAGCTTCAGTAAATATTTCTATTTTCTAAACCCCTTCGTGGGCTTCGTGGTAAAAAGGTCTTTGAAAGAACTTAGCCCTCGCTGCGCTCGGGCAACTTTACCTCTAAGGAAAGCATGAAATCAGGAGAATCTAAAGTAATCCCCCTCCTGCCTTCCTGCTTTCCTTAGAGGTTATTAAAATTACGAAGCAGTAAGTTACAGATAACGGTGAATTCCCGGACGGAGTAGATTATCCACCGGCCTGGAGTTTCTTCAGCTTACGCTCATAATCGCGGGCCGCGCCGGCCTGGCCGGCGGCTTTGCTGACCCGGATCAGGAGCTGCATCGCTTTTATCTTATCCTGGATGAACCTTCCGGCATTCGCGGCCGAGGCCGCGCGCGCCAACTGGACAGCGCTGGTGGTCATTCCCCGACTGAACTGGGCCTCAGCCAGGCTGATCAAGGTCAGAATATTGCCCGGAAAAGCGACCAGGAGCTGCTCCAGCACTTCTTTCGCCTCGGCCAGTTTCTTCTCTTTCTCAAACTGGCGGGCTAATGACATAAAGCCATCGAAGGCATCCGAATTTTCTCGCAGCGACGCCTCAATCCGGGAATGAACCTCAGCTTTGAATTCATCCCCCAGGGCCTTATAACCTTCCCCCAGAATCGCGTGTCCGTGAACCAGCTCCATCGGATAATAGTCCGGTGTCTCAGTTAACCCTTCAGCTGCCAGTTCCACGGCTTTTTTATAGTTGCCTTTCTTGAGATAATACTCGCCCAGGGCCAGTTTGGAACGCGAATCCCATGGCTCACCTTTCTTTTTCTGGATCCGGATGATCGTGTCAACCCACTTCTTGGCTTCAGCAAGCTTCCCCTGGCGGAGGGCCAGTTCGGCCAGCTCAATGTGAGCCTGGTATGATTCATGGTCCTGCTCCAGAATTTTGAAGAACCAATTCTTCGCGATTCCGTAGTTGCCAAGGTCAAGATTGGCCAATCCGATCAGCTTTACCGTATCAAGATCATTACGATCATATCGAAGAGCCTGCTTGAGATACTTGATCCCTTCCTGCTTCTGACCGTCCTTCATGCAGAGCCGGCCCAATTTTTTCAAGAGACGCGAATTCGCTCCGGAAAATTTAATGGCCTGCTTCATATTGTTGATACCCCTCTTATGGGATCCCATGATGAAGTAAAGGTCATAGAGAGGGATAAAAGTCCGCTCCTTGAATGGAGAACGGGCGGAAATACTCTTAAATACACCGACCGCGCCTTCCAGATCACCTTTTTTCTTCAGTATCCGGGCCAGACGGAGATAAGCCGACCAGCTCTTACCCTCTTTTATCAATTGCCGGTAGATATTCATCGCCCGGGCCGGGCTCCCCATCTCCTCGAAGAGAGTGGCCAGCTGTTCCCTGGTCAACCGGTCTTTCGGGAAGAGAGCGAGCGCCAGACGGAGAACCTTCTCCGCCGCGGCCTGATCATCTTCCTTGGCCAGAAGCCGAGCCAGATGCTTATAGCCTTCCAGACGCGAGGGCTGGAGTATAATCCTCTCATAGATCTCTTTCTCTTTGGGTGTGGTTAATTTCAGCTTTAAATCTTTAATCGATTTCATAATTTCATTCTCCTGGTTAAATTCCTCTGAATTTTAATAAATCTGCCACAAAGGCACTAAGACACTAAGAAAACCATCAGAAAAAATGAAGAGACATAGTTATTGAAGCTTTAATTCTTTTCTTTGTGTCTAGATCGGAAGAGCACACGTCTGAACT
>CAKZYZ010000356.1 GCA_937885075.1 uncultured bacterium | reverse complement strand
CCTTCCGATCTCCTAAAGTTGTCGCCTTCACCTGGCAAATCTCAGTTCCAGTCTTCCGCGGTCAACGACCGCGGCTACAGCACCTCGCTAAGATAGTGGAACATCAGGCTGGCCAAATACCAGGATAGCGAGGCGAAGGCAACAACTTTAGGCACTTTAGCGCACTTTAGGCACTTACAACTTTACTTATTTTAGGCACTTATTACTTCCTTCCCTCCCCTTCTCTCTCGAAGAAAATGCAGTATTTCGGCATCAAAATCGGAACCTTCCACTACGCTGTCAATCCTGACTCGGAGAGAGAAGACCGGTATGGTTCCGCGCGGAAGCCGGGGGAAACGGACCGCGTCCTTCTCGGTGGTCAGGAGAATCTCCGCGCCTCGGCGCGTTGCTTTGTTGAGAACGTCAATCAACTCCTGCTGAGTGTAGATATGGTGATCCACGAAACGGCGGGAATGGATAACCTGGACACCCAACTCGAATAGCATTTTTTCAAAACCCTCGGGATTGGCAATCCCGGCCAGAGTGGCGGCTTTCATTCCCCGAATATAATCAAGCGATGCCTTAATAGAAGTCCGAACATCGTAGAGATAGATCGGGTTATGGCGACATTCCAATATCTGCGCCCGTTTGTTATACCGTTTTAATTCCTCTTTAAGCTTCTCCTGCCCATCCGGAACTGCCTTGGTAATGAGGAGCAGATCAGCACGGGAGAGATGCCGGCGGGGTTCCCGGAGAATTCCCCGGGGAAAGATATACCCATTACCGAAAGGGCAACCGGCATCTATCAAAACAACATCCAGATCACGCTTTAAGGCGAGATGCTGGAGACCGTCATCAAGGATTATCGTATCGGATTTGAAGCGCCGGATCGCGTATAACGCCCCCTTAAGCCGATTGCGGTTGATTATCACCGGTACCCCTTCCAGATTGGAGGCCAGCATATATGGTTCATCCCCCGCGACCAGGGAGTTGAGGAGGATATTTTTACCATCCGAGACCACGCGGGAAGTTGGAGCACCTCGTAGTTTCTCTTTGAACCTTCGCCAACGCGGCCCCCTCTTCCGTCGGTATCCCCGGCTGATAATTGCCACCTTACGGCCTCTTGAATGAAGCAGGCGGGCCAGACGTTCCACTACCGGAGTCTTACCGGTGCCTCCTAATGTGATATTTCCCACACTGATAACCCAGGCTGTAACCGATCGGCTGCGGAATATTCTGAGACGGTAGAGAAGGAACCGCAACTGGATCGCTACCAGATAAAGCAGGGATAATCCCCATATAAAGATCTTAAAAATACAGACGGAGAACCCCTTCTTCTTCCCTGCCAGTACTTTTAGGTAGTATTTTTCTATTCGTTCCCTCATATTATTTTTCCTTCGGAAAAATATGTTTAATATTTCTCAATTCGTATTCTGAATAGTCTTCCTTATTCTACTTAGGACCTGTTTGATTTGCTCAAGATTCCGCTGACTGGCGCCACGGCGGTTCTCAAGCATCTGACGGGCCTGATATCCCATCCGATCTCTCCGCGCCGGATCGGATAGCAACCCGGCCAACTTTTCCGATAACTCCCCCTCATTCTGGATTCTAACTGCTCCCACTGCCTTGATCAGGTCATCGGTGACTTCCTGGAAGTTCTCCATATGCGGGCCGAAGATGATCGGGCAGCCAAACGATGCCGGTTCGATCGGATTCTGGCCACCATATCCTCGCAAACTCCTGCCGATGAAAGCAACAGTTCCCAGTCCATATAGATTTGATAGTACTCCCATGGCATCTAAAATTACAACATCTGTTTTTCTCGGAACTATCGTCCGAGCAGCAAGGGAGGTATAAAGAGCAAAGCTCTGTCCCCGGGACCGCAGCAACGCTTTTATAGCGCCCACCCTCTCCAGGTGGCGTGGCGCCAGGAGAAGCCGCAGACCCGGGAAACGGGGGAGAAGGGCACGATATGCTTCGTAAAGAATACGGTCTTCTCCTTCAAAGGTACTGCCCCCTATAATCAGCATATCCGTAGATTCCAGACCCAGCAGCGCTTCCAGTTCTCCTCTCACATTTCTCGGCAGTTCCGGTCCCGGGAGTGAATCGAATTTAATATTACCGGTCACGGTAACCCGGTCAGGAGGAGCCCCCAACTCCCGGATGCGGGAAGCATCCTCTTCCGATCTCATCCCGAGCGCGGTCACCATCTTCAAGAGGGGGCCAACCAGGGAGATCACCCTCCGATAACCCCGGAATGAAGAAGCAGAAATCCTACCGTTGACGATTACCACCGGGATCCCGTTTCTCCGGGCAGTCATGATCATACCGGGCCAGATCTCGGTCTCAATCAGGATTAAGATTCGTGGTCCGGACAACCTGATCAGATTATTTATGACGAAACCCAGATCAAGGGGGGAGAGGATTACTGCCGTATTGACACCAAGTTTTTTCCTGGCTACATCCCGTCCGGATGCTGTCTGACAGGTTAAGATTATCTTCTCCTCCGGATAGTTTTTCCTCAACAGATCAATGACCGGTAGCGCGGCAGTAACCTCCCCCACTGATGCTGCCTGAATCCAGATGGAATGGTCCGCAATAAGTAGTTTTTTAATAGGGCCGTAAAAACCCCACCGTTCAGCCATCCCCTTCCGAAAACGCCTGGTCGTCGCCATCCGGAAGAGAAAGAACGGGGTCGCAAAAAACAACGTGACTAAAAATAGGTAGTTGTATATGAAGTACATAGAAAAGAGTGCCTAAAGTTTGAAGTGCGCTAAAGTGCCTAAAGTTGTCGCTTTCACCTGGTTTCCCGGCTTTAGTATCCTGGCTACGGCAATCACCTGAAGCTTGAAGTAACTTCCTTATTTGCTAAAGCAATAGCAGATAAAGAAATGAGGATGTTGAATAATAAAACCGTTAGAGATAGTTAAAGACCGAAATTTTATTTTTCCGAAGGAAAAATAAAATAGTATTGTATGAACCCGAGGTTGACAACAGGAATAACCGTGATTATCTTATATATATAGTTATATCAAACAATAATTTTTGCGGAGCAAAAATTATGAAAATACAGACAAAACTGCGGATCCTCAAAATTTGCATGGCGGTCATCCTCGCGGGGATCGTTCTGCTTTTAATTGAACTCTTCTGTCGACGTCTGATACCGCCGCCGGATAACTTCTATATCTGGCCCCCCGGGATAGAACGGACTTATACGCCGGACCAGGAGATCCTGCCGGGGACCAGCCCGAGAGTCTGGTTCCGTACCAACTCATACGGACTGCGGAGTTATAACCCTATCCCAACCGATGATTATCGGATCCTGGTCCTGGGTGGGGGCGCTGCTGAATGTCTCTACCTTAACCAGAGGGAGACCTGGCCGCGCCGCATAATATCTCTCCTTCATGAGGCGCCTCCTCAATTACGGGTCTGGGTCGGAAATGGAGGCAGAATCGGACAGAATAGCCGCGATAACATCCTTCAACTAGAGAAACTACCCCTCAAGGCGCTCGACGTGGACGCGATTGTCATACTGACGGGTGTTGATGACCTTCTTCTCCGGCTCCGACAGGGGGAAGGCTATGACCCCGATTATCTGGAAAAGCCGGGAGCGTATACCCATCAGCTGGACCACGCCTTTCGCTTTGTCCCATATCAATACTCCCTCCCCTCCCCTCCCTTCTATAAAAAATTAGGTGTCTGGAGAGTGGCTAAACGTATCTATCTGCGTTTCTTCGGCGAACGTCCCCAGGATCCCGGGGGAAGGATGATCACAAGATGGAGGGAAAACCGGGAGCAATCTGATATCCGGCTGGACCAACTACCGAACCTGGGACCTGGATTGGATGAATATAAAAACAATCTCGACAAGATCATCGATAGCGCGGTAAGGAGAGGTATCCGGATTATCTTTGTTAGCCAACCTGCTCTATGGAAGAAAAATATGCTTCCGGAAGAAAAAGAACGGCTCTGGATGGGTGGGATTGGACAGTTCAAGACAGTTCCCGGGCAACCTTATTACACCCCCGAAGCCCTGGCAAAAGGACTCGAGACCTATAACTCGCTCCTGGCCAGTTTCTGCCGGTGGAAAGGTGTGGAATACATAGATTCGGCAGCCCGGTTTCCCCGTGATACCGATCTCTTCTACGATGACTGCCACTTTACCATCAAAGGTTCAGAACGTATCGCCCGGGTAATCTCCGACTACCTTTTAAGCAGACCTCCTTGGGGGGTTGAATAATAATGATCTGAGTCATTTTCTATGGGTTATTCCAAATTATTTGGTGTTCATCTACATCTTGTCAGTTATCCGGAAATGTTAATGACGAAACCCAAATGAGGAATGACGAAAGAATTACTGAAAACCAATAATAATATAGGAGGTTCATGATGCTCTGGATTCTGGTAGCAATAATCGCGATCGGACTGCTCTGGCTGATCTCAGCATATAATGGTCTGATCCGGCTTCGGCAGCGGGTGAAGAATGGATGGTCTCAGATCGATGTCCAGCTTAAGCGGCGTTACGATCTGATCCCTAATCTGGTAGAGACCTGTAAAGGCTACATGAAACACGAGCGCGAGGTACTGGAGAACGTAACCAAAGCCCGAACTCAAGCTATAGAAGTAAGCGGCGGCGCGGCCGAACAGGCCAAAGCCGAGAACTTCCTCTCCCAGACCCTCCGTTCCCTCTTCGCGGTAGCCGAGAATTACCCGGAACTGAAGGCCAACGAAAATATGCTCAAACTCCAGGAAGAACTGACAACTACGGAGAACAGGGTCTCTTTCGCGCGCCAGCACTACAATGACCAGGTCATGAAGTTTAATACCAAAACAGAGATCTTCCCCACCAACCTGATCGCCGGTGCGTTCGGCTTCACCAAAAAGGATTTTTTCCAGACCGAAACTCCGGAAGAGAGAGAACCGGTTAAAGTTAGTTTTTAATAATTTAGCCACAAAGACACTAAGGCACTAAGAGAAAGAATTTTTTGAATTTCAAAACGTTGGTATTGCAACTTTTTAATGCTTTCTTTGTGTCTTGGTGTCTTAGTGGCAAATAAGTTGTGAAGATAATGTTGTTGTAATTTTAAATTGCTATCATCATGTACGAAGAGATCAGACAAAATAAACGCAATTCAATAATCCTGGTTGTTGTCTTCGCGGCCGTATTAATCCTCCTCGGATATATCTTTGGCCAGGTGGCCGGATTCGGGTATTTCGGGATTGTCCTGGCATTTATCATCTCCATAGGGATGGCCCTATCCGGCTACTTCAAAGGAGATAAAATAGTCCTGGCGGTAAGCCGGGCGAAACCGGCATCGCGAGAAGAGTATCCACAGCTTTATAATATCGTGGAGGAGCTGATTATCGCGGCGGGATTGCCGATGCCGAATCTCTACGTTATTTACGATAACGACGCCCCCAACGCCTTCGCCACCGGACGCGATCCCGACCACGCCTCCATCGCCGTTACCACGGCACTGCTCCATCGCCTCAACCGGGCCGAACTCCAGGGGGTACTGGCCCATGAATTGAGCCACATCGGGGATTACGATATTCTCTTCGCCACTCTGATCGGAATTATGGTCGGGATGGTGGCGCTGATGGCCGACTTCTTCCTCCGCTATACCTTCTGGGGAGGAGGGCGACGGCGATCCAGTGACAGTTCATCGGGCGGGAGCGGGATAATTATGATACTCGCCCTGGCGCTGGCGATCCTGGCTCCGATCTTCGCCCTGATCATCCAATTGGCAGTATCCCGTCAGCGGGAGTACCTGGCTGACGCCAACGCCGCCCTGATGACCCGCTACCCGGAAGGGTTGGCCTCCGCCCTGGAGAAGATCTCGGCCAACCCCGGAGTTCTGGAAGTCTCCAACCGGGCTACCCAGCACCTATATATCATCAGTCCGATCAAGTCGATCCGGGACCGCAAGAAGAAGAATAGTCTCTTCAGTACCCATCCTCCGGTTGAGGATCGGATCAGACGGCTACGGGAGATGGAAGGGAGTAAAAACTGAACGTTCAACCAGCCTTCGCTAAAGCTATGGCGGGCAGGGCGCTCAACTTTCAACGTTCAACGACACCGGGCAAAGTGGTAACTATCATCTGACAACCGTCTTTTGTTCAACGCAAAATTCTAAACGATTAACTTTCAATATTCGCACAGATTTGCGAGATTAGCGGTTTAAAAAGGTGCCGAGGCGAGGAAACAATTAGTGCAAATTAGTGTAATTAGTGGACTGCAAAGCTGCCGAACCGAGGCGAAACAATCAGAATAATTCGTATAATTAGTGGACTGTACAGTGGCCAAAAATCGGGCATAAATAAATGAAGTTAAAAAAAACATTGGGAGCGGTCGGGATCTTCAGTATCGCCGCCGGGGCCATGATCAGTTCCGGACTTTTTGTTCTCCCGGGGCTGGCCTTTGCCAAATCGGGACCGGCGGTTATTCTGGCCTATCTCCTGGCCGGGATCCTTGTCATCCCCAGCCTGATTTCACAGGCTGAATTAGCCACCGCGATGCCTAAGACGGGGGGAACCTATTTCTTTATTGATCGGAGCCTGGGGCCGCTGGCGGGGATGCTGGCAGGGCTGGCCAACTGGTTCTCGATCAGCTTCAAGAGCGCTTTCGCCCTGGCCGGGATGGGGGCCTTCGGGATCCTGATCTTACCAGATATCACCGAATTCCAGATGGATATGATCGCGGTATTCTTCTGCCTCATCTTCACGGTTATAAATCTGATCTCAACCAAACACGCGGGCCGACTCCAGATCTGGCTGGTCTTTATCCTCCTGGCGATCCTGGCCTTTTTCTCCCTTTTCGGCATCCATAATATCCAGCTTGATCATTTTAAAAACTTCAATCCCTTCGGCCTGAAGGCGGTCTTCGCCACTGTGGGATTGATATTTGTCTCCTACGGCGGCCTGACCAAGGCGGCCAGTGTAGCGGAGGAGACCCGGGATCCGGGGCGGAATATCCCCCTCGGGATGTTTTTCGCGTATTTTCTAGTCGGCCTCTTTTATATTATCATCATCGCTATCACAGTCGGAGTTCTGCCCGCGGCCAAACTTGATAACTCGCTCATTCCCATTTCTCTGGCTGCCCAAAATTTCATGGGAATTCCCGGGTTGATAATTCTCTCAGGTGCCGCCCTGATTGCCTTCATCACCACCGCTAACGCCGGTATCCTCTCCGCCTCCCGGGCCCCGATGGCGATGAGTACCGATAACCTCCTTCCCTCATTTTTCGGCCGGATCCATCCCCGAACTCGAACCCCGGTAAACTCTATCCTTATCACTTCAGCTTTTATGATCTCTGTGATTTTGTTCCTGGATCTGAAGGATCTGGTTAAAACTGCTTCCACCATGATGATCCTCCTCTTTATCTCCGTCAACATCTCCGTCATCATCATGAGGGAAAGCAAAATCCATAGTTATCGGCCCCTCTTCCGTTCCCCCTTCTATCCCTGGATCCAGATCGGAGCGGTTATTATCTATGTATTCCTGATCTTTGAAATGGGTACTGTCCCGTTAACCATCACGGGGGGGTTCCTCATCCTGGGCACTCTCTGGTATTTATTTTACGCTCGAAAAAGAATCAGGCGCCGATCGGCGCTCCTGCATGTAGTACAGAGGGTTACCGACCGTAAAATTCACCGCCCTACCCTGGAGAACGAGTTGAAAGATATTCTCCTGGAACGTGATGCTATTGTAGAAGATCGCTTTGATAGTATCATTAATACCTGCCCTATTATTGATTTCCCCGCCCCTCTCAGTTCCCGCGAGGCATTCCGGGAGATATCCCGAAAACTTTCCCCGATAGTGGGACTGAATGAAGTCACCATATTTGATATGTTCCTGGAACGAGAAGAACAATCCTGTACCGTCATCCATCCCGGTCTGGCTATCCCCCATCTTTTGATTCAGGGAGAAGGTTCTTTCCACATCCTCCTGGTCCGGTCCCAGGCCGGCATCGACTTCCCCTGTGTGGATCATCCGGTCCATGCCATGTTTGTGCTGATCGGAACCCTGGATGAGAGAAATTTTCATCTCCGGGCGTTGATGGCTATCGCGCAGATCGCCCATAGCAGCGATTTCGACCAACGCTGGAAAGATGCCGGGGGAGAAGAAGAACTGCGGCATGTTCTCCTCCTTTCCCGCCGGAGTCGGGAAGGGGATAATGAGGAAGGAAAGCCCGAACATCGAACGTCGAACGAAAATGGTCCGAGGCGGGGGGAGTAGAATATCCAACATCCAACAGCCAATAACCAATATCCAAACAGTCATGACCATCGTCTATGGAAATTTGGAAATTGGCAGTTGGCAGTTGGTCATTGGAAATTCCTTAAGGGGCCGAGGCGGGGGTAACAATCAGTGAAAATCTGTGGAATTCGTGGACTTAAAAGGCGGGGAGAAGCCACAATGAACTTTAAGCTGAAAATGGTATTTACCGACCTGGACCGGACCCTGCTGCGAGATGACCGGACCATCAGCGAATCTGATTATACCTCTATGCTGAGACTCGGCCAACTCGGGATCATCCGGGTAATTGCCACCGGACGGTCCCCCTACTCTGTCCGAAAAGTGATACCGGAGAGTTTTCCGATCGATTACATCATTTTTTCTTCCGGAGCGGGAATTTATGACTGGCGGTCACAGAAGATCATCCGCCGACATCATCTCTCCAGTCGGCAGGTTGCTCAAGCGATAGAGATATTGCTGGAGCGGAATACCGATTTTATGGTTCACGCTCCGATCCCGGAGAACCACAGATTTTATTTCCATGGTGACGGAGAGGACAACTCCGACTTCCATCAGCGGATCAAATTGTACCGGAAACACGCGCTGCCATTGCTTCTACCTGCCACTATCAATAAATCTTGTCAGATTATCGCCATCTTTCCCGGAACCTGTTATAGAGAATACCTAAAAATCATGGACTGCCTGACCGGTGTCAATGTCATCCGCACAACATCTCCCCTCGATCATCGGTCATACTGGATGGAGATCGTGCCGGAAGAAGTCTCCAAAGCACTGGCCGCGGCATGGCTCGCCGAAGATCTTAATATCCCCCGGGAGAATACCATGGGAATCGGAAATGACTATAATGATGAGGCTCTGTTGGAGTGGACCGGAACCAGCTTCATGGTTGCCAACGGACCAGCGGAGTTAAAGGATAAATTCCGCTGCGTCTCCTCCAACCAGATCGGAAGAGCACACGTCTGAACTCCAGTCACACTGATATATCTCGTATGCCGTCTTCTGCTCGAAAAAAAAAACACTCATAGTCCCACACCTCTTTCCACCATTCACACTCCTTTCTTCCCTCATCCTTCT
>CAKZYZ010000355.1 GCA_937885075.1 uncultured bacterium | reverse complement strand
AAATATCAGATATTTTCTGTACCGGGGTGTCTTCATTTTCCCCTCCTGAAATGGTTTTTGGTAATTCATTTAGTGACTGAACGTTAGCTCCCCGACGATAATCGTCGGGGATGTGATTGTGGTTCAGCGCTTTATTAGCTGTTGAACTTTCGCTCCGGTGGGGTAAACCCACCGGGGGCGTAAACCCCTGCCGGTCGAGGCGACAACTTTCAACTTTAGGCACTTAAGGCACTTCCAACTTCTTTCATCTCGTTACCGGAATATCGTATTGCTGCCCGAAATACGCCCGGGTCACCGCCCGGATCGCCCAGAGGCCGGAGGCGCCGCGGAAGACACCGATCTCATCTCTCCCGATCCCTCTATAGGCCGCCGGAACCGGGGTATCATCGGAAGCGCCGAAGTAATACCGGCTGTAATCATAGACCGCCCAGAGACCGGCAGACTTTCTGAAGATAGCGATATCATCGCCGGGTAACGCGTCATAATGTGCCGGAACCGGGGTATCATTTGATCCGCCGAAATATATCCGCTGGAGATCACGGATCGCCCAGAGGCCGGTCGATGGTCGGAAGATCGCGGCCTCATGGAGACCGGGGAACATGCTATTGTAATCTCCGGGAACCGGAATGTCATCGGTCGTACCGTAATAGAAGCGGCTCTGACCCCGGACCGCCCAGAGGCCGGAGTTAGCCCGGAAGACCGCGATATCATCCTTGCCGTCTCCATTATAGTCCGCCGGGACCGGGATATCGTTCTCATCCCCGAAATAAACCCTGGTCACACTCCGGACCGACCAGAGTCCAGTTTGAGGCCGGAAGAGCGAAATATCGGTCTTTCCATCCCCATCGTAGTCTCCGGGGACCGGATAGTCACCGGAGGCACCAAAGTAAACCCGGGTCTGATTCCGGATCGCCCAGAGGCCGGATGCCCAGCGGAAGACGGCAATATCCGAGGTCCCATCCCCGTTGTAATCTCCCGATCCCATCACCAGCCGGTCCGGCATCGACGCGCCCCGGTCCGGACGGGAGACAACCAGGGCGTAGGGCTGGGGTCCGTAGGGAACATTGTAGCCGCTGACGGAGACCGTATAGTTTCCGGGGACCGGATAATCTATATCTATACCTACCGTGTTGTTGGTCCGGTCGTGGAGGGTGGGACAACTTACCACCGCCCGAAAGAGATAGTCCCACGTAGTCCATTTATACCAGCCTACCCCCGGCATATTCTCCCAACTTCTTCCTGTAATCGGCTCCACATCTTCTACTCCCCAGGAAAGATCCTTATCGGGAAGAACTATCCCCAGGTGAAAATCACCACTATTAATGGTAATGCCAAGTTGTGAAAAATCTATGATATGCCAGCCAGGAACCCGGAGGGTACTGGTCCCCGAGGCCAGAAGAGTTTGTGGGGCACCGCCGCTGCCGCTATAAATCCGGTACTCGAAAGTCTTGGAATAGCTGCCCGATTTAGAGAGCAGCAAGAACATCCCTCGTTCTATAGTGGCAGGATAGCAGGTAGGGGTAAAACGAACTGTCTCAACACAGTTCTCCAGGGACTCATAATAGTAAGTAACCGGCCAGTAATCTTCCTTATCATAGAAAAGGGCCCCGGATTTAAGAGCATTATTAGGATAATATGTAATCCCGCCGGGGTCGGTGACGGTCAGGTCAAGATCATTTACTAATGCTCCTGATGCCGGGGTAGAACCGGGCGAATCGGTCCAGGCCAGGGTTACACTGAGCGGATTGAGTGACGCGACTACCGGGATGGAATACTGTTTTAAAGCGCCGGTGGTGAGACCGGCGGCCACATCATAGTAGTAAAAATCGCTGGAGGTCGTGCCAAAGATGGTCGAACTGAGATCCACCCTCCCCCACCCTTCCACATTATTGGGCCGGGGCGTATCGGGAACCTCCTGATACTGACCGGTGCCATACTGTCCGGGCGAGATATCTTTGGCCCCATTGATCAGCGTCGCCTTAACCAGCGCAGCGCTAGGATCGGAATTTCCCATCTGTTTGGTATAGTATTCCCGGACCACTGCCGCGGCTCCGGTGACCAGCGGAGCCGCCATACTGGTTCCTCCGGAGAATACATAGTATTTAGCGGCATCCCCGGTCAGGCCGCCCGATCCCCAGAGAACTCCCTCAGTTACCGCAACTGCCTGAGTTCGGCAGGAGATAATGTTGGTCCCGGGAGCGACCAGCTCAGGCTTCCAGCGGGCGGAGAGCTGCGCGCCCCGGGAACTGAAAGCCGCCATTCCATCGGGATCATCCGAAAGATCACTATCACTGATAGGAGCGGCGGGAAAATTATAGGGCCAGTACCAACCATAGGTTGAACTATAGCCGGGGGCCGGGATAGAAGTTGGAGAACGGTCATTTTCCGTTGCACCAACCGTGATACAATTTTTAGCGGTAGCGGGTGGACCAACTGAATACAGATCGATCACCCCATCAAAATTCGAGTCCACACCACTATTTCCGGCGGCAAAGACAATCAGAAAGTCTTTGTTGTCCCAGCTGAACTCATCGACATCTTCACTGTAGGAAGAATATTCTCCCGCGCCATACGCCCCCCAGCTATTATTATGAATTCGAGCTTTTCCCCCGTAGGCCTGGGCGAATAATGTATTAAGATCGGCGGGCAGACCGCTTAAATTACCGTTGGCATCCGAGATGTTCTGCATTACCAGCTCAGCCTCGGGAGCAATACCGGCATAACAGGTGGAGGGATAAGATTGAGATGCGGGATCGGCCCCGGAGAGGGCTCCGTTACCCAGGATGGATCCGGAGACATGGGTGCCGTGGCCATGGGTGTCGGCAGTCGCGGTCGACCAATGAGAAATCGCCAGAACCCGGCTGGTTCCTGCGCCATCTTCAAAATCATCCAGGAGATCAGAGGGGGAGGTGGACCCCATATCCAGAGATCGGAAGAGCACACGTCTGAACTCCAGTCACACTGATATATCTCGTATGCCGTCC
>CAKZYZ010000354.1 GCA_937885075.1 uncultured bacterium | reverse complement strand
ATACGGCGACCACCGAGATCTACACTCTTTCCCTACACGACGCTCTTCCGATCTTCTTTTTTATCAGAATTCTCGTCCTCTTTCTTTTTCGGATTAAGTTCAATTCCATAAACCGATCCTAACTTCTTAATTTTATGAAGATCCGTTATCATTCTTTTTAAGTTTTCTTCTATTTTCTTTTTATCGATATTAATAATCTTCTGGGGTTTTACAATCTTTTGAGCACGTTCAAACTCCTCTCGTAATAATTCAATAAATGCTTGCGCAAGAAAAGTTAAACTATCCCATTCTAAAGTCGAATCTAATAGCGATTCATTTTCAATACCTCTAAATCCGATACGGATTATTGGAATAAGCTTGTCATCCACTTGTTGCCACAATCGATTATAATCAATACTTTTAATTTTATTTTCCCTAATAGAAAAAATCTTTTCCGCGTCTATTTTGGCTTTTTCTTGAGAAGCGGCAATATTACGCATTAGTTCTTGTGCGGCTGGATGTTCTGGGACCCTGGGAAAATGCTGTTTTGCTAACTTCCTCGCTTCTTCAAAAATGCTCTGGTCAACCTTGGGGAAGTTTTGCAATAAGAATTTATATGTCTTATCTCCCAATAATGTTATTATTAATGGTATAGCAGGTGGTGGGACAATTTTTGTTAATTCTTTTAAAGATAAATCGTAATTTTTGAATGCTTTTATTGAAGCCTCAAGTCTTGTGGAGTCATCAATTAAGCTATAAAAGGATTTTAGGCCTTCATCCATTTTATCATAACCAGTTTGTAATTTTCTTTCAGGCATTAATAGTATCCCCCCATATTAGCTGCTCTGGTTCTTCTTCGAAAGTTTTTTGTATGCTTTTCATTAGATAATCGATATTTTCATCAAATGCGGTTTTAAAAGTACGCTCTTTTAATTCATCCGTTAAAGGGGATTGAGCTGTAATTGTATGCACCATTATTCTTTTTTCATCGTCTATTTTTCCAACTACATGAATATATAAATATAACGGATCAATCTCCTCACTTTCAAGAACTTTATGTAGACCTATTTTGTAGTCATCATCATATTCTAAATATGACATTTCTTTTTTATTTATTATGTAATCCGTTATAGATTTAACAGTTTGTTTTTCTATTTCAGATGATTCTGCTGATTCAACCCATTTTTCAGTCCAAGTATTAGATAATAGATTTGTTCTGATCTTTTTCCAAAGAATATTATCTTCTAATTGAATGGCCCTTAAGACCCTTATAATAGAATCATTAGAATCCTGCTGTTGGGCCATTCTTCGGGCCAGAAATGGAACATTAATAGGCCAACCATCTTGAATTTGATGACGCCATAAATCTATTAGATGATCCTCTATACTCTCATAATAAGGATCTATTTTTAGAAGAGCCTGAAAAGCATACGCTGAAAAGTTTTTTCGTTTAATTATATCTTCCCATATCGGGATATCCGCTCCACTTTGACTGTATCTTCTAGCAGCCCGTATCACTGCCCCAAGTATCTTCGGTTCTAAGTATTGAACTTCTAATGCAAAACGAAGTATGGATTTAGCCTGACCTTCCAATTCATTTGGTTTGGCAATATCAACGAATCTACAGAGTGTGATTAACTTTTGAACAAGTTCTTTTTTTTCAATCCGTTCCTTAGAGGACAAGCTCAGAAAATTGAAAACTCTTTCGTATAAATAAATACAACCCTTTATAATAGAGTCTCGAATTTCTTCAGAAATTTCATTGCAACGGTATATTTGAATAAATGCATCTTCGGGAGGTTCTTCAATCCACCCTCCCTGAACAGGAAAAAACCCTTCTCCTTTGAAACCAGAGACTACTAATTCGTAGATCTGTTCAGGAGTGTGTCTATCAAGGTTATTAATAACTTCTTCTTGAGAGATCATTCTATTCTCCTTACATCAAATACCTCTAACTTGACCTTACACCCCCGATGTATAGCTTCTGGTAGCCCATCATAACCATTTTCTAACGGTTTGGTTATACCATGATACGCGTCGCAATCGCTTTGAACTTGAAATTGGGGGCTCCCAATACCATCAAATGCTCGAGGAACATGTAGCGATTCAACAAGTTTACTCCTGGTATATTGTAAAATCAAGCACATATCTTTTTTTTCATTCAACAAAGTATCCAATCCTAAAATTATAAGTAAATCTCTGACTCCGCTTAACAGTGATTCACAATTATTAAAATCTGCAACCCAGACTATATCTAACGATTTCTTATTACCTAAAACAACATCTCCATCATATTCATCAGTAATTATTTTCAAATCTTCATATTCTAACGGAAAATCTTCCTCTTCTTCATTCGCAGTATTGTATGAAGTTATACCGAATTTTGCAAACAATTCTTCCTTTTTATCCGCAGGCATTGAATGACCAATTGATGACGGTCTTTGAAAACGGAGCAATAGTTTAAAAATATCTGAAGGTACTTCATCACCACTGCATGTAAAATATTCCTTATCTTTCTCAACTATATTAATAGCTTGTTTTCGAGCTTCCTCAGCATCTTTTGGAGAATCTGACTCTATAAGTAATTTAAAAAATTTTTCCTCCCTTTCCTTTTCTATACAGGCATCGGATTTAATATTCTGCAATATTTTCCCCTCAGCCTCTCCCGCATCCATCTGACCAGCCCAAGCTTTACATTTAGAAGGTATCCTCATGCCAATAAATTGATGATATTTTTTTTAAATCAACGTTTAATATCAATATTTTACTAACTAAATATAAATCTTATCATGATTATAACATAATTAAACAACAATATTAATCTTCGTCTATATCCAATTTTAATAGTCCTGATTTATTTGTTGATGGTAAGTCAATGTTGGGTATTAAAAATCGACTTGGTTATTGGATACTCTTACTGCTTACCGGTTACCGCTTACTGCTTACTATCTTTTCTTCTCCCATACCATTCAATACTCCGCTTCAGTCCTTCCTCCAGCATTACCGAAGCTTCAAATCCCAGCAGATTGGCGGCCTTTTTCGTGCTGGGGATACGGAGGGCTACATCGGCGCCCAGGGCATCCCGAAATTGGAGTTTTGATGATGAACCGGAGAGACGAATGATCTTCTCCGCCAGATCGCGGATGGTAACCGCCGCGCTATGGTTGCCGATATTGAATACCTCTCCCACCGCCGAATCATTTTCCAGACAGAGAAGAGCCCCCCGGACAAAATCATCGATATAACACCAAGCGCGGATCTGGGATCCGTCTCCATTGATAAAGAGCGGTTCATTATTGAGAGCAGCCATAACAAATTTCTGGATTGCCCCCTCCCCTACCTGATAAGGGCCATATATGTTGAACGGTCGGATGGTAACTGCCGGAAGACCGTACTCTACATGATAGCAATGGGTCATATGTTCCGCGGCCAGCTTACTGACCGCGTATATCCAGCGGAGGACCCCGACCCGGCCATGAATGGTGGAGTCCCCTTCATCGGCATTGTAGACAAAGGAGCCATAAACCTCGCTGGTGGAGAAGTCGATCAAGCGCTCCACACCCTCTTTAACCGCCGCCTCCAGCACATTCTGGGTCCCGGTCATATTCACTTTCATCGTTACGGTAGGTCGTTTATTGACCGTATCGATCCCGGCAATCGCGGCCAGGTGAATAACCATCTGGCATCCGGCCATTGCTTCAGCCACACCGGCGGCATCCAGAACATCACCCTTAATGAAAGAGACATGAGGATGATCGGGGAGATCGGTCAGGTGAATCGCGTCACGATGCTGGTTATCATAAATCACCACTTCATTCTCATCCGAAAGGATACGGCATAGATGAGTACCGATAAATCCAGCCCCGCCGGTGAGAAGGATTTTTTTGCTTTTAATCATAAGTTATCGCCTTCGGCGCTAACTTAGTGGAAAAACACTGAAGCTAACGCCATTTGGAAAAATTAAAATCTTCATATAATGCAATATCTATTAAATTACTTTAGCATAACCCGAATTTATTTCAAATCTATTCAGGAGCAGGGACAATCGAAGCCAACTGGCTACTGATTACCACTTACTTACTGACTACTTACTTTACCGCCGGGGAAGGAGATCTTTACCTTCCCGATCCGATCGGCTTTATGACTGGGGGGGCCGCCGCGGGAGTAATACATCACTTCACCCAGATCGCCGCCAGACCGCTGAGGTTTGATGTGATAAACCCAGGAGCCCAACTCCCAGCTGCTGCCGACAAATATCTTCCCTCCGGGGGCGACGAACTCCCATCGGCTCCATTCTCCTTCCTTCGCTTTTTCTAAACGGGAGGAGCGGGTTACCCTCTTATCCGGAAGCCCGTCACCGTCACTGTCGGAAAAAACTTCCATCCGGAAAGCTCCTTCGGGTCCTCCCCGGGCATGGGCGATCTCCAGTACCACTTTCTCCCCCTTTTTAACTTTCCGGGTAACTTCCCAGATACCGATATCGTAATAGTCGGCGTACTCGGTCCCGGGAAGAGTTGGTCCGAATCTCTGATTAACCTGCTCTCCCGGGCGGAAAGAGTCATCGTCACCATCACGCCGTTCTTTGATATCTATTATCCAGCTCTCGATATGCTGTTTCTCAAATCTCTCATCCCAGACCACCGGGGCGTTGGCACGGCGGCGGAGTCTCTTCCCGGCCCAATCCACGATATCATCCGCCATCAACGGGATGATATCAACCGGGAACTTTTTCAGCACTTTCATCTCATAGATCCGGTTCAGGTAAGCGTACTCAGTCCGGAGGTTGGTATGCCAGCCGTGGAGAACCAGAATATCGCCCTTCCGCATTGTTGAACTTGAGCGGCGGGTATAGCCTCTAAGCGGCCGTTGAGCAAAAAAACCAACTTTCTGGAGTTCATCGGTAAATATCCGCCGATCGAGATAATGATCTTTCAGGTAGAGCGAACTCCGGCTGATATCGGCAAAACTATCCCGTGACCAGTAGATGGTGAAGACGGTAAAGGTGAGGCTCCCGGCTAAACAGATAAAGAGAGCCAACTTGCCTATCCATTTCATCTTCTTCCATCCCCAGAGCCAGCTCAACCCATATCCGGCCGGGACCAGGGCCAGAACTACCAATGTATATTGATATCTTGGAGTCCACCATTTATTTACCACCAGGGCGTAGAAGGTCCCGACCAGAAAATATCCGAAAAATGCCAGCCAGATCCATCGCCGCAACAATCTTCGGGATCTGATAAGAGTAACTATCAAACCAAGAAGCGCGGCTAACGCGACCGGATAGAAGAGAACATAGGGGTATGAATAGATATAATGGGTCAGCCAGGACTCCCAGCGCCCGGCCAGAGAACGGTAAGATGTCAGCATCCCGGTCTGATACCAGTTGCTGCGAGCCAGGTAATGCTGCCAGATATGGAGGAAGACAAAACTCCCGAATGATAAGATCAGGAGCAGGAAGACTAAGGGCCTCTTGTACCACCATCCTGACTTCCGTTCCGGTCCCGGAAGGAAGAACCCGATAAGCAGAGAGATAAAAAGCCAGCAGGCCCAGATAAAGAGAAGCTGCCAGAGGAGTGATCCCGGAGGGATCTTAACAGGAAAGAAGCTCAGGACCCGCGAGAGAGATATCTCAATCAGATTCCGAAAAGGAGCTGCCATATAACAGACTATCGACAGGATTACAGACCCGGCGATAAAGACCAGGAGAGTAAACTTTATCCTCTTCTCCCGGTATTCAATCCCGGCAAAGTATCCGGCTAAGGCCACCACCGCGACCGGTACCAGGACCAGGCCGGTCGGGTAGGTCAGAACGGCCAGACCGCCCATAAAGATTCCTCCGGCTAAATAGAGGGCTCGAGCGCTCTCCATATACTTAAATATCCCGTAGAGGAAGAGAAGAACAAAGAGAGCGTAGAGGCTGTGAGGAAAAATCCGGAGCGACCAGCGGAAGATCAGGGGAGAGACCGAATAGAGCAGGATGGTAAAGAGGGCGGCACGCTTCCGGTAGATTATTCGGGTCAGTCCGTAGATCGGGAAGACCGTGAGAGCGGCGGACAGGATTGATACCAGCCGCCCGGAGGTAACGGGATCAGTGAATATATTACGGAGGAGGACAATGGCATAGGGATAGGCCGGGAGAATAATGGTCCCCCGAATCCGGTCAAGCGCGCCCATATAGAGAACGCTATCGGTATAGATGGCGGGGTGCCAGTTTATCAGAAATAGCCGTATGATCAGGTTTACGGCAAATATTATAAAAACCCACTTTTTCATACAACTTGGCTTCGCAATTAATTAAACCGCGAATCTCGCGAATCTTCGCGAATTAAAAAGAGAATATCGAACATCGAACACCGAACTCCGAATATCGAAGTTGCCTTTTGTCTTGGCTTTTTTACTTCGACATTCGATATTGGATATTCTGCGGTTCGATATTCGTTTTTTTTATCGCCTCAGTCCCTTTAAAAAATTTTTAATCCTTTTGCAAATGAATATATTATTCCGACACCTCTTCTTCCTCAACAACCTCCACTGCCATATTGGTCGAGCGTGGCCCGGTGGAGAGGATGGGGGCTCCGCTGGTGGAATAATACATGGTGGAAGAGAAATCCTTGCCGGACCAGCCTTTCCGATCAAAGAAGACCCGGGCGCCTTCATTCCAGGTATCACCGACAAATATACGCCCCTCCGGAGCGCTGACCGTCCAGTAACTCCAATCCCCGGCCGACCGGGCGGTGAGAAAGGGAGATTTTCCCAATTCTATATCCGGCTTTCCGTCATTATTCTTATCCCCGTAAGCCACTATGTAAAATCCCCCCTCTTTGCCGGAATCGGCGTGCTGGACCTTCACCTTGAGAACCTCCCCGGCGGAATAGGGCTTTGTTACTTCCCAGATCTGTATCCGATGGCCGGGTGAGGTCCGGGCCTGGACCCGTGAGGGCGGCGCCTGGGCGGAGCTGACCCGGAACTCGCCCGCGCCGGACATCTCCTCCAGATACGATTTGAGCTGAAGCTGGTAAAGGAGGTTCAACACCCCGACGATCAGGACCGCTATAAGAAGACCGATCAGGACTTTCTGCAGCCCCGGAGAAGTTCCTCCGGCTGGTCCGGTTACCCGGTTATTATCTTCTTTTCTGCTGTAATTAAACATAAATACACCTCCTATCAGCCAGATTAAATATAGTGGTATGAGACTGAGCTGTCCCTTCATCCCGGCCACTTCTCCCAGATTAAAGGCATTGTATGAACTGCTGATAACCGCGTTGGTCTGGAATGTGGTCTCATGGTTAAGGGAGAGATCCCCGTTGAAAAAAGCATAAAAATATAGATCCCGGAAGGGATGGGCGGCGTACTCTTCCGGCCGGACCGAGACAGCCGTCAGCATGAAGAAGATCGATACCGCCGCCAGCACCGCGGAAAGCCGGGGAAACCGGACGATGAAGAAGAACGCCAGCAGAACAAGATAGGGCAGGATCTCCATCGCGTGACGGGCACCCAGGGCTTTTCCCCCATACCAATATGGATATATACTGTTAATAAAGAAATACGCGGACACAAGAATCCAGAGAGTAATAAGGAGGGCTCGCTTCCCTTTCTTTCGAGCGAAGTAGAAGATCCCGGGCGCGATTAAGATCAGAAAAGGAGAGAGGTGAAAAAATCCGCGAAATGGGCCGAAGGAAGTCTGATAGAGAGCCTTGAGAAACTGCCGGGCATGGATATTTAACCCCAGCACCCCTCCCTGCTGGTAGGCTTTATGGGGCGCGGCCGTCTTATCAAAATAGGCGACATAGAGAGGATTGTCAAAGACCAGGTAGTTATACCCCATCATCACTCCCGCCGGGATGATCAGACCGAGTATGAAATAACCGAACCGGAATGAACGAATTCCGTTCCGAAAGATAGCGTGGATAAAACAATAGAGAGCCAGGACCGTGACGATCAGAGCAGTCGGGTACTCGGTCACCACCGCCCAGCCTGAGGCCAGTCCGGCCAGGAAGATATACCAGCCGGCACGGGGGGAATCAGGTCCCAGGATGAGATACTTATAGAGGAGATAGAATCCAACCATTGTCAGGACAGAACTGACCATATGGCCATAGAGCACGGTCGAGTAAGCAAAGGCGGGGGTCCCTAAAAAGAGCGCCAGAGTACATATCAGACGCGGAATAGCCGCGGGATGAAAAAGACCCAGCAATCGGAAGAAAATTACCCCGCCCAGGGCGCAGGGGAGACCCACCAGAAGAACCGTAATGAGATAACAGGAGAAGAGGTGATAGAAGTCTTCCGAAGAAAGTTCGATAATTATCCCTTTGAGTCGAGAGATCAGAAAATAGGGAGCGACACCGCTCAGACTGATCCCCGGAGCCTTATTGGGATAGACCTTACCGTTCCGGGTAACTACATCGTGAGTCGGAACACGAATGCCCCGATAATGAAGCTGCCCTTTCTCCACCACCGCCCGCATCTGTCCCAGGCGGGCATTCTGATTGGCGCCGCCGCCTTGATAGAAGTAGGAGAAACTGAGAAATAAGACCAGGAAGAGCGTTATCTCTATCTTGCGATTATATATCATACGCGGTAATTATTACTCCGTAAAAATTAGAAAACTTTCAGTAGACCACATTCTCTCGTAGCGGCTGCCTTTAGGCTGCCATTAGTGGCGACCTGAAGGTCGCCTCTACGAGCACGGGGGAACAGGTTCACTGAAAGCTTACAAGAATTATATAAGCTTTCAGTGCCTTCAGCTCCTGACCGCAAAATAGTTGCGGAGAAAGCAGCACTTATATATCATACTGAACTAATTACATCTATCACAATTCTTTTACAATTATTCCGATCTGCAGATCGGAATAAGGGAGAAGATATAAAATGAAGATCTTCAATCGTGAATTCGCGGGGACGGTTCTTATCTGGCTGGGGGTACTTATATTTCTGGGGGTAATCTATGACTGTATCAGTCCGGTATTCCCTCAAAATGCCCCCTATCCTTTCATCAGTTCTATCCAGTCATTCTTTCGGGGAGAATCTTCCCCGGCAAAGAAAGGAGAGTCGGAAAGGATGCCGCCTCCTCAAAGATCCCACCCTCCCAAACAACTTAGAAATATTCAGAATGACGGTAAGATGCTGACCACATCCGTCTATCGTCCCGGGGAAAGTTACCGGCACTGGGTCTGGGCCGTAAAGCCGGAATATCTATCCGGGGAAGAGATTACGGTGGAGATGGCTCATGGCGCGGCGGGAGATGAGGGAGGATTTAATATCATCGCTTATGCCGATACCAATGGCGACGGGAAACCGGATAAAAAAATCGCTGAGTCTAAATTTCTTACCGGAGAAAAAGCCGGGGCATGGAGTTCATTTACATTTTCAACCGGTGAAAAGAGTTTATTTGTCGGGAGTAGCTGGCCGTCTGATAACAATACCGTCACTTTCCGGGGGAACGGAGAATGGCCCCGGGAAAATTTCCCCCTGGAGGGGCGATTCTTCTATATCATCGACGGAAAGAACTCCCGTTCCGCCGGTCCGGCTTTCACCAATCTTATTTTTGCTGCGCAAAAATAAGATCTTGCAAGCATTGGCCATCATTATAGGGAAATATCAGAAGTAGATTTGTGTCTCCGAAAAATGACCAAAGTTAAACAGGCAACGATAAGGGCATTATGATTGGCATACTACCCACCATAGTCCGTTATATTCTCATCGCGGGCGGGGTGATATTTATCTTGCTCGGACTGCATCTGAAGGGGTTCTTCCGGGCGGAGCGGTATCGAAAAAATCTGGTTCGGAGCATTATTTTTCTCCTGACCGGTCTGATTATACTGCTCCTGATGGGTTCCGTTACCGGAGTTTTCACTTTCCCGGCGGAAAAAGTGATGGGATCCCTAATAGTTCCCGCCATTGCCCTGGGTCGCCTTCTCTCCGGATGGCTCCCGCTCCACTCCCGGGTCATAACCATCATCTTCCTCTCCCTGATTCTGGTTACCACCCTTTTTACAACCATCTTCAAGAAAAAAGAATCCTACCCTCTGATACTCCTCCTCTTCTCCCTGGGAACCGCCTTATTAGGAGGGTTATCCCTCAGCCATGGGGTGATGGGACAGGCCTACTTCTTTCTGGGAATCTCCTTCCTCTATGGCTGGAGTAGCGGACTGATCGGCAGAAAGACAAAATTTGCCCAGCTTAATTGGATGACCGCGGCCATCATCCTCGCTCTGATTATTCTCCTGGGATTCTTTCTGAGAAGCTATCAACTGGGAGAGATATCCTATCGTTTCGACCACTACGAATCCGATTACGGACGGGAGGCGCTCTCGGTTCTCTCCGGACATCACAATGTCAACCTCTGGAGATCAACCATCTGGAGAGGGTTGGGACATCTAAACTATTCCCCGGTCTATGTCTATTATACGGCTCTATTCTTTCAGCTATTCGGGGCAACCCTGATTACCTTAAAGATGGTCGCGGTGACCTGGGGGATCTTCGCGCTCCTTCTCACCTACGGAATCGTATCGACTCTCTTCAGCCGAAGATTAGCACTGATTACAGTCTTTCTCCTGGCAGTATCCCCTCTCCATATTAACTACAGCCGGACCGGACTACTCCTGATATCCACCCAGGCGATAAGCCTCCTGGTGGTCTATCTTCTGCTCCGCGCTCTCCTCCGTGGTAAACTTATCTCTTATCTTCTGCTGGGAATATCCGTCTCTTTCGCGGGATATTTTTATTCCCCGGCTAAATATCCAGTTCTCCTCGCCGCGGTTGTGATCATCTGTTACAGCATATTTAAACGGAGATGGTTCCGGCAGAACCTGATAGGAATTATTATACTGGTTCTCACGGTGATCATCCTGATGACCACGCTCAATATCCCCGCCTGGGACGTAATGGCGCCGAAGTTTGCCGGATATGAGTCGGTCTGGCACCGGACCCAGGGACACCGGTACACTCCGGAAGCCGATTATATCCGCGGGATTCCCCTGGTTCAGGAGAATCTGGAGAAACTTATCTATAGCTTCTTTGTCGATCGAAAGTTCAACTACGACCCCTGGCCCCGGGGTAATCTCTATTTCAATCCGCTCATCCCTCCGCTATTTCTTCTGGGAATTGCCTTCAGCCTCTCCCGAATCAAAAAGGCGAACTACCGCCTCCTCCTCTTCTTTGCCGCCGCTTTCTTAATCCCCAATCTCCTCTCCCGCCCCCCGGTTATGGTCCGGCGGTTGATGGTTTCCTGGCCTTTTATCTATTGTCTGGCGGCAATTCCGCTCTCGCAACTCTTAAGACAATCCGGGAGACTAGGGGGGAGGATCGGGACCGGTCTGGCGGCGGTACCGATTATCGCGGTCCTCCTCACGGTGGGAGCGGATAACTCGCGGGTATATTTTAACAGTAGCGAACCGGCTGGGCGCTGGGAAGAAGAGAGGTTCTATGATGAGTACGCCAAAGACCTGATCAAAGATTACTATCTCTACCTGGTCCCGATCAATGATCTGAGCCGCAAAACACTCAGCTTCATTCTTTACGAAACCAGGGGACGCGGGAGCAGGGGGTTCAAGTATGTCACCCCCGAACAGATAAGGAACTTAAAATGGGAAGATATCTCATCCCGACTGCCGGCCGCCCTGGTCTGCGCCTCCGGGAAAGTATCCCGCTCCGATCTGGAGCAACTCCGGGAGAGATTCGGACGGGGGAGGCTTGAGGAGTACAAGGACAAATTCAACCGCAGGCGGGCGGTGACATTATTTTTAAATTAGCGCCTTTGGCACAAATTTGGGGAATGGGGATTGGGAACGGGGAACTACATATCCAATATTCAACAAGGAATATCCAATAGACGAAAAAATTTGAGACAGGACGATTGCAGACAGGACTATTAACGGCAAAAAGACTTAAGACAGGACGATTGCAGACAGGACCATTAAAGGCAAAAAGAATTAAGACAGGACGATTGCAGACAGGACCATTAACGGAAAAAGACTTAAGACAGGACGATTGCAGACAGGACCATTAACGGCAAAAAGACTTAAGACAGGACGATTGCAGACAGGACCATTAACGGAAAAAGACTTAAGACAGGACGATTGCAGACAGGACTATTAACGGCAAAGAGAAATAAAGGCCGAGGCGAGGCTAATAGTCCTGACTGCAATGGTCCTGTCATAAGAAGAGGGAGAAGGTGGGGGCAATGGTTCTGCCCCATAAGTGGGGGCAGGTTGGGGGAGAATCACTTCCTGATTTCATGATTTCCTAAGCTGTTAAAGTTGCCCAAGCCAAAGGCGAGGGATAAGATCTGGGGGATTGAATTTGCCTGTACTCCTTGCTCAACATATCTGGCTTTTCGTTATCGCCCTTCTCCTGATTGGCGGAGGGATATTCCTGAAATGGAGACGGAGCCAGATTAACCCGCGGGAATACCTCCTGATCGGGATTTATACCATCTCTCTCCTGGTTATATTTCTCCTGGCTATACGGATTGGAGATAATTCGCTCTCCTTCTTTCGGCCGCTCTTTCAGTCTCTCTTTCAGATCGATAACCTGCTCAAGCAGTTCGCCGCTTCATACGGGACCGCTCTGATGGTGTTATCTCTCCCGGTACTCTTCCTGATCGGAATTTCAGCCCTGGTCTGGAAGAGAAAGGAGGGTTGGGCAGTCTTCTGGCTGACCTTCAGCCTGGCGCTGGCTTTGAGAGGGGGGCTGCTCCTGGCGGAGAAAAACCTCTCCATTCAGACATTCCTCTGTCTGCTGCTATCCATTACGGGAGCGGCCATCTCGATCGTAAATTATAGTCAGAGAAGAACACAATTCAACAACCCCGATTCCGTTATCCGCAGGTGGGGGCTGCTCCTCATCCTGTCAATAGCCCTGATAACTTATCTCTACCGGCTGGCGGAGATTCCTTCCCGGTTCTCGGACTACGAAGCGGGAAGCGGCCTGGCCGCGATCCAGATCACGGAAGGCGATCCGATTTATGAGCAGGTTATCTGGGGTTTCTGGGAGCGTTCCTATGCCGATTCACGCACATCCCCTTTCTTTGTCTATTTTCTGGCCGGTCTTTTTAAGATCGGCGGGGTTTCTATCTTCACACTCCGGACTGCCGGAGTCTTCTGGGCGTTGGGAAGTTTAATCATCATCTACTATCTTACCCGTCTCCTCTTCGGTCATCGGCGGGCCGCATTGGCCGCCTTTCTCCTGGCCTTCTCGCCCTGGTATCTCACTGTCGCCCGGCTGGGTAATTATTCCAGCCTGACCGTCTTTTATACCGCCGGAGCGTTCCTGCTCTTCTTTCTCGCCCTCAAGAAGAGTCAGATCTTCTATCCGATTCTGGGGATGGTTCTGGGCCTTAACAACTACTTCTATCTCCCGGTTAAGATTATCCTCCCCATCATAATCATTACCTGGATCTATCAGGCGGTACTCAACCGCAAGTTCTTCCGCGCGCAGGCCGCGGGATTTCTGCTTTTTCTCCTGATATACTTTATTTTCTCGGCCGGTTTCTCCGATCCACTGAAACAGCTCTCCGCGCACCGGGGCGGCGCCGGATTTGTCGGTTATGAGACTAAAGCGGGAGAGTTTGAGCCGGGGGTCTGCCTCGATCATCTCCAGCAGAACCTCCGGAATCTGCTCAACCATTTTTTCTATCAAAATGAAGGGCGCTATTTTCCTGCCCCCCGGGCGCCGTTGATCAACCGGGCGGTCTTCCTCCTGTTCCTTATCGGGATCGGGAATGCCGGCGGAACCCGGAAGAAAACCGGTAGCGTATTTTTACTGGTCTGGCTGGCCTTTGCCATCCTCCCCATGATCATGAATGCCCCCCGGGTCGAACAGGGGGTTCCCCGCAGGGGTATTCTACTTCTCCCCGTAGTCGCGATCCTGGCGGCGGGCGCGTTGGAATATATTTTCTCCTTTCCGGCGGCAAGCCGGAATAAATTTATACGCGTCTCCGGCAGGATAGGACTGAGCATAGTTCTCTCCCTGATCTTCATCTCAAATCTCGGCCTCTATTTTCAGACTCCCAGTTCCGCCTCGGGCTACTACCCGGGAGAGAGAGAATTCGGGGAGAAGATCAGCGAACTGATCCGGGAAGGATATCGACTGGATATCATTATGAAGCGCCACCCAATCTTCGCGCCCCAGGTGATCGATTTTATTACCTATCCCGAAGTGAAAAAACTTTATAAGTATTTTTACTCCGCCGACGCCAATAAAAGCCGCAAATCCCGGGGACGAATCCATTCTATCGCTACCGGAGTCAGGGTGATTTTGCTACTATTATCCGGACCTGGAAGGAGAAGCAGCCCGATTACGGATTGATAATCGCCAACTCCCCGGAGAATCGCGAAATATTAGATCAGGCGAAAAAATATGATCCCGATGGACAGATAGAAGAGTTTAAAGATGATGAAAATCGGATAATCTTGTTTTTTCTCCGTAAAAATAAGATCAATCAATAGTTAAATATAATTAGTGTCTGACCGAAAACCCCGATTTTCATTTAATTTGTCATTGCGAGGAGCAGAGCGACGAAGCAATCTCCTCACAAACAAAGCAGATTGCTTCGTCGTTCCTCCTCGCAATGACTTAGTTTTCGGGGTTTTCGTTCAGACACGAATTAAGGATAAATTATAGCTCTATTCATCAGTTTTAAAAAATCAAATCAACATCGCGAGTAAATATTAAACCTAAATTGAGCGATTCTATACGGCGAAGATTCGCGAGATTCGCGGTTTAATAACTTGCTAAGCTAAATTCTCATGCTCCACGCCATATTAATTATTGCCGCGGTAATACTGACCGGGGTAGGGATCCGGCTTCTGGACCGGCGATCACCGCGGCGGAAAAGATTGATGATTATTCTGGCCGGGTCACTCTCCACGGCCCTGCTGACCTTCGGACTTCTCCTGCTGGTGAATCTCACCGCTACCCCGGGGGGTAAGGGGGCACTTGCATTTATCTCTCCTTTAGTGAAACCTCTCTCCACCCTGGGAGAAGATCTCCTTAATGCCGCAGTCAATCCGCCGGACCGGATACGGATTATTTTATCAGCAGTTTTTATCATCGGGGCCCTTCTCCTGATTATCCGGGATAAAAAATTATCCGGGGGAGTCATAGCTTCCTGGCTGGGGGTGGGGGCCGGATTACTGGCCCTTACTTTCTGGGGAGAACTCCATCCTTTAAATTACTGGATACTCTGCGCTCTGGGAACGGGCCTGGTCCTCGCGGCCGGATGGAGGGAAAGGAATAATCAATCCGCGGCACCGCCGTTAAGTCGGCGAGGCGCCATAATCGGACTGGGAGTAATCCTGGTCCTCGGCTTTATTCTCCGGTTTTACCAGCTGGACCTCCAGCCGGCGGCGCTGCTCGATTACGAAGGGACTACCGGCCTTTCCGGGATTGAGATCATGGAGGGGAACCGGGCTTATCATCCTCTTCTCTGGAGTTTTATCGCCCGGCCGATCATGAACACCTACAGTGTTCCCTTCTTCGCCTTCCCCCTGGCCCTCTTTTTCCGGATCTTCGGGGTCAGTATAATCACCCTCCGCTCATTATCGGCTCTCTTCGGGGTCATAACCATCGCGGCCAGCTACGGACTGGTCCGTCAGCGGGGATCCCGCCTTCTCGCGCTTCTATCCGCCTTCTTCATGGCCATCTCAACCTGGCATATTGTTATCAGCCGGGCCGGACTGGCCCTCTCTCTCACCCCGCTTTATGCTATTATTATCGGATGGCTGCTGCTCAAGGCATTTGAATCACGACGGTGGCGGTACTTTTTTATCGCCGGGATCGGCCTGGCCTGTTACTGGCTCTTCTATATGGTGGGAAAGATCATGTTGCTGGTCTCCGCCGGCCTGATTCTCCATCAGATTATCCTGACGAAAGAATTCCTCAAGCGGCACTGGGTCAGTCTGACCCTCTTCATCCTGATCATCCTGTTGATCTCAGTTCTAAGCGGACTGGGACCGGGGGAATGGCTCCTCGGTACCGGGAAACAGGCGAAAAATTTCATCTGGCAGCGGGAAGGTCCTCAATCAACCTATACCGCTGAGATAAATTATCATTGGACAGGGAAATATCTGATCGAAAATATACAAAAATCATTCCGGTATCTCTTCCTCCATTCTCATCATGAATTCCTCCTCCCCCCCAAACTCCCTTTTATCAATCCCCTGCTCTTTCCTTTCTTCGTGATGGGATTTTTTTACAGTCTCTTTAAGTGGAAAAAAGACCTGAACTTCTTCTTTATTATTCTCTTTTTTACCGCCTTTATCCCCCAGATTATCTTTGCCACCTTTCAGGATAAAGCCAGTCTCCGCCATCTCATGCTGATAATCCCCTCATTTTCCTACTTTACCGCGCTCCCCTTCTATCTCCTGGCCCGGGGATTGCTGAAAAAGGGGCGACTGCCGGATCGGATCACCGCCGGAATTGTTATATTCCCCCTCATCCTCTTATTCCTGGCCGGGAGCTTTTATATCACCTTCCTATCCCCCCACTGGGAGTATCGGGTCTGCCGGATGCGAAGGGAATCCGGAGAGTTTATCCGGGATCATCTTGACCAATATTATTTCTTTATCGTCCGAGGGAGTTTTCCGCTCTATCTCCAGAACCGGATAATCGATTTTATCACCTACCCGAAAGTCCGGGCGCTGCATTATCACATCCCGGAGGACTATCCCCGGCCGGGCAAACCGGGAGACGGGTTAATGAAAAATTACGGTTACATCTCGACCCAAGAACTCCCGGAGATTTTCAGCCAGGTGGGAGCAGTCATCCCCCGGGCCGGGTTTATCTTCGAACAGAAAGAACTGGTGCCGGTATTCGAGGAGAAGTTTGGAACCGGGGCGGTTATAGAGAAATCACAGGATTGTGCCCCTTGGATCTATTACACGGTCCTCTCCCCCGCTCTCCCTTGATATACGGGAAAAGAGAGGTCCCGGCATATCACGGCTTAATTTCTTTCACCTTCAATTCTCCACTGCTCAGGTATAAAGCACAGGGAGGGGGAGCCCGGTTAAAATTTTCCCGGGCTAGATTCGGGGGAAGAAGTTCATACCGGTCTTTTTTGAAACCGAGCCGTCGGGCCTCATACTCGATTCCCTGGGGCCAACCCAGTTCCGCCCGGAATAGATCGGTGTAAACTTTTGAGTCTTTCATCAGCCTAACAAGCTTGACCCGCTGATCGCGATATTTCACAAAGATATTATGCGGATCGCGATACGCTTTTTCGTATAACCCGAAGTAATTTTTCAGGTTCAGGTATCCCGCCGGCAGGATAACCACCAGGACCAGGATAGCCATCACCGGTTCCCGAAAGCGCCCCATCCTTTTTGTGAGATAATAGAACAGGTAATAGATGCCGATGGCTGCAATAAGATAAATGGGTGTCGTCGCCAGGATAGCGCGCCGGGCTTCACCGGTGGTCATAATCGCAGGAAGCATTACCGCCAGCACCCAGATGATTACGAACCGGTACTGCTGCTTGTTAAAATTGAAGACCGACCAGAGAAATCCCGCCAGCAGGCAATACCCGGTAATAAAATCAAAGCTACCTCCCCGTTCGGCGATGATGCTGTGACCCCAACCCCACTCCACGAACAATTCTCGATAGGCTGATGTTACGTTTAACCACAGCTGTGACCACATATTATTACTTTTCGCCCAGGCCCCGAATCCCAGCGGCACATTTTTAACAAAATAGGTGCTCAGATCTCCTCCCTGCAGGTGGAGGGAAAGAATGAAACAAGCGATCATGAGGATAAAATACTGATAATGGGTTCGGAAGTATCCCCTCTCCATGACCATTCTTAATATCATGTTTACCACCACCAGCGGGAAAATAATCCTCACCGGGACATAGAAGTAGGTGGCCAGGCCCATTAATCCGCCTAATATCATGTAGCCAATCGGGTTGTTCGGACGATCGCTCGCGGCGTAAAGGTAGAAACAGACCAGGGCAAAGAGAATGGTGGCACTCACATCATAGCTGATCCGGCTATAGACCAGCGCCCAGGAGGAGGTGGCCAGGAGAAAAGCCGCGATCACCCCCACGGTACGATTGAACAACTTCGAACCCAGCAGGTAGAGAACCCATACCGACAGGATCCCGTATATCATCGATGTCAACCTGAGGAGCAGATAACTGTCCCGACCCCCGAATAATTCCATGAACAAAACGGTAGGGAAGATATAGAAGATATCATTATCGGCAGACCCGATGCCAGCACCACCTCCCGACTGGTTCCTGATCGGCTTCTCCCACACCCTCTGGATTATCTCACGGTCACCTTCGATAATCTTAGTGGCTGTTAATCCGGATAAGCCCTCATATATGGAGAAGGAGATGGGGTATCTATTAATCCGATAAAACATGACAACCGTCGCCAGGATGACAACCAGGAATGCCAGCTTTTTCATATCTATATAAAATTAGCCCCGATGGCGTGGCAATTTTTATGTCTTGGGAAAGTAGATACACTATTGATGAATAATAGCAAAAACTATCCCTACAACCAATATGAAAATGCTGTTAGTATCAGTTGACAATAGAGACGCGTTGTTATTATTATGACCGCAATATGAAAGCTATTTCAGCCATAATTCCCGCTTATAACGAGGAGAATGGGATCGCGCGGGTTATTTCAGAACTTACCGCGGTTCTCCGTAAACTCGATATAGCATTTGAAATTATCGTGGTGAACGACGGATCTACCGACCGGACCGGGGAGATCGTGAAGGATCTGGGGGGGACGCTCCTGGATCATCCGGTCAACCGGGGATACGGCGCTTCCCTGAAAGACGGGATCAGAGAGGCGCAATATGATGATATTCTGATCCTGGACGCGGACGGGACCTACCCCCAGGACGCGATCCCGGCCCTGATCAAGGCCGCTGATAATTATGATATGGTGGTCGGATCCCGGACCGGCGGCAGTGTCGCTATCCCGCCCCACCGGAGATTTCCCAAGTGGCTGCTCAAGAAGATGGCGGACTACCTGGTCGGGATGAAGATTCCGGATCTGAACTCGGGGTTGCGGGTCTTCAAGAGAAGTGTTGCCTTGAAGTTTTTCAATATCCTCCCCAATGGTTTTTCGTTTACCACCACGATTACCGTGGCTCTTCTAAGCAACAATTACCGGGTTAAATACATCCCCATCAATTACAATAAACGGACCGGCAAATCCAAGTTCCGGCCGATCCAGGATACCTTCAACCTCCTCAATCTCATCCTGCGGACCAGTCTTTACTTTAACCCCTTAAAGATATTTATCCCCTTCAGCCTGATCCTCTTTCTCCTGGCAATCCTGGTATTTATTTACTCTAAATTCTTCACCCCCCAGGTGATGGACATCACCGTCATCGTGATCACCATGACGGCGGTCCAGATCATGGCTCTGGGACTGATAGCCGACCTGATCGACAAACGCACTGACCGGTAGGGTTTCTCAGTCATTTTGGGTGAAGAGATGCTAATTATATTTTTATTTATATGTCGAGATTAAATTCGAAATAACAGATAACGTAACACTTTAATTCTTTGGATTTTGTTATCCACCACCGACCCTGTGTCGGTGGAGATATGACTAACAACTAATTTACGATATCTCTCCCCCTCACCCCCTCACCTCCCGCGCCTCCAGCGCGGGAGGTGAGGGGGGTGGTGCGGGGATGGTGGTAGTAATCAATCACATCTCCACCGACACAGGGTCGGTGGTGGATTTTAACCCAGATAAAATGACTGCGAGCCTTCGATGAAAGTCCTTTTAATCAACCCCCCCCGGGAGAATGAACTGGTCGGGAATAACCCGGCCCTGATCGACGAAGCCCGGGGCTACAACCCTCCCCTGGGACTCCTCTATCTGGCCGGGTTTCTCCAGGATCATTCCTCTCACCGGGTCGAGGTTATTGACGCTCAGGTGGAGGAACTCTCCTACTCCGATCTGAAAGAACGGATCAGGACCACTCAACCCGACCTGATCGGTCTGACCGCCATGACCTTCACCATCCTCGATGTACTGAAGACCGCACGCCTGGCTAAAGAGATATCTCCGGATATCCCCATAGTCGTGGGAGGTGTACACGCCTTTCTCTATCCGGTCGAGACCATAAACCTCCCGGATATCGACTATGTTATCAGCGGCGAGGGAGAAGAGAGCTTTGCTATACTGCTCGACCAACTGGAAGGGAATCTCCCCCTGGATAAAGTCCCCGGTCTGACCTATCTTGATAATAACGAAATCCGGAGGAACCCCATTCCGCCCTTATGCGGGGACCTGGACAGTCTCTCTTTCCCCGCCCGCCGGCTTTCTCCCTACCGGAAGTATAGCTCGGTAATGGCCAAACGGCAGCCGATTACCACCATGTTCACCAGCCGGGGCTGCCCATTTCGCTGCTCCTTCTGCGCCCGACCCCATCTGGGAAAACAGTTCCGCTATCGCTCGGCGAAAAATGTGGTCGACGAGATGGAGGAGTGCGTGGAGATCGGAATTCGGGAGTTCTTGATCTACGATGATACTTTTACCGTCAATCGGGAGAGGGCTATGGCGGTCTGCGATGAGATCATCAAAAGAAAACTGGATATCGGATGGGATATCCGGGCCCGAGTTGACTGCGTGGATGAGGAACTGCTCCAAAGACTGAAAGAAGCGAACTGCGAACGGATTCATTACGGGGTGGAAGCGGGGACGGAGAAGATACTTAAAGTTCTGAATAAAGGGATCACACTGGATCAGGTCAAAGAGACGGTCGCGATGACAAAGAAACTGGGGATCGAGACCCTGGCATATTTCATGATCGGTTCTCCCTCTGAGACCCGGGAGGATATCATGCGGACCATAGATTTCTCGCTGGAATTAAAGCCGGATTTTGTCCACATTACCATTCTCTGTCCTTTCCCCGCCACCGAGATCTACACCCGGGGATTGAAAGAAGGGGTCTTCACTAAAGATCACTGGCGGGAGTTCGCGAAAAATCCTACCCCGGATTTTAATCCACCTTATTGGAATGAAAATTTTTCCGACCGGGAACTGCAAGAATTGTTGATCTTCGCCTATAAGAAGTTCTATACTCGCCCTTCTTATATTATCAGAAAAATGCTCAAGGTCCGGTCCTGGGGCGAATTTAAACGAAAAACGAAAGCAGGACTGAAAGTATTCGGGATGAAGAAGCGGGATTAATGCAAGACGATTTAAGACAGGACTATGTAAAGACAAAAAGATTTAAAGACAGGACGATTGCAGACAGGACTATTAAAAAACAAAAAGATTTGAAGACAGGACGATTGCAGACAGGACTATTAAAAGACAAAAAGATTTGAAGACAGGGCGATTAAATGACTATTCACTGTTCAATTGAGCCTCAAGCAATGACAAAGGATGAATATCATTACCTTGATCATGATGTAATGGGGATTATTTTTTCTATTCAGAATGATCTGGGGCGACTCTTTGACGAAAAGATATATCAGGAAGCTATAATGAGTCGCTGCATTGAAGCAGGGATGGAAGTTGAGGCGGAAGTCCCGGTTCAGGTAAAGTATCAGGATTTTTCTAAAAAATACTTTATTGACCTGATTATCAATCGTCGCATTATTTATGAATTGAAGACAACGATGTCTCTTAATTCTAAGCACCGGTGCCAGGTTATGAATTATCTCTTCCTGACCGATTTTCAATATGGGAAACTGGTGAGTATGCGGACTTCTTCTGTGAAAAGTGAATTTGTAACTACTTCATTAACTCCTCGGGATAGAGAGCGATTTAAAGTAGATCAGGATGATTGGGAGGATATTGATCAAGATAGCATATGGTTGCGGGAATTTATAATCAGTCTTATCTCCGACTGGGGTATGTTCCTGGATATTGCTCTATATCGTGAAGCTATCGAGTTTTTTCGAGGTGGTGAGCAGGCATTTACGGCAGAAGTGGAGATAATAAACAAAGGAACTGTTCTGGGAACACAAAAAGTAAATCTCCTTAATCCAGAGCTTGCCGTCCATCTCTCCTCGGTAAAATCTATTAGGTCATATAAAGACCAACTTCAACTTTTTCTGGTGAATACTTCACTAAAAGCTATGCAATGGATTAACTTAAAAGGCCAACAATTAACAATGAGGACAATCCGACCTTAAACAAGTAAATAATATTCCTGTCTGCAATGGTCTTGTCAAAAAGCCCAATGCGAAGCAAATAGTCCTGTCTGCAATGGTCCTGTCAAAATGCCCAATGCGAGGCAAATAGTCCTGATGACAAAAAAGAAACGAATAATACAGAAACAACCCCCTCCCCCAACCAGATCGGTCTTCATTCTGGGGAATCGGGCGAAGAATGTTATCACCATTCTCTTCCTGGTGGCTTTCTGCCTGGGTGCGTTTTTGCGGTTCTATGACCTGGAACTGAAACCGCTCCACCATGACGAGGGAGTAAACTCCTGGTTCTTACTCAACCTGAAAGCCGATTTTCCCACCGGATGGAAATACGACCCGGAGAACTATCACGGCCCTTTTCTATTCTTTACCGATATTATCCCGCTCTCCATCCACGAGAGCATATTCTCGCTGCGCTGCATGGTAGCCCTCTTCGGCTCTCTGACAATCGGACTGCTCTGGCCGCTGCGGAGAAAAATCGGAAGGGTGGGGGTGGTAACTGCGGGATTCCTTCTGGCGATCTCCCCCACTAATCTCTTCTTCGCCCGAACCAATATCCACGAGACTTTTCTGGTTTTCTTCACCCTGGGGACAATTGTCGGAGCGATCCGTTTCTGGGAATCCAAGAAGCCGATCTATTTCATCCTGATGGCTGCCTGCTGGGCCTGGGTGATCACCAACAAGGAAACCTACATCATGACCGGGGCGGCCTGGTTCTGGGCCGCGGTCGGCACCTACTTCTGGTTCTCGGTCACCCGAAAAAATAATGAACTTGCTCCTCGAAAGCTCATAGTTTCTATCGGGAACTGGATGAAATCCCATTACCAGTTTGTCTGGCTGGCGGTGCTGGTCTTCATCTTTATCATTACCGTCTATTTCTCCTCTCTCTTTACCAACGCCAAGGGCACCACCAGCGACCTGATCAACAGTCTTCTGATCTGGGAAAAGACCGGGACCAAGGGGGCCGGGCACGAAAAACCATTCTGGTACTGGTGGTGGCTCCTCCGGGATTATGAACTCCCCATCTTTATTCTGGGGATACTGGGAGGATGGTACGCTTTTATCAAAAGAAACGCTTTCGCGGTATTCACCATCTTCTGGGCGGTGATTCTCTTCTTCATCTACTCCTCCGTCCCCTATAAAACCCCCTGGCTGTCCCTGAATTTCATCCTCCCCCTGGCTCTGCTGGCCGGGTTCTTTGTAGAAAATGTTTACCGTTCGGTCCGGGGTTCTACGATCATGGTATCAATCATGACCGGGGTCGGCGCGGTGGTCCTCCTGGCCTGGGGCTCGGGTATTAGCTGGACGGTAAATTTTATTGAATATGACGATGACTCCCACCAGATTGTCTACTCCCAGACCCGTCGCGACATCAACGATCTGATGGAACGGCTGGAGGATTACGCTCATAGCAAGGCCCAGGGCTACGATACCGAGATCAAGATTGTCTCCGATGAATACTGGCCGCTCCAGTGGTATCTGAGAAAATATAAGCACGTCGGTTACTGGGGAAAGATTATCGACGATTCCGACGCTCCGATTGTCCTGGGTCGGACCAAGAACCAGGATGAGCTGGAAAAGACTCTGAAAGATACCTACTATTCCGAACTATACAGTGTCCGGCCCGGACTGGACCTCTATCTCTACACCCGGCTCCACAAAGGGAAGCAGCCGGAAGAGGAGATAAAAGGAACCGAACCGGTTCAGGTTGACAAGGCTTCTCTGAAACCGGGTCTGAAAGCCAAGTACTTCAAGAAGATCAACCCGGTGGGTAAGCCCAACTTCGTCAAGACTGAGAGTAAATTCGACTTCTATTACAACAATGAGGACGAGAAAAAAGCCGGACTAAATATCACCTCTCCCTTCAGCATCATCTGGGAGGGCCTGATAGAGATCGAGCGGACCGGACAATATCTCTTCGCCACCGAATCGGATGATGGATCCTGGATCTTTATTGACGATCAGCTGGTAGTTAATAACGGGGGAACCCACGGGATCAAATATGAATCCAATACCATCAAGCTGGATCAGGGGTTTCACCGGATCAAGATAAAATACTTCGACAGCGCCTGGGGAGCGATCATGAAAGTCCGCTGGGCCCCCCCGGGAGAGGAAGAAGGCCCGATCCCCGCGAATCTTCTCTGGCATTGATCAGGGTATCAGGTCGGACCCTAACGGCGCCAGATTGTCTGTTTTCTGTCTTCTGTCTTCTGTTGTCTGTTGTCTGTTTTTTTATTGACTTCCTCCTTTAATAGGGTTACATTAATCATTATTAATCATTGTAGGATTTTGTGGGATTTTTCTGTCAAAATTTAAATATGCTCTCCGGAGCTCAAACATAGGAGAAGATGTTATGAAGATAAGAACCACCGTCAGAACGGTAGGTATGGCCTTTATTGTGATGGCAATGATCATCTCCACCATCGGAAGTATGACGGGCTGCAAGAAGACCGGGGAGGGAAAAGCCAGCGTCATAGACGTTGAAAAGATCATAGATTTTACCGGGGCCATCAAGATAACCCTCCCCTCCGGGGACGTCCAGCAGCTAAAGGTAGGAGATAACATTCCTCAGCTGCCGGAAAAAACCATGATCGAGGTGTTGTCAGAAGAATGTACCGGGGTTCTCTCGGGGAATATTATAACTCTGAAGGCAGGCCAGATAGCCCGGATTACCAGACCGGGGGTAACCGCCCAGAAGGTTATCCAGTTCACCGGCGAGCTGAAAATTATTCTCCCCGATGGGACTGTCATCTTTGTTAAAGCCGGTGAACCGCTTCCGATTCTGCCACCGGGAACAATGATTGAAGTTATCTCAGGGGACCTGGTGGTTCTCTGGGAGGACGAAAGAATCACCCTCACTCCCGGGGATGTGGCCTGGCTCGAACCGATGGAAGATACTATCGGTCCGGAACTACCCATTGAGGAAGGGGGCGATATCAGTCCCGCCAGTCCGTTTGAACCATAGTTCCTTCCGTGAGAAAATCTAAAAAAACAACTCCATTCATTACCCTCGGGTTCTGGGGGATAGTATTCTTCCTCAGTATCTCGCTGTCGGGGATGAATACCGCGGCCGGGCTGGAGGTTGGGGCCCCGGGGACCGGTATTACCCAGGGCAATCTGGTTATTCATCCCATTCTCAAGCTGAAGGGGCAGTACGATGACAACATCTTTCTGACCGAAAAAGGCAAGGAGGATGATCTTATCGGGATTATTATGCCGGGGGTCTTTCTGGAATTTCCCTGGGATGATAATGTCTTCATGCTGGATTTCCTCGCTTCTCTCCATTACTTTAAAGACCACCCATCTCAAAACCATCAGGATTACCGGCTGAAAGGAATGCTAAATCTGAGAGCCTCCTCGTTTTCCCTGAAGATAGAGGAACTCTTTCTCGATACTTCTTCCCGGGAAAATACCGATTTCCAGGACCGGGTAAAACGCATTGAAAATACCGCCTCGGCAGCTCTGCTCTACTCAGCCAACGCTTTTGAACTTCAGGGGAAATACAAACATTTCTTACAGGATTACAAGGATGATATCTACCGGCCCTATGACCACCAGGAACACTTTGGAATTCTCACCGGCTTCTACCGGATCGCCCCCAAGACCAAGGTCCTGCTGGAATATACCTACGATCGAATCATCTATAGCCAGGATTGGAATCGGGACGGTTATTACAACGAGCTTCGGGCCGGCCTTAAAGGAGAACTTACTGGTAAGCTGACCGCGACGACCAAAGTTGGCTATCAGGATCGCCGGTACGATGATGACTCGGTATGGGACGACTATACCGGTATAGTCGGCTTTGCCACACTGGAGTACGCTATCACCCGTAACAGCAACCTGAGGGGAGGTTGGGAGAGAACTACCCGGGAATCAACATTCGGTGAGAACAGCTACTATCTCCTCAACCGGGGCTGGCTGGCATATAGCCAGCAGTTGGCACATAAGATCCGCGGATATATCCAGATACAATACAATAACTACCGGTACCCCAAAACTTCTACTCTCGATGGCAGCAAGCGGAGGGATGATGTCTGGAGACCGGAGATCGGTATCAGATACCAGATCCAGACCTGGCTGCAGGCACGGCTTGCCTATGAATACAGAGCACGCGACTCCAATCGAACCGGGGGGGATTATCAGAATAACCGGGTTACTCTGGAACTTTCGGCGACATATTAAGAACTTAGCCCTCACTTCGTTCGGGCAATGTTCTTAAGTTAAAAGTGCCTAAAGTGCGCTTAAGTGCCTAAAGTTAAAAGATTCGCCTCGCCAGCGAATCTGAGCATTAAATTGCATAATTTCAATACCCCCTAAGGGAGGCAGGAGGAGAGAGGATTTTAATTCTCCTGATTTCCTGCTTTCCTTAGAGGAAAAGTTGCCCGAGCATAGCGGTTGCTAAGCTCTTTTGAGAGAAGACTGGCATTATTGGATTGTCGCAACAGAAAAAATATTCCTAAACTTCAAATCGGGCAATTAATAGATTGCTTCTAGACGAAGATAACGCATAATAGACGCATGAAAGAAACTTTAGCCGAAATATTCGGCTCTTTTTTTTTATACCCGGCGGCAATCATGCTGCTGGGCGCTATCGCCCTCGGAACCGGGTGCGGATCTACCCCCGAACCCATTACCCAGGACCAATCGGATGCTGAAGTAAAGCTCTTTTATTCACATCCGGGTGTTCCGGCTGAAGATACCCCTGCCGCCTCGGACCATACCGGTAGACCAGAAGCAATAGTAGGATCGGAAGAGAATTCTCCAGATCAACTTGAAGATTCAGCCGGGGAGAGCGTGGAAAACTCGGACTACCTGATCAGCTCCAATGATGTCCTCGATATCTCTGTCCTGGGAGAAGATGAGCTATCCCAGATTGTCCGGGTTTCGGAGAAGGGATCGATCTCTTTTCCGCTGCTGGGAGAAGTCAGGGCGATAGGATACACTCCGTTTCAATTGGAGAAAAGGCTGGAAGAACAGCTGGAGAAAGACTACCTGATCTCGCCCTCGGTCAATATTACGATCAAGGAATACAGTACCATATCAATCCTGGGGCAGGTAAAGAAACCGGGAAGCTATGAGATCAAAGGGCGTCTGACCGTAACCCAGGCTATAGCCCTGGCGGGTGGCCTGACAAAGATCGCCAGTCCCAACGGTACAACTGTGATCCGAAAATTGAACGGGGGAGAAAAAACTATTTCTATCCCGCTCAAAGATATCCTGGGAGACGGAGACCTTTCCAAGGATATCCCCCTGAAACCAAGGGACCTGATCTGGGTCCCGGAGAGCTTCTTTTAACCGGAGACACCGATGACCCCATCTAAATCAGTTGAATTCAACCTGAGAGAGAAGCTTTATATTATCTCCCGAAGAAGATGGGTCTTAATCGCTACCGTAGTGATTATCTTCACAGTGGTAGCCATCGCGAATTTTACCGCGACTCCCCTCTATCAGGCTACCACGAGAGTAAATATTGAACCCCGGATGCCCCGGATAGTCCCATTTAAAGAGCTTTATTCCATCTCCGGCAAACAACTTGATTATTACAATACTCAATATAAAATTTTAAAATCACGATCTCTGGCCAAAAAAGTACTGGAAAATCTCCCTGCTGAAGCAGCCTCCGGATTGAGCATATCCAGGCTTCTCGGTATGGTATCTATTAAACCGATCGCTCAGAGCCAGCTGGTTGATATCAAGATAGTAGGAGATAATCCTGAACTGACGGCGGTGGTGGCAAATTTATGGATAGACCAGTTCATCCGCCTGGCCATAGAGTCAAAATTGAAAGCGATTCAAACCGCTCTCTCTCAATTGACCAAACAACTCGATTCTCAGAATGAAATAGTAAAAAAAGCCCGGAAAGAGCTGATAGACTACAAGGAACGTGAGCGAATAATATCCCTGGAAGATGTCCGGGATGAACTGGATCGGCTCTCGGAATCTTACTCTAATGTCAAGCGAGAAAGAGAAGAAAAAGAACTTCAGCTAAAATATCTGAAGAAGTATTCGGCTCAGAATTTATCGTTGGAGACCTTCCCCCAGATCCGCTATCACTCTATCATCATGCAGTTGAAAAATCGCCTGATCCAGCTTCAGGCTGATCTCGCGGAGAATTCTCAGAGGTATAAGGCCAGGCACCCCCGAACACTCCAACTGCAAGCCGAGATAAAAAATGTACGCTCCAATCTAAAAGAAGAGATAGAAAAAATTATTCAGGGTCTCCATACCGAATATGAAATGGCTCAGGCCAATGAGGCGGAACTTTTATCCCAGCTGGAGAAACAGAAGACATTAGCCTTCAATATGGAGAGGAAAGAGGCGGCGCTGGAGGATCTCAAAACAAAAGTGCTGATCAGGAGTGAGGGACAACAGGCTCTGCTTTCCCGGGTTAATGAGACCAGCATGACTAAGGATATTGAGATAACGAACATCAGAATAGTTGATTACGCGGAAGTGCCGAGGGCACCGTTTAAACCCAGAAAATTATTTAACCTGATGCTCTCTCTGGTTATTGGAACCGTTGGGGGCATCGGCGCCATCTTCCTGCTGGAGAATATAGATAACACCATCAAGACTTCTCTTGAAGCGAAGAAGATTCTAAAAATTCCATTCCTGGGTGCCATTCCTCTCTATTCTCAGGTTAATATCAGCTCCCAAACTACACCTCTGGAGATTATGAAACACCCGCTGGGGTTAATCCCGGAAGCCTATCGAACGATAAGGACCGGAATCTACTTCTCCTCTCCCGATAGATCGCCCCGGATTATCCTGGTAACCAGTTCGCTGCCTCAGGAGGGGAAGACCGAAGTCTCAACCATGTTGTCTCTGATCCTGGCACATGGAGAAGAGAGAGTTCTATTGATCGATAGCGATATGCGTAAACCCCGGATCGAAAAGATCTTTGGATTGGATAGGGGGGCGAAAGGATTGAGCGAACTCCTCTCGGGGAGAAACACAATCGATGAAGTCGTTCAACCATCCGGATTTCCCGGTTTGGAAATTATCGGCAGCGGTCATATCCCCCCCAACCCTTCGGAACTGATTAACTCCCGGCGATTCCGGGAATTTCTCACTGAAGCCGGCGACCGCTGGGACAGGATTATCATGGATTCCCCTCCCCTTCTATCGGTTACCGACGCTACCATTCTGGGGCAACTGGCCGATGGGGTAATCATGGTGCTGCGGGCCGGCAAAACCAGTGGAAAGATAGCTGCTTTCTGCCGGGAGAAATTGGAGCAGGCCAACGCACGCTTTATCGGCATTATCCTGAACGGCGCCGATATCCACCGGGGGCAGAATTATTATTATTATTACCAGGCCTACTATAAAGAGTAAGAACTTCCCCTCACTTCGTTCGGGCAAATTTATTCAGCGCGTCGACGCCGGGAATAATAAAAGCTATTATGGGCAAAAGCCCGCTTCCGCCCCGCCGGGCAGAAACGGGCTTTATTCGATGGTAGGTTAAATTTTAAAGGATCAATCGGAGACCGCTTTCTCCGGACGCTGGGGAACCACCAGTTTTCCGCTGATGATATCCTTCTTCGCCTGCGCGACCGCGTCCTTGACCTTCTGGGGTATCTTTTTATCCCAGAGATGGTAGGGGGCGATATCGACTCCGCCATTCTTCATGGTGAAGATGATCCGCTCCTGGGGAGCGTTCAGGGGTTTGCCGGTCTTTTTAAAGTTAAGCCAGTCCTTGATGACATACTTAATAACCGGATCCCACATATACATGGTGCTGGAAACAACCACTTCGGGAGTGATATCCCACTGGTCAACCATATGACCAAAAGCGCCGACACCCTTCTCCTTGCAGGCTTCAAAAGGGCCGAAGCGCTCGGCATAGACAAAGTCCGAACCGGCCGCGATCTGAGCCAGGGCCGACTCTTTGGCCTTCATCGGGTCGAGCCAGGCTTCAATGTAGGTTACCTTTCCCTTAACCTTGGGGTTGACCGCCTTGGCTCCATCAAAAAATCCATTGACGGGAAGATTGATGGGAGGATAGGGGTAGGAAGCGACCACACTGACCACATCGGTCTTGGTCATCATCCCCGCGATCATCCCGCAGAGGTATCCCGCCTCGTGAAGAAATTCATCAACCCAGTAAACATTGGGACCGATAACCTCGTTTCCGGCTCCGGCAATCACCCAGAGGATATCCGGATACTTTTTGCTCAGGACTTTCACGGCCTCGGGATAAGGGTCATGCCCCCAGATGATATCGTACTTGCCGGTCTTGGCCAGTTCGTTCATCACCCGCTGCGCGTCGGCATTGCTGACATTCTCCACGAAGTCCCATTTCACCGTCAGGCCGAACGGCTTCTCTTCGCTCACCCGCTCCAGTGCCTGGACCAGCCCGGTGTTCCAGGGCAGCTCCTTGATCAAAGAATTAACAACCGCTATCCGTACGCTCTTGGGCGCGGCCTCATCCGCGCCTTCACTCCAGCTTCCGCAGATCATAGTACCAACAACCATTAACACTGCTACAACAGAAGACATCCATCGTACTCTCATGACTTCTCCTCCATTCGTTTAGACATTTAACCCGATTTTATCACAATACTACTTCATCTAAACCATTCACTACCTCCTTATTAAATTTTCAACTTGTCCGCCGTATCCTTGGCGAAGTCAACCAATACCCAATATCCAAAATTGTCCTGATTTAAAGTTGTCACTTTCTGATCCTTCTCCCCCCACTTCACCCCCTTTTTTATGGCAGGACTATTACAGTCAGGACGATTTGCCTCACTTCGGGCCTTTTAAGGCAGAATAATTTGGGGCAGAATGATTAGCCTCGCCTCGGGCTATATTATTTTTCTTTTAATCATTCCGCCTTTAATTCCTTTGCTTTTTAATCATTCTGCCCGTAATCATTCTGCCTTTAAGTTTTTTTGCTTTTTAATCGTCCTGCCTATAATCGTCCTGCCACAATTCTTTTTGCTTTTAATCGTCCTGTCCCTAAATCGTCTTGTCTAATTGTCTTTTTGTTTTAGTTCGAAGTTCATTCTTCAGTCTCCATCTTCCTCCCCCCCATCATCAGCCCCAAATTCTCAAACGTGGCATCATCCCGGTCCACCACCCCCATGATCTCTCCCTCGAAGATCACCGCGATCCGGTCGGAGAGCGAGAGAATCTCATCGAGATCCTCCGAAATCAGGAGCGTGGTAACTCCCTTCTCCCGCTGCTCGGTGATCCGCCGCCGCACATACTCGGTTGCCCGGATATCCAGTCCCCGGGTCGGCTGGGCCGCGACCAGTACCCGCGGTCCTCTCGATATCTCCCGGGCCAGAATCAGCTTCTGGATATTCCCCCCGGAGAGGTTCTTGATCGGAGTAGCTATGGAAGGGGTCTTGATATCGAATGTCTCGACCAATCGCTTGCTTTCTTTCGCGATATTCTTGAAGTTCATGAAGATTCCATCGGCATAGGGTGGGTAGGTATGATCCTTCATAATCAGATTCTCCGAAACAGAAAAATCACCCACTGTTCCATCAACCATCCGCGCCTCCGGGATATAGGAGAGACCGTGCTCCAGTAGTTTCGCCGGGGTCCAGCCGGTCACGTCCACCCCCTCCATGAAGACCTCCCCGGCCGTCGGAGGTCTCAACCCGGCGATCACCTCGGCCAGATCCCGCTGTCCGTTCCCCGAAACCCCGGCCAATCCCAGGATCTCACCGGACCGTATCCGGAGATCAACTCCCTTGAGCGACTCCAGTCCGCTCTCCCCCAGAGCCCGGATCCCTTTCAGCTCCAGATGAACCTCCCCCATCTCCACCTCCGGATGATCCACCCGCATCAGAAAATCCCGCCCCACCATCATACTGGCCAGCTTCCTCTCGTCCGCCTCCTCAATCGGCAACTCTCCTACCATCCGCCCGGTATGAAGTACCGTCACCCGATTGGAGAGAGCCATCACCTCCCAGAGCTTGTGGCTGATAAAGACCAGGGCGTGGCCCTGAGCCACCATCTTGTGGAGAGTCTTGAAGAGACCATCCACCTCCTGGGGGGTCAGGACCGCGGTCGGCTCATCCAGGATCAGGACCGAAGCGCCCCGGTAGAGAACCTTCAGGATCTCCACCCGCTGCTGCTCCCCCACTGAGAGCTGCCAGACCGGCGCTTTGGGGTTTATCTGGAGATGATAGATAGCAGCCAACTCCTCAATCCGCCGGGCCACCACGTCCAGGTCCAGAAGAACTTTCCGCGAGGAAGGAAGACCCAGAGCTATATTCTCGGTCACCGTAAGGGTCGGAACCAGCATGAAGTGCTGATGGACCATTCCGATCCCGTGGCTCATGGCGTCGAGAGGGGAACGGATCCGGACCACCTTGCCGTTGACCAAAATCTCCCCCTCGTCGGGCTGATACATCCCGTAGAGGATTTTCATCAGGGTGGACTTGCCCGCTCCGTTCTCTCCCAGGAGCGAATGTACTTCACCGGCATGGACTTCGAAGTCAATATGGTCGTTGGCCAGGACCCCGGGGAATCGTTTCACGATCCCCCGGGCCTCCAGGGAGTCCACCTTGATTAAATTGATTGCTGTCTGGTCGGTAGTCATCTTCGGTTCAGTCCACTGATTACTTCTTTTGTTTCCCCCTACCTCGGCCCCTTCTTTTTGTCCACAGATTACACGGATTACTCTGATTGTTTCGCTTCGGCCGGTCGCTTAAATGAACTACGAATTACACGAATTGCGCGAATTGTTTCACCTTGGCTTGGCGGCTTTGCAGTCCACTAATTACACTAATGTACACTAATTTACCCCCCCTACCTCCCCCCCTTTTTTTTGTCCACGGATTACACAGATTTGCACTGATTGATCCCCCTACCTCGGCCCCTTCAAAAGGATAGTAATCAGTAAGCGGTGATCAGTTATCAGTAAAAGAACACCTGGCCACCCGGCTGACTGATCACCGATCACTGGTTACTGATTACCGATCCCTTCATATTGGACATTGGTCATTGGATATTCGTCCCTTACTTCTTGTTCAGTCCGTCTTGATCTTGCCGTCGATGATCTTCTGGACGGTATCACCGATGAAGGCCTTCTGCAGCAGCGGATCGTTAACCACAATCACCTGGCCACCGTTCTCTAAAGTCAGCTCAAATTTTTCTCCGCCCAGTTTGCCGCCCTGAATCGCCTTAATCATTGGCGCCAGTGCTACCTTCCACATATTGACCTGACTCGCTACTACGGTATCAGGCTTGAAGGGGATCTGATTGGATTGAGCACCGAGAAAATATACCCCTTTCTGCGCGCAGGCGTTAATAATGGCTACCTGGATCTGAGCGTGACCGGCCAGTACATCGGCGCCGGCGGCGATATGGGCCTGGGCCGCCTCGGAGGCCAGAGCCAGGTCGGAGTAGGAACCGGTCCAGGTTACATTAACCTTGGCGGTGGGATTGGTATATTTAACCCCCTTTTTGAAACCATCGGCGAATGACTTGGTTGAACTGGCCTCAACCGGACCAACCCAGCCGATGATTCCGCTATTGGTTAATTTTCCCGCCAGAGCGCCCATGGCGAAACCGGACTGATCAGCCAGGTTGCTGTATCCAAAGACATTTTTGATCCCCAGATCGGTAAAAGGATCTCCGCCGGTACCCCAGCAAAAACTGATTTCAGGGAAATCCGGAGCGATATTCTTGAGGAGACTGCCGTACTGGGAGCCATGAGCTACAACCAGATCATATCCCTGGCTGGCATAATCTCGGATCGCGGCATCAGCGTCATCCAGCATGAAGAGAAGTTCGGAATAAGTGAATTCAAATTTATCTTTTCCCCCCATCTCCTTCTGAATCTCAACCAGAGCTTCATAAAAAGACTGGCACCAACCGTAATCGTTGATGGTACTGGGCATGACCCAGGCTACCCGGAACGGTTTGGCCTCGGCGCCCGAGGTGAGCCCGGTCAATATCAGCGCCAGCGCGACTAACCCTACTATTAAATTCCTTAATTTCATTCTTTCTCTCCTCCCTATCTTATTTTTCCTCCGGAAAAATAAGATAATTGTTAAAACTTTTGCTTTCGACGAATAATTTTGAGAAACAGGCATGACTTTTTCGCCGGTTAAATTCAATTCCAGCTTTTTCTCTGCTGCCTGATCATCACCTCCTGTCCGGTATCTTCGCGGCAGCCGCGGATTAATTAGAAATTACAAGCATCAAAAATCAAACAACTCCCCCCCGGCTCCTATATTAGCCGCAAAAAGACGCAAAATACGCAAGAATCCCCCCTGCCGCGGCCCCTTTAAAAGGATAGTAATCAGTAATCAGTAATCGGTTACCAGTAAAAGAACACTCAGCCACCCGGTGACTGATTACCGATCACTGATTACTGATTACCAATCCCTCCCTCGGCCCCATAATGAATTTCCAACAGGTCCGCCAAAGTGCTTGCATCCCGAACTTGTTTCGGGGATTTAGCGAAGGTTGATTTCCAAATTCACCTGCAATGTTGGCCATTCGCATTTGGAGATTGGTTATTGGCCGTTGGATATTGGACATTCCGCTATCCCCTGTCTCGTATCTATTTTCTTTGAAGCCAGAAGCCTGAAATCTAGGCGAAAGCGAACAACTTTAGGCACTTTAGCGCACTTTAGGCACTTTAAACTTGTTGTTCTTCTCCCTGCTTTTCCCTGCTTCTACCTCTTGACTCATTCTCCTCTCTCAAACGGCTTATTCAGCGCCGCCGGACTCCGGACACGCTGTTTCACCATTGCCGCCAGGACCACAATGGTAATAATATAGGGGATCATCAGCATGAAGTCGGGCGGTATTCCGATCCCCTGGACCTGGGCCCAGATCTGAAAGGCGTTGACCATGCTGAAGAGGAGCGCCCCTACCAGTATCCCCATCGGGCGCCAGCGTCCGAAATAGACCAGTGCCACCGCGATAAATCCCATCCCGTTGGTGATATTCTGCTGGAAGAGATTAAGGAGAGCGATCGAGAGCGATGCTCCGGCTATCCCGGCGAGCATTCCCCCCACCGTTACCGCCAGATAACGGACCCGATTGATATTCACCCCCAGGGAGTCCGCCGCCTGCGGATTCTGGCCCGCCGCCCGGACCTTGAGCCCTAATGGTGTTTTGTTGATAACAAACCAGGCCACCGGCACCAGAAGAAACGCCCCGTAGACCAGGACATTCTGCTGGAAGAAGATCTCCCCCAGAATCGGGATCTTTGCCAGCAGCGGGATCGGCACCGGCGCGAAGCCATTTACGGTCTGCACCGTTCCCAGCATCTTCTTGAAGAGCAACTCGCTCAATCCCAACCCGAAGAGGTAGAGACCAATCCCGCTGATCCCCTGCTCCGCCTGCATGGTCACGCTGATAAAGGCCATGAAGAGCCCCATCAGACCGCCTACGATAACCGCCGCCAGAAGCCCCAGGAGCAGACTCCCGGTCTTGAAGGCTACGAAGAAGGCCGCGAAGGAGCCCATCAGCATGATCCCGTCAACGCCTAAGTTGAGCACCCCGGAGAGCTGCCCGAAGGCCTCCCCGATCGCGGCATAGAGATAGGGCGTAGCCAGTCGGATCCCCGATCCGGCGATTCCGATTATTGTTTCTTTCAACATAGCTTTGCTCTGACAGGACTATTTCCCCCTACCTCGGCCCCTTTTTGTCCACGGATTACTCTGATTACTCTGATTGTTACGCCTCGGCTTGGCGGCTTTGCAGTCCACTAATTACACTAATTCACACTAATTGATGCCTTGCCTCAGCCTCTTTTCGTTCGACGTTCGAAGTTGAGCGTTCGACGTTCGATGTTCAGTCTTTATACTGCCCCCCACCTCGGCCCCTTATAAGGCAGAATGATTACGGGCAGAATGATTAGCCTCACCTCGCACCTGCTTTTAAAAATATTAAAACAACATCCCAATTGTTATTCTGCCTATATTTATTCCAATTTTAATCAGTCTATCTTTTAATCATTCAAGTCCCCCCCTAATTCCATTCGGGGCCCGTAATCATTCTGCCTTTAATTCTTTGCTTTTTTAATCGTCCTGCCTGTAATCGTCCTGCCTTTAAGTTTTTTTGCTTTCTTAATCGTCCTGTCAAAAATAGTAAGCGGTAAACAGTTAGCAGTAAGCGGTAAAATCAACACTACGGTGCTCGGCCAACCGCTTACCGCTCACAGATTACTGCTTACTGTTTACTGTTTACTGCTTACCGTCTTCTCCGTCCTGTCCGGACTCTTCGAAGTCCGAGTCATCAGGCCTTTTGAAGTCGGCTTCTTTCTCCGCCGAAAGCTCGGCCCGGGATGAGAGACGCCGGCGGATGACCTCGCTCCCTACCACGAAAAGGACTATTAAACCGTTCAATGTCCCGATCAGGGCGGAGGGTACCTGGACCACCCGCTGCATCTTCTGAGCCCCGGAGAGGAGGGCGCCCAGCAGGAATGAGGCCGGGATAGCCCCGATCGGATGAAGCTGCCCGAAGAGGGCAGCCACAATTCCATTGAAGCCCGCGCTGGAGGTGAAACAGGACATCGAACTATCGGTGAACATATTATAGCGGGTCCCCAGTATCTCTACCGCGCCTCCCAGTCCGGCGAAGGCCCCGCCCAGCAGAAGTGCCAGGATCGTGTAACTCTTGACATTGACTCCGGCGTTGAGAGAGGCCCGTGGGCTCTTTCCCACCATGCGGAGGCGAAACCCGATCGTGGTCCGCCAGAGAAAGAGATAGACCGCGAAGGCTAAGACAATCGCGATCACAATCCCCAGATGGGCACGGGTGGGAATAAGACGGGGCAGGTCGCAGGATCGGGCGATCCGCGCCGTCTCCGGGATAAAGGATCCGCTCTCTCTCTGTTTCGGGTCCATCAATACGCCGTGGATTAGAAAGGTCATCAGATAGACGGCGATATAGTTGAGCATGATCGTGGAGAGGACCTCATTTACTTTAAAATAGGCCTTGAGCACCCCGGCGATTCCGCCCCAGATCGCTCCGGCGATCATCCCTCCCAGACAGGCTAAGGTGATAACCATCCAGCCGGGCCATTCCGGTATCGCCAGGGCGATCGAGATAGACGCGAGGCCGCCAACCACCAACTGCCCTTCCCCTCCGATATTCAAGGCTCCGGCCCGGAAAGAGATACAGATCCCCAGGCCGACAAAGAGGATCGGGGTCGCTTTTACCACCGTGTTGGCCAGGGCGAACTTATTACCGAAGGCCCCGTTAAGGAGAGCCCCGAAGGCGATAATCGGGTTGACCCCCATCAGCACCAGCATCACCACCCCGACCATCAGGGCCAGGATGAGAGCCCCTATCGGCGTGAGGTTGGCAATCGCCTTACTGAGCTGGAAACGGTTTTTCAGTTCTGTTCACCTCTTATCCCGGTGGCGACAATCTCTTCCGTGCGATCCCTGAATTCAATCATTAATTCCGAGAGCTGCTGGGTTTCTTTTTTGATCATCTTCTCGTCCAGGCGGACTGCCCGATAGTCATCCCGGAGCAACAGTCCGTTAGCTACCATCCATTGTACTTCATTGCCGTCCGCGGCCCAAATAATATTTTCAATTATATTGTCGGCCCGGCTGGGGACCAGGTTCGAAGGTTTGAGATCGAGGATGATGAAATCGGCGTCTTTGCCCTCTTCCAGCCGTCCCGCGTTTAACCGGAGGGCCCGGGCCGCGTCAACGGTGATCATCTTCAGCAGGGTGAGTGAGGGGAGGAGCGTGGCATCCCGGTGATAGGCTTTCTGATACTGGGCGGCCAGGCGGGCGGCGTTGATGATGTTCTGATTGTCGGCCGCCCCGGCGCCATCGGTGGAGATCACGACCGGGATACCCATCTCCATCATCCGGATGATCGGCGGCATCCCATCGCCGATGATGGTATTGGCCAGCGGGTTGTGGACCACGGTCGCGCCCGACTCCCGGATTATCTCCAGATCTCGGTCGGTACTGTTGCACTGGTGGGCCAGGAGGGTGTATGAATTTAGAAAACCCGCGCTCGCGGCCATCTCAATCGGGGTTTTGCCGTACTCTTCAGCGAACCACCGGGTGGTATCCGGCTCCTCGGAACTATGCACGTGGACCAGTTTGCCGTAACGGTCGGCCCAATTCTTCAGGGCGGAGAGCATCTCGGGGCTGTTGGAAAATATCTGATCCGGGCCGGGGATGATCTCGACCCTTTCGGTCTCGCCAAACGATTTTTGCGCCTGCTCCAGGCGATCTACCGCCTGATCGATTGTCTCCATTACCCGCGGGTCATAGTTCTGATCGGAACTCCCTACCGCGATCGTCATCTTACTCCCGGACGCCAGATTGGCAGAGACCAGATCATCAATCCGGTATTTGTTGAAACTGGTATGATTTACCAGGCAGGAGGTAATCCCGTAGTGGATATCGTCAAGGCGGGCCTTAAGGTAAGGGATCAGATTGGGTGACTTCCCGAAGCGTTCGGTCAACTCTTCCCTCCGGGTATTCATAAAGCCGGTAAACATATTTACGGTATGATCAAGCCAGTCAACCAGTGGCTCATCCTTGGAGATCCCGATGATCGGCGACTCATGGTCGTGCCCGTGGCACTTGATAAATCCGGGAAGGGCCACCCCGTCAAGCATCGGGATATCCTCCTCGGAATATGAGTCCTTCGGTTCCGCTCCCAGGACCAGTAGCTCGCTGCCACACTCCGCGACAATCTCTCTCCCCCGTTCTGGAGAGTAGCAACCCACCTCTTTAATCCGGGAACCGTCGGTCAGGACATACCCGTCGGTAATCCGGGTATCCTCTCCCAGCGCGTCACTCAACGGGACCAGAAGCCTGGTCCGGGCCAGTATGAATCGTCTGTCTTTCATTTATAAATTAGCTCCTTCGTTCGCTACTTTATCCGGCCCCGGTTGATTCAACCGGGACAATAATTTTTACTTTGTAAAAATTATTATGTTTTGAATAAATCGGGATCCGGATGGTTCTCGGAAAAATTACAAAACAGGGACATACGGCTAAACATTACCACGCGGGAGCGTAGTACTAGATTAAATATTTTCTCACATAAATATATTGATGACAATCATATAATTCTGCCCATTTATTGCCTATTCTTAATGGGCAACAAAGGCGATGCCATGATCCAAAACCATCTTAAATCAAAATCCCGATGCATTTTTCAAGGCCGCCTTGATCCGGTCGGGGGTGACCGGGAGATCGTAGAACTGGATTCCGGTCGCGTCGGCGATAGCGTTCAGAATCGCCGGGGTTACTCCCACCACCGTCCCCTCTCCGATCGGACGGGCTCCGAAAGGGCCGATCTCTAACGGGGTCTCCACAAACTCAATCGTCTGCCTGAGCGGCGCGTCGGAGATAGTCGGCAAGCGATACCGGCCGAAGGATGGATTGAGGGGTCTTCCCAGTCGATCAAATTTCAGTTCTTCGTTCAACGCCGCGCCAAGCGCCATCATCACGCCGCCGGTTACCTGCCCCCGGATCTGTTGGGGATTGATAACCCGGCCCACATCAAAAGACGAGATAAAGTGATCGATGATTACGCGCCCGGTCTCCTTATGGATCCGCAGTTCACACCCCTGGGCGCCATAGATAAAGACTGATTCAAACTGTCCTCCTCCGTCCCGACCGGGGAGGAACCGGTTATCCAGATGTACATTTGATGTGGTCTGGATCTCACCACCGATCGTCCTTCCCGACTCATCGCGAAAACCGTGCGCCAGACCGGCGACTGGAACCCGAACCGCGGGATCGGACGTTTTGAAGACCTGTTCACCATCGTAGCTAGGCCGTACTCGAAAAGGTATTTTTAACATTCTGTGCTAAAAAACTAAATATTCACCACGAAGGTCACGAAGAACACGAAGAAAAACAAAGAAAACTATGGAATTTTCCTTTGTTTCTTCAAATTCCTTCGTGAACTTCGTGTTCTTCGTGGTTTAAAAGGCTTTTCGAGTAAGGTCTAGCTAAGCTGGCCCGATGGACATCCAAGAACCCGGGCGGCGGTCTCTTTCAATAGTTCAATCGCCTTCCCGGCGGCCTCGACCACCGCCTGCCCGCAGAGTAAAACCGAAAGCGAGCCCACTGTCTGCCACTCCCAGGGAGATGTCTGGGTATCGATATCGGAGGAGACCGTAATCCTCTCCGGAGAGATCCGCAGCGTTTCCGCCGCGATCTGGCGCATGGCATTGCGATGCCCCCCTCCCATATCCACTGTTCCGAAATTTAAAGTTACGGATCCATCTCCATTGAATTTCAGATAACAGCTCCGGCCGTAGAATCCGGTCGGACCGGGGGTTTTTCTAAGAACGGAAAAACCGCGCCCGTAAAAATACAATTCATCCTCAACCGGCTTGGGTCGGGGATAAAGTTTCTCGGCAACGATACTTACACATCCACCAACATCCCCCAGGTCACCGGGATGATTCCCCTGACCGGCTCGCGGAAGATTTATCTCCCGCAAGCGGACCGGATTCATCTTCAATTTTTTTGCCAGCATATCCATCAGCCTTTCCGTGGCGAAAAAGGCCGACTGGTTGCCGAAGCCGCGGAGTGCCCCGACCGGGGGCGTATTGGTATAGACACAAGATCCTTCCAGTTGGTAATTGGGAACCTCATACGGGCCCGTGATATTCGCCAGGGCGGCTGTCATCACACCGCTCCCTATGTCAGAATATGCCCCTACCGAGTGATGGACGACTCCTTTAAAGAAGGTGAGATTTCCTCTGGAATCAGCGCCGATCTTCAGACGAGTTCTGATCCCATTTCCGATCGAACCGCAGAGAAAAGATTCTTTGCGGGTAGCAAACCATTTAACCGGCCGGCCGGGGATACGGCTGGCCGCCGCGGCCACCGTAAAGACAAAGTGAGTTCCGGATTTATCCCCGAAACATCCTCCCACCTCCGGGACGTGTACCCGGACGGAGCTTACCGGCCGATGGTAAATCTCAGCCAGCATTTTTCTTACCATGAAGGGACGGATACAGGAGAGCCACGCCTCAATTATCCCATTCCCTTTAAACCAGACAATCGCTCCATGCGGTTCAATCGCTCCGGGGACGGAAAACGGATAATTAAATTCACCTTCGACAGTAATATCGGAATCGGCAACCCCCTGATCGAGGTTCCCCTTCTTCAGTACCTGATGATTGACAATATTGGTCCCGGGAAGATGATTCCAGCTGGCGGGATACTCTTCCGGGTCGGTCTCCGGATGAATCAAGATAGCTCCACCCGCCATGGCCGCGCGTCCATCGGTGTAAACCGGTAACTGCTCATACTCAACCCGGATCTTATGGACGGCGAGACGGGCCTGACGGACATCTTCAGCGATAACCGCCGCCACCGGTTCACCGACGTGGCGAACCCGATCGACCGCCAGCGGCCGCCGGTCCCGAAAATCGATCCCATGACGGGATGGGCAATCACGTCCGATAACCACCTGTACTACCCCCGGAGACCTTTCAGCCTCGGTTACATCGATTGAACGGATTATCGCGTGCGCGTCTTCAGGGAGGAGAACCGCCATATGAAGAAGACCGGGAAGGCGGATATCATCAAGATAAGTGGCCGCCCCGGTTATTTTGTCAAACGCGTCAGGCCGGGAAAGATTTTGTCCAAGGTACTGAAGAGTCATTTATTATCTCCATAAATTTCGTGATGATGGTAGCCGCTCCGCATTTTGCTGGGCGTTTAACGTTTTTTTTCTTCAACGTTCTTATTCTTCAACGGCTTTATTTTTTAACGTTAGCGCCGAAGGCGCTAAATTTTTATCCTCTGGAGCGAATTATAACATGGGAAGAGGCGGGGATAATAGAACAATATGGGGGAGTATCAGAAAAGCGGCACTACCGGGGTAGTACCGCTTTTTATTCAAGCGCGTTTTCTTTTTCAACCGCCGCCAAGCAATCGTAAGAGTATTTATTCATTCTTTACTTGCTCAACCTTATCTCCACATCCCGGGGGAGGGCCAGACCGGCTTCCACCTCGATCGCTTTGATGATCCCGATCGGAACCGGACAGGCGGGATGAGGAAGAGTTCTTGCTGCCTCCCGGAAGACCAGTGGCCCTTCCCCGCGAAATGCAATCTCCCGGAAGGGGTCAAGTTCGGTCAGTTTCGAGGCCAGTTCCCGGATGTGGGAACAGTCGCTTTTAACCGTCAGTGAACAGGAACGAACCCCGGTCTTACACACCTCTACCGTGGTGGTAAAACCACAGATCCCTGGTTTGATCTCCGCTTTAGCCATGAGTTATTATACTCCTCCCATAACTTAGTTTTGTAAGTGATTAAACCGCGAATCTTCGCTAAATAAAAAAGAACTACGAATTTTTACCACGAGGTGACGAAATCATTTTACGGGGTTTACCCTGCGGTGCCGAAGACATTTTGCGAGGCGCTGCAAGCTATGCGACGTTCGAAGTTCGGCATTCGAAGTTCGACGTTCAGTCCCTGCCATTCCCTGCTCCTACCTCCTCATCCCTGCTTCTACCTCTGCCCACTCCCCATTCCCCCATCCGCGGTCAGCGACCGCGGCTACAGGGCCGGTCCACTGCCCACTGCCTACTCCCCACTGCCCAACCTAATCTTTTTCCAAACCTTCTCCGGGGTAATCGGCAGGGAATCGAATCGGATCCCTACCGCGTCATAGATGGCGTTGGCGATGGCCGGGGCGATGGTGCAGGTGGAGGCTTCTCCGATCCCCTTGGCACCGAAGGGTCCTTCGAGCTCCGGTAGGTCAACGACCACTGTCTCATGATCGGTAGCATCGAGAGAGGTGGGGATAATATAGGTGGAGAATCCGGTATTTTTAAATTCCCCTTCTTTAACTATTACGTCTTCGTAAAGAGCGTACCCCTGTCCCATTACTGTAGCACCTTCACACTGCCCTTCCACCCCGGCCGAGTTTATCGCCCTTCCCAACTGCGGGAGTGAGATGGTATTTCTAACTTCAACTTCACCGGTCCCCATATCAACCCCTACCAGGGCCAACTGAGTATTATAGGTATAACAGATATGGGGAAGGCCATCGCCAAAATCCTTATCCGATTCCGGCATATTAGAGGTCCCGGTAACCTTCAAGGGATCTTTTCGCCGGAGCGCGGCATCAGCCAGTTGGGCGATAGTGACCGCCCGGCCGGGATCTTTCTTCAGAGAGACCCGGCCACCGCCATACTCCGCTTCTTCCTCCGGGACTTCCAGGAGATCCGCGCCAAGGGATATCAACCGGGGGATCAATTGTTTCACCCCGTTAAGGATAGCGTTCCCAACCATCATAATTGAACGAGAAGCGGTGACCGACCCCGAATCAGGAGTAAGAAATGTATCTCCATGAATCACTTCAATCTTTTCGATATCGCACTCCAGCGATTCAGCCAGCATCTGGGCGTAGGCGGTCAGGTTTCCTTGGCCGATCTCAATCGCTCCGGTCCGTAGAGTTACGCTCCCTTCTTCACCGATTTCAATTACCACATTGGCGAAGTCGGGGATACCAACCCCCAGTCCAACCGGAACCATGATCGTCGCTACCCCGACACCAAATTGGCAGTCCGGATACTTTTCCCCGAGATCACGCTTGATCTTCTCCCGGTTCCGCCAGAGGTCGGTATCCCGGGCGGCCCGCAGGGTCGCTTTGGTGCCGGTACTGGTCTTTAATTCATGATCGATAACAGAGATATCTCCTTTCTCCACCGCGTTATGGAGCCGAAATTCGATCGGATCCATCTTGATCTCTTCGGCCAGCCGGTCAATCTCCTGCTCCATACCGAATGAAGTCTGAGGACCGCCAAATCCACGAAATTCACCTCCTACCGTATTGTTGGTATAGACTGTCACCCCCTTGATATGTGAATTTGAATACCGATAGGGACCTGACCCTACTTCCACCGCTACATTGAGAACCGGACCACTGATGGTATCGTAGGGCCCACCATTGGCTTCCAGAGATAGATCAATGACTTGGAAATGGCCGGCTTTGTTCATTCCAATCTTGAAATCAGTCTTAAACGCGTGGCGCTTGGGACCAACCACGATCGATTCTTCCCGGGTCCAGTGAAGACGGACCGGTTTTTTTGTATGGAGCGCCAGCAGCGCGGTATGAATCTGGGTGCTGATCTCATCCTTCCCCCCGAAGGCACCCCCGACCGGAGAACCAATAACCCTGATCTTCTCGGGGTCCCAGTCAAGGCTGCGGGCTACCTGGAGCTGATCGCGAAAAACATACTGGCTGCCGCACCAGATGGTGATAACGCCGTCATCTTCATTATAGATTGCTACCCCACCCTCGGTCTCAATATAGGCGTGTTCCATGAACTGGGTATTATAAGTCTTCTCATGGATAATCTCCGATTCTTCGAATCCCGTCTCCGCGTCTCCCTTGCTCAACTCCATGGTATGGAGGATATTCCCATCCTCATGAATCAGGGGAGCATTCTCACGGAGAGCCTCCTCCGGGGTATCGATAATTTCCAGCGGTTCATACTCCACCTCGATCAGGGAGAGAGCTTCTTCGGCGGTCCGCTCATCTACCGCCGCCACCAGAGCGATCGCGTCCCCCCGGTAACGGACCCGGTCGGAACAGAGGACCGGCCAGTTGGGTTCGATAATTCCAAAGCCGTTATGACCGGGAACGTCTTCATGGGTGAGAACCGCCTCTACCCCGGGAAGGCGCCTCGCTTTCTCCACGTCCAGCTTAAGAATCTTCGCGTGGGGGTAGCGGCTTCTGAGAACTTTCGCCCGAAGCATATCTTTAAAGTAAAGATCGGTAGAATATTTGGTCTGGCCGGTCACCTTCTCCCGAACATCAATCCGGAGAACAGGTTTTCCGACATACTTGTATCCGCTGGTTTTGTTCATTGGTCCTGCTCCTTCAACCTTGGCTTGGCGGCTTTGCTGTCCACTAATTACACCAATTTGCACTAATTGCTTCCCTCTACCTCCCCCCCTTTTCTGTCCACGGATTACACGGATTAACACCGATTGATCCCCCTACCTCGGCCCCTTTAAAAGGATAGTAATCGGTAAGCGGTAATCGGTTGTCAGGAAAAGAACACTCGGCCACCCGGTTGACTGATCACCGATCACTGATTACTGATTACCGATCCCTCCCTTTTCAACGTTCTTATTTTTCAACGTTAGTCCCGCCATCGGCGGGACTAAAACTCCATCCCGTGCGCCGTCAGGTCATCTTTAACCCGGTCATAAATTTTCTGCCATTCCTTGGTCGGGGTCAGAGTTTTTATGTCAAAGCACTCGGTAAAGCTCTGGCCTTTCGGAGGATCTTTCAGGGTATCCTCATATTTACTGAGCAGATAAAGGATCAATTCGTTGGCCTGGGATAAGGATAGTTTGGCGCTGGCTTCAAAGACCTCACCCGAGAACCAGTGCTCCAACGGGGAGAGGTAATTCTTGAACCGTCCCCCGGCGGAGCGGGGACCGAGGTTGAATTCCATCCCGGATACCCCGGACGCGATCAGGCCGGCCGCGGTGGTATAGAGGATCTCCTCGGTGCAGGGACCGGCGGACTGATTGATGACTTTGTGGTCAAGGAGGTGAGTATTGTTGCTGATCGCCTGATTGGCCATGCTCAGCGCCCAGAGGCCATGCCTCCCGCAGACCGAGTCCATCCGAACATCATAGAGTGACGAGTTCGACATATCCGCCTGCATGACCGGGAACTGGAGCAACACGGTCGCGATATTTCCCACGGTCGCGCCTTCAGCTCCTCCGGTGTAACCGCCGATCATCGAGTTAGTGCCGGAGAAGATGTAGCCCCCGTATCCGATCGCCGCGGCGGCCTTGTGAAAACTGGCGTAACAGATCTTCAGCTCGGCCGGGTGGAGGATAACCGCTATGGCCGGATTGTCAGGCCGGGTCGATCCGGCGAAACCGCCCAGATTGCCGAACTCGGTGGTGCTGGAAGCGATCGTGATGTTGGGGATCCCGGGACGACCGGCCCGCCACTGGGCTTCTTCCCGGAGACGGTTCTCCCGGAAGGCGACGATGGTCTCAAAGGGAGTGCCGGAATAAACGGGGAGATCAAAGACCCGGTCAATCGACGGACCTTGCTGGACCCGGACCTTCCGGCTCTTCAAAATACCGGCGGCAATCGGGACATAGAGTTCTTCCGAAACCTGGATGGCCAGAGGCCCTCCCAGAACCGGCGGGATCGGATCCTCGATCCGGCGAGCATGGATGGTGATCCGATCGTTGCCTTCCCCGAGGGTCAGGTGATCGGGGGCGGCTTCCACCCCTTCCAGGATCTCCTCCCGGCTGAGCTGGATGGTGGATTCGGTATCGGGACACATCAGACCGATCTCTGTTGCTAATTCCAGTCCGGCCTGAAAAAACCGGTCGGCCAGTTCCATATCCTGGTTGACCGGTTCGTCTTTATTAAAGGTCTGCTCTAAATCAAACTTTTTAAGGATCTTTTTTACCGATTGAGGTAAAACCACTATCTCCCATTCTCTAAGAGTACAGGGTTTACCGTCTTTAGCCCGCTGAAGCATTAACGCTAATTTTTCCAATGAAGCCATAACTTTCTTCTCCAATTTTTGCCACGATTCTATTTAATTAAATACTCCCCTGACTTTCGAAACTGGATAGAACTTGAGTAATAAATACTTGCGAATCAACAGAAAAGTTCCAAAAGTCCGCGCTGCCTTTCAACTGCTCATTTAGCAGTTATGCTTGGCGGAGGACGTTTCGGAAGCCGCCATTTAGAAAAGATCCGGCAGAGTGGAACGCTCTCTCGAATTATCGGGCAATAACTCATAGGAAAAAATAACTCATTATCAACACATTATATTGTTGCCGGCGATGACACCTCCGGCATTTTTTTAAAATAACCCAATTTATGAATAAATTGGGTTATAACTGTTGTAGAAAAGTAAATAGATTAATCTGCTTATGCTGAATGTCGAACTTCTTCCGGATACTCTCCCGGTGGCGCTCTATCGTTTTGACCGAGATGTGAAGAATCTCCGCCAACTCCTTGCTGGCAAGCCCGTTCTTGATCAGGGAGCAGACCTCAATCTCCCGCGGGGTTAATTTTAATTCGGCCCGGGATATTTTCTTTCCGAAGGCTGAGGCCAGTTCTTCCAGGTTTTTCTCCAGCAGTTCGACATATACGGTCATCTGGCCGGTGGCTCTGGTCTTCATCTTCCGGATGATGGGGATGAGCAGTTCATCCACATTTTTTATCACATTGTCCTTGATCTGTTTCTTCTCAAAACCGATCTGCTCCAGAATCTCCCGGAGGGCCACATTCTTCTGTTCCAGAACCTTCTTCTGTTCCTTAAGGATTCGGCGGGATTTCTTTAAGGCCACCTCCGCCTTTCGCCGTTCAGTGATATCCCGGGCTACCGACTGATATTCAATGACCTTTCCTCTCTTATCAAAGATCGCCCGGTTGCTCCAGAGCTGCCAGCGGAGATCACCCCGCGCGCCGATAATCTTCTGCTCATGAATCATGGCCGGAGATTCCGGAGTCATCGCGGCCAACTGCTTCTCCAGATGAGGGAGTTCTTTTTCCGGGAAGAGGGCACGCAGACTCTGCCCTATCAGATTATCACACTCATATCCAAAATAGCGGCAGTAAGCCTCATTGGCAAAGGTGCAGGTAAAATCCGGTAAATACCGGGAGATCAGTTCAGTCTGGTCCTCCACCACCGCCCGGTAACGGACCTCGCTCTTTTGGAGCGCTTCTTCCATCT